>SCRR01000268.1 GCA_004322085.1 Burkholderiaceae bacterium
CAGGTCGCGCGGCGCGCCGATGGCCTGGGCGGGCGCAGCCTGGGATTGGGCGTCGATGTGACTGATGAAGTGGCGCTGGTGGCGGCGTTCGCCACGGCCTGCGAGTGGCTGGGCGGGCTCGATGCCCTCGCCACTTGCGCCGGCGTGGCGGACACGACACCCTTCATGGACATCACGGTGGACATGTTTCGCGAGGTCTATGCCGTCAACGTCATCGGCACCTTCCTGTGCCTGCGCGAGGCGGCCCGCCGCATGCAGCCGGGCGGACGCATCTGCACCGTGGCGAGCGTGGCCGGTTTGCGCGGCGGCGGCCTCTCCGGCACCGCGGCCTATGCCGCCAGCAAGGGGGGCGTGCTGGCCCTGACCAAGAACGCCGCGCGCGCGCTGGCGGACAGGGGGCTCAGCGTCAACACGGTTGCCCCGGGTGCGACGCTCACGCCGATGATCGAAGAGGCCTGGAAGAACGAGGCACACCGCAAGCGCGTCGAAGGCATGGCGGTGCAGAACCGGACCGCGGCGCCCGAGGAAATTGCCAAGAGCATCTGCTTTCTCTTGTCGCCGGACGCTTCGATTGTGACCGGGACGACGTTGGTGGCGGACGGCGGTCTCGTGATGTACTAGACGGGGCTCCCACCTCATCTATGTGTGCTGTTTGGTCCGCCGCTGTTTTCGGTCGCGCGCGCCGTTGGAGTCAACGAAGTCCGCGACGCGATGGCGACGGGCCCTGCCATGGGGCGGGGCCTGCTGCCATCGATCGGCCTTTTACAAGCGGACGGCTGCTTGACGTGGACCGGCGCCACCGTTACAACGATGAGGCGTCGAATGGATTCATGGATACTGCATCATGGAAATTAGTCTGAGGGCGCCTACGCCGCTGGAATTCTTCGCTGCCCTGGTGCAGTCGGACGAGCACTTCCCTCTGCTGGAGGCGGCCATCAGTCTGGCGCAGGATGAATACCCCGAGCTCGACGTGCAGCAGGTGCTCGGTGAGGTGGATCAGTTGCTGGCCCGGCTCAAGCGCCGCGTTCCACCCGACGCCCCGCCTTTGCAGTGCCTGCGGGTTTTGAACCAGTTTTTCTTTCGTGACCTCGGCTTTGGCGGCAACGTCAACGATTATTACGACCCGGACAACAGTTACCTGAACGCCGTTCTGCACACCCGCCGCGGCATCCCGATCTCACTTGCCGTGCTGTGGATCGAATTGGCACAGGCACTGGGCCTGAGCGCGCGCGGTGTGGGTTTTCCGGGGCACTTCATGGTCAAGGTGAACCTGCCCAAGGGCCAGGTGGTGATCGACCCGTTCACGGGCCAGTCACTCAGTCGCGAAGAGCTGTCGGAGCGGCTGGAGCCCTACCAGAGGCGCAGTGGTCTGGTCGGCGATTTCGAGGCGCCGATCGGTCTGTATCTGCAGGCCACACCGCCTCGCGACATCATTGCGCGCATGCTGCGCAATCTCAAGGAAATCCACAAGACGCAACAGGATTGGCAACGCCTGATCGCGGTGCAGGACCGGTTGATCGTCCTGCTGCCGCAGGCGTGGGGCGAATACCGCGACAGGGGGTTGGCGCATGCCTCACACGGCAATGCGGGCATGGCCGTCGCCGACCTTGAAACCTACCTTGTGCACGCCGAGGAGGCGTTCGACATCGATGCCGTGGCCGACCGCGTGGCCGAGCTTCGCCGCGCCATGAACTGAGCTGCTGACGCACCTTGCCGGTGTTCAATTCAAC
>SCRR01000269.1 GCA_004322085.1 Burkholderiaceae bacterium
AGCCCGCGGTACTGGCCGAATACGCCGCCGCGCCCCAGATCCTCGCCGAGCGCCACGACCAGGGGGTCGGCGCGCATGGCCTCCTGCAGCGCCAGGCACGCGGCCTGGGCATAGGTCATTTTCTCGCTCATCGCCACATCCCCGCGCCGGTGCTCTGAACGTCCTCATAGGCCGCGCTGGCCTGCGGCCAGGGTGCAGCCTGCGCAATCTGCAACGCACGTTCGATTTCAGCCTGGGCTTCGGCGTCGATCAGGTCGATCGACTGCCGGGAAACGCCGCGCTCCACGAGCTTGCGCGCTGCCACGAGCAAGGGATCGGCGCGCCTGGCCGCCTCGACTTCATCGGGGTTGCGATAGGCACCGGGGTCGACCGAGACATGCCCCTTGAAGCGATAGGTCACCGCATGCAAAAAGCGCGGGCCCTTGCCGCTGCGGACTTCCGCGATCAATCGGGCGGCCGCCCGATCCACCGCCTCGACATCATTGCCGTCCACCTTCAGTGACGGGATCACCAGTGCATCGGCACGCGCCGAAACGCCCTCGCCCGCCGTCATGGTGTCTGTGGGCGTTGTCGCAGAAATGCGGTTGTCTTCACAGACAAACAACACCGGCAGCCGGTACACCTGCGCCCAGTTCAGGCTCTCCAGAAACGGTCCGCGGTTGGCAGCGCCGTCGCCAAAAAAGCACGCCACGATATGGGCCTGTTTGCGAATCTTGAGCGCATGGGCCGCACCCGTGGCAATCGGCATGCCGGCGGCGACGACGCCATTGGCGCCCAGCATGCCCACGGAAAAATCGGCGATGTGCATGGAGCCGCCCTTGCCGTGGTTGTAACCGGTGGCGCGCCCGAACAGCTCGCACATCATGCGGCTGGTATCCGCCCCCTTGGCCAGCGTATGGCCATGGCCGCGATGCGTCGAAGTCAGCAGATCTTCTTTTTGCAGGCTGATGCAGACTCCGGCCGCCACCGCTTCCTGCCCGGTGGACAGGTGCAGCGGACCGCGCACCAGCGCCGGCTTGGATGAGGCCGCGAGCCCCCAGGCCGCAACGCCGCCCTGACTGGCAATCTCTGCGGCATCTTCAAAAGCGCGAATGCGCCGCATCAGCCGGTAAAGGTCCAGCAATCGTTGATGAGTCATTTTTGTGATTTCGCCTGTGAACGCCCAGCGGGGCGACGCCGGGAGGCCGATCACATCGGGTTCAGCCCAGCCGCCGTCCTGTCGATCCTATTTTCTCCGTAAATCCGGTCGCAGCCCGTTCGTGATAACCCGCGGCCGTGCAGTACGGGCCCATCAATGACGCAAAAGTTTGCGGACTTTCAGGCCGGTGGCCCACAATGCTACAAAATAAATAGCTGCAGACGCAGACAAAATAAGGGCCAGAAGCCAAATTCTCTTGATTTTTTCGGCACGCAGCGCATTCCAGTCGAACGCACTGGCGCCCCACATCAAAAACCCTGCGAGCAGGGCGCTGGCCGCAATCACCTGCAGCAAATACACACCCCAGCCCGGCAATGGCCGGTAGCTGCCGCGCCGCACCAGGACCGCCAGCAGCCATAACGCATTGACCAGCGCGCCAATGCTGATGGTCAGCGTCAGCGCCGCGTGCTGCAGCATTGGGACCAGAAAATAATTGAGCACCTGGACAAACACCAGCACGCACGCCGCAATGCGCATCGGCGTGGCGGTATCCTGGCGCGCATAGAAGCCCGGGGCCAGAATCTTGATGGCGACGATGCCCAGCAAGCCAACACCGTAATTCATCAGCGCGGCGGCGGTCCGGTTCACGTCCAGCGCGGTGAAGGCCCGGTAGTCGAACAGCGCCGCAACCAGGGGTTTGGCAAACAGCAGCAGGCCCACGGCGCAGGGAACCGACAGCAGGACCACCAGGCGCAGCCCCCAGTCCAGCATGGCCGAATAGGCCAGTTCATCCTGGCTGGCGCGGGCCGACGCGAGTTGCGGCATCAGCACCACGCCCAGCGCCACGCCCAGCATCGCAGTGGGGAACTCCATCAGCCGATCGGCATTGGTGATCCAGGTGACGCTGCCTGGCGCCAGGTGCGAGGCAATCTGGGTGTTGATCAGCAATGAGATCTGCGCCACGCTCACACCCAGCAAGGCCGGCCCCATCAGGCGCATGACCTTGCGCGTGCCGGGGTCGGCCCAAGCGCGCCTCATGGCGGCCATGTCGCGCCCCACGCGCGGCAGCATGCCCAACCTCTTGAGCGCGACCAGTTGAACCCCCAGTTGCAGCACGCCGCCCAGCATCACGCCCACGCACTGGGAATAAATCGGCTCTATCCCGTGGCGCTTGAACAGCGGACTGGCCACCACAATGGCGAAAATCAAGGACAGATTCAGCAACACGGGCGACACCGCCGGTACGGCAAACCTGCGCCAGGTGTTCAGGATGCCACCGGCCAAGGCGACCAGGGACATGAAGCCGATGTAGGGGAACATCCAGCGCGTCATCACCACCGTTGCGTCGAACGACCGCTGCTCGAAGCCACTGGCCAGCGCCCAGACCAGCACAGGCGCGCCCACCACGCCCACCACGCACACCAGCAGCAGCACCCACGTCAGCAACGTGGCAACATCGTCGATCAGCGCATGCGCGCCCGCGTCGCCATGCTCGGCCTTGCAGGCCGACAGCACGGGCACAAAAGCCTGGCTGAAGGCGCCCTCGCCAAAGACCCGGCGAAACAGGTTGGGAATGCGAAAGGCCACGTAGAACGCGTCGGTCATCGGACTGACCCCGTACACGGACGCAAACAGCACGTCGCGCACCAGGCCGGTGACGCGTGACCCCAGGGTCAGCAGGGAGACGGTGGAGGCAGACTTGAGCAGGGACACCCCGGCGAGTGTAGCCGGGGCCCGGTACGAGGACTGCGCACGACCGCCGAAATCGGCAGCGCTGCTACAATTAAAGGCTTTGCTGACAACATCCCCCTGACACAAGGAACATACTCATGGCCTCAGCCAAACCCAAAAAGAAGAACCCGCGCCTGGCGTCGGGCCGCAAACGCGTCCGCCAGGACGTCAAGATCAACGCCGCGAACACCTCGCTGCGCTCCAAATACCGCACCGCCGTGAAGAACGTTGAAAAAGCCGTTCTCGCCGGGGACAAGGCCAAGGCCACCGAGCTGTTCGGCAAGATGCAGGCCGTGGTGGACACCGTGGCCGACAAGGGCATCTTCCACAAGAACAAAGCCGCTCGCGACAAGAGCCGCCTGAGCGCCAAGGTGAAAACCCTGGCCACCGCCGCCTGAACAAGGCAGACCGCCCGGACTGATTTCAGTCCGCCGTTTTGCGGGGTGCGCTGTTAGCAAAGAGCAAAAAGCCGTCGCGAGACGGCTTTTTTGCGTCCAGACCGTGCCAGCATCGATCAGCTTTGCGGGGGATCAGGCAGCAGGCAGGCCTCGGCCACCTGCAAATCATTGTCTTTCGCGAAGTTCATGCAGAAGTCCCAGGCCATGACGTTGTAGTCGCGCAGTTCGTGGTTCACGACCACGCACTTCACCCTGCCCATGAACGTTGGAAAGCACCAGGGCGAATAACTGAGGTAGCTGCCCGGCTGGGCGCCCCCGGGACGAAACGGGCTCATCACGCCGGCCAGACGCTCGGCCCAATCGCTGGGGCGAAAGGTCTTGCCGTCGCGAGTGATGCCCTGAATGAAGACTTCTGTGGTGGGGCTTGTGGCCATCGGAGAGAGACGGTTGGGAAGCAGGCCCTTCGAAGGATCACTTTTTGTTGCGCTGCACAATTATTCTATCTTATAGAAGACCGGGCAAAGCGCTGCACGGTGCATTGCAGTGATGCGCAATGGTCAAAAGACAAAACAATTCCTGCGCCTAAAATCGTGCTTCAACGGCTCAACTTCTCGTTGGGCCGTTCCGTTTTGGAATCTCTTTGGAGTGAATCACATGAACGCTGCCGTGCCCTCGTTTCTCGAAGCCGCTTCCCCGCACACCATGAACACCTACGCCCGGGTGCCGATTGCGCTGTCGCATGGCAAGGGCTGCCGCGTCTGGGACATCAACGGCAAACCCTACCTCGACGCACTGGGCGGCATTGCGGTGAACACGCTGGGCCACAACCACCCCCGGCTGGTGCCCGCGCTGCAGGACCAGATCGGCAAGATCATCCACAGCTCCAACTATTACCACGTGCCCAATCAGGAAAAGCTGGCCGCCAAGCTGGTGGAACTGTCGGGCCTGACCAACGTGTTTTTCTGCTCCACCGGGCTGGAGGCGAATGAGGCAGCGCTCAAGCTCGCGCGCAAGTTCGGCCACGACAAGGGCATTGAGCGACCCGAGATCGTGGTCTACGAACACGCCTTTCACGGCCGCAGCATCGCGACGCTGTCGGCCACCGGCAACGAAAAGGTGCAAAAAGGCTTCGGCCCGCTGGTGGAAGGCTTCATCCGCGTGCCGCTCAACGACATCGAAGCGCTCAGGAAGGCCACCGCCGACAACCCGAACGTCGTGGCCGTCTTCTTTGAGACCATCCAGGGCGAAGGCGGCATCAACCCGATGCGCATTGAGTACCTGCAGCAGGTGCGCCAGCTCTGTGATGCCAACGACTGGTTGCTGATGATCGACGAGGTGCAGTGCGGCATGGGCCGCACCGGCAAGTGGTTTGCGCACCAGTGGGCCGGTATCAAGCCGGATGTCATGCCGCTGGCCAAGGGCCTGGGCTCTGGTGTGCCGATCGGCGCGGTGGTGGCTGGCCCCAAGGCCGCCAACATTTTCCAGCCCGGCAACCACGGCACCACCTTCGGTGGCAACCCGCTGGCGATGCGCGCCGGGGTCGAGACCATCCGCATCATGGAAGAAGACCGCTTGCTGGAAAACGCCGCCAAGGTGGGCGCGCACCTGCGGACCGCTCTGACCCGCGAACTGGCGGCTGAATTGCAAAATCCGGCGGGCGTGAAAGAAATCCGCGGCATGGGCCTGATGCTCGGCGTCGAACTGGCCACGCCCTGCGGTGTTCTGGTCCAGCGCTGCGCGGACAAGGGCCTGCTTATCAGCGTCACAGCCGAGCGCGTGATTCGCTTGGTACCCCCTTTGATCATGACCACGGCCGAGGCGGACGAAGTGGTGTCGATTCTGTGCCCCCTGATCAAACAGTTACTGGCAGAGACACCATGAAGCACTATCTGCAATTTTCCGATCTCAGTGCCGACGAATACGCCTACCTGTTCGAGCGCGCCGCCCTGATCAAGAAAAAGTTCAAGGCCTATGAGAAGCACCACACTTTGGTCGACCGCACGATGGCCATGATTTTCGAAAAAGCTTCGACGCGCACACGTGTGAGCTTCGAGGCCGGTATGTACCAATTGGGCGGCAGCGTGGTGCACCTGACCACAAGCGACAGCCAGCTCGGGCGCGCCGAGCCGATCGAGGACAGCGCCAAGGTGATCAGTCGCATGGTCGATCTGGTGATGATCCGTACCTTCGAGCAGACCAAGATCGACCGCTTCGCCGAACACTCGCGTGTGCCCGTCATCAACGGCCTGACCAACGAGTTCCATCCGTGCCAGATCCTGGCCGATATCTTCACCTACATCGAGCACCGTGGTTCGATCAAAGGCAAGACGGTGGCCTGGGTCGGCGATGGCAACAATATGGCCAATACCTGGCTGCAAGCGGCCGAGATCCTGGGCTTCACCGTGCACGTGAGCACACCGAGCGGCTACGAGGTGGATCAGTCGGTGGCGGGCATCCGCTCCGCCGACAGTTACAAGGTCTTCAAGAACCCGATGGACGCCTGCGCCGGCGCCGACCTCGTGACCACCGACGTCTGGACCAGCATGGGCTTCGAGGCCGAGAACGAGGCGCGCAAAAAGGCCTTCAACGACTGGTGCGTGGACCGCGACATGATGCAGGCAGCCAGGCCCGACGCGCTGTTCATGCACTGC
>SCRR01000270.1 GCA_004322085.1 Burkholderiaceae bacterium
GAATGCGCCGCTGCCCGAGCACATCCGCAAGGCCCTGGAAACCGTCACGTTAGATGACAAATACAGCCTGGACTACGGCCCCGCCTTCATGAGCGGCGTGCAGGCGCTGGTCAAGTTGCCCATGCTGCAGCGCCTGCGCGACCAGCTCGCGGGCAAGAACACAGCCGGTTTCATCAGTGGCTACCGCGGCTCGCCGCTGGGCGGCTACGACCAGGCGTTGTGGAAGGCTGCCAAGTACCTGAAGGCGCAGAACATCGTGTTCCAGCCCGGTGTCAACGAGGAGCTCGCCGCCACCGCGCTCTGGGGCACGCAGCAACTGGGCTTTTCGCCGGCCGGCACGAACAAGTTTGATGGCGTGTTCGGTATCTGGTACGGCAAGGGCCCGGGTGTGGACCGTTGCTCCGACGTGTTCAAGCACGCCAACATGGCCGGCACCACCCCTTGGGGTGGCGTGATCGCGGTGGCGGGCGACGACCACGTTGCCAAGAGCAGCACGGCAGCGCACCAGAGCGACCACATCTTCAAGGCCTGCGGCACACCGGTGTTTTTTCCGGCCAGCGTCCAGGAGATTCTGGACCTGGGCATCCACGCCTTCGCGATGAGCCGCTTCTCGGGCGTGTGGGCCGGCATGAAGACGATCCAGGAGATCGTCGAATCGAGCGCCACGGCCATGATCGACCCTGAGCGCGTGCAGATCAGGATGCCGACGGATTTTGAAATGCCGCCCGGTGGCGTGCATATCCGCTGGCCCGACCATGCGCTGGAGCAGGAGGCGCGGCTGTTCTACACCAAGTGGTACGCGGCGCTGGCCTACATCCGCGCCAATCGCCTGAACTACAACGTGATCGAAGGCCCCCGTGGTGGCAAAGGTGACCGCTTCGGCCTGATCGCGAGCGGCAAGGCCTACAACGACACGCGCCAGGCGCTGATCGACCTCGGGCTGGACGACGCGACCTGCCGGCAACTGGGGATCCGGCTGCACAAGGTCGCCGTGGTGTGGCCGCTGGAAACCCAGCTCACGCGCGAGTTTGCGACCGGACTGCGCGAAATCATGGTGGTCGAGGAAAAGCGTCAGGTCATCGAGTACCAGGTCAAGGAAGAGCTGTACAACTGGCGTGCCGATGTGCGCCCCAACGTGGTGGGCAAGTTCAACGAGGCCGGCGACGGGGAATTCAGCGGCGGCGAATGGTCCATGGCGAACCCGACCGCCAACACCCTGTTGCGCGCCAACGCCGACCTCTCGCCCGCCCTGATTGCTGGCGCCATCGCGCAGCGGCTCAAGAAGCTTGGTGTGGACGGCGACATGGCCGCGCGCATCGATGCGGGGCTGGCGATTTTGCAGACCAAGGAGCGCTCGATGCAGGTGCTGGAGGTCAAGGCGGATCGCCTGCCATGGTTCTGCTCGGGCTGCCCGCACAACACCAGCACGGTGGTGCCGGAAGGCTCGCGCGCCATGGCCGGCATCGGTTGCCACTTCATGGCGACCTGGATGGACCGCAGCACGGTCGGTTTCACGCAGATGGGCGGCGAGGGCGTGCCCTGGGTCGGCCAGCAGCCGTTCACCACCGACCGGCATATCTTTGCGAATCTGGGCGACGGCACCTACTTTCACAGCGGCCTGCTGGCGATCCGCCAGGCGATCGCTGCGGGCGTGAACATCACCTACAAGATTTTGTACAACGACGCGGTCGCGATGACCGGCGGCCAGCCCGTCGGCGAACGCCCCGAAGGGCACTCGGTTGTGCAGATTGCCCAGTCCATGCGGGCCGAAGGTGCTATCAAAATCGTAGTTGTCACGGACGAA
>SCRR01000271.1 GCA_004322085.1 Burkholderiaceae bacterium
TTGCCGTCTAGCACGACCGTCAGCGTGATGTTGCCGCCCTCGGTTTTTTGCTGTCCCGCGGCCACCGCGGCGCGCCGCTCAACGGGACTCAGCGCCGCCAGCGTCGGGGAGGTGAAGCGTTCGGTGTGAATCTGGCGCTGCGGCACACCGGCCTCCAGCAGCGTCGCCTCGGTGGTATCGATCATGGCCTCGGGGCCGCAGATGAACACCTCGTCCATGCTGCCCACGGGCAGTAGGGCCTTGACAATGGCGCGCACCTTGTCGGCATCGATGTGCCCCTGCAGCAGATCCACCTCCTGCGCCTGGCGCGACAGGATGTGGATCAAGGTGAGGCGCCCGGTGTAGCGGTCCTTCAGGTCCTGCAGCGTTTCGTTGAACATCACGCTGGCCATGCGCCGGTTGCCATACACCAGCGTGAAGCGGGACTCGGGGTGTTCCTCCAGCGTGGAGGCCATGATCGACAGGATGGGCGTGATGCCCGAGCCCACCGCAAAACCGACGCGGTGCAGGGCATGCGGGCGGCGCACGCCGAAGCGCCCGTCGGGCGGCATCACGGAGATCGTGTCGCCTGCCTTGAGCTGCGTTGCGGCCCAGTTGGAAAACACGCCACCGTCCATCGGGCGGATGCCGACTTGCACCTCGTGCGCCTGGGCCAGCCGGCTGCGCGGGCAGCAGATGGAATAGCTGCGGCGCACCGATTCACCGTTGACATCGGCGCGCAGCGTCAGGAACTGGCCGGGATCGAACGCAAAGGTCTCGCGCAGCGCCGGCGGAATGGCGAGCGTGACGGCCACGGCGCCCGCCGCCTCGGGGTTGATGCGCGAGACGGTAAGGTCATGAAAGCGGGGGATGGCCATGGGGCGGGGCACTGCGGCGCACGAGCGCTGGGCAGTCAATGGGGTTTGAAAAGGTCGAACGGCTCCATGCAGTCCAGGCACCGGTACAGGGCCTTGCACGCGGTCGAGCCGAAGTGCGAGGTTTCCGTCGTGTTTTCGGAGCCACAGCGCGGGCAAGCTACCGCCGGTTCTACATGTTCAGCTATTTTTCTTGTAGTGAATTGCACCACGTTGCAGGCGGCCCGGGTGTGCGGCGGTGCGATGCCGTACTCGCGCAGCCGGTTGCGGCCACTCTCGGTCATCCAGTCGGTGGTCCACGCCGGCGCGAGTTGCGTCACCACGCGCGCGCTCATACCGTGCGCCTGCAGAACGGCGCGCACGTCGTCCCCGATCTGGCCCATGGCGGGACAACCGCTGTAGGTCGGCGTGATGACGACCTCAATCTCGCCATTGCGCAGGCGCACGTCGCGCAGGATGCCGAGCTCGCGGATCGTGATTACCGGGATCTCGGGGTCAGTGACGGTCTCAAGCAGCGTCCAGACCGCCTGAAGGTCAGGCATCTCCGCGGGCCGTGCCGTCGTGGCGTCCTGTGCCATGCGGTCCGCTGCTGCGAGGGCGGGATGCGCGGCGTTCATCACCACGTTGCCTCCGGGTGTTGCCGTGCCAGGCCCTGCATCTCGCCCAGCAGGTAGCTCAGGTGCTCCGAGTGCAGCCCGGTCTTGCCGTGCGGTGTGTAGCCGGCGGCGGCCGGGCGCTCGAGCGTGGCCTCCACCAGGGCGTCATGCACGATAGCGTCCCAGGCCGGGTGCAGCGTGGCGGCGGCAACGCCGATCGCACTCTGGGCCGCCGCGGTTTCCATGGCGCTCGATGTCCAGAACTCCTGGACGTAGGGCATCAGATGGTTCAACGCCGCCTGCGCGCGGGCGTGCGACTCAACCGTGCCGTCGCCCAGTCGCACCAGCCAGTCGCGCGAGTGGCGCAAGTGGTAATGCGCCTCTTTCAGCGACTTGGCGGCAATGGCTGCGAGTTGCGCGTCGCTCGATGCCTGCAGCGCGTCCCACAGCAACACCATCAAGGCGCTGTACAGGAAGTTGCGAACGATGGTAACAGCGTAGTCGCGTCCGGTCGCAGAACCCGGCGCCAGTGCGCCGTGGTGCGGCAATTCCAGCAGGGTGTAGTTGCGGAATTCGCCGGCATCGCGAAAGTAGGCCAGTGCATCTTCGATCACGGCCTCGGTGGCGCCGTCGCTCATGAGGGCAGCGGTGTGCTGGTACAGCAACCTGGCCTGGCCGATCAGGTCCAGGCTCATGTTGGCCAGCGCGATGTCTTCTTCCAGCACCGGGCCATGGCCGCACCATTCGGCGTTGCGCTGGCCCAGCACCAGGGCGTTGTCGGCCAGGTGCAGCAGGTAGTCGATGTGCTGGCACCGTCTGTGCGGGGTCGTGGTCTGCGCCGCCGTCGCCATCACATGTGCCCCACTTCGTCGGGAATTTCGTAGAACGTGGGGTGGCGGTAAATCTTGTCCACCGCGGGGTCGAAGAACTCGGCCTTGTCCTGTGGCGCGCTCGCGGTGATGCTGGCGGACGGCACGACCCAGATGCTCACGCCTTCCTGGCGCCGCGTGTAGACGTCGCGCGCCATTTGCAGCGCTTGCGCAGCATCGGCGGCGTGCAGGCTGCCGCAGTGCTTGTGCTCCAGGCCCTGTTTGCTGCGCACGAAAACCTCCCACAGTGGCCAGTCGCGAAGTGCCTTCGCGACTGGCACCTGCTCGGGCTTGCCAGTGGGTGATCCGGGGGCGTTCATGCTGCCTTCTCCATGGTGCGTTGCCGCTGCTTCTCTGCGTAGGCGACGGCGGCGTCGCGCACCCATTGACCCTCCCGGTGTGCCTTCACGCGCGTGGCCAGGCGTTCCTTGTTGCAAGGGCCGTTGCCGTTCACGGTGGCCCAGAACTCATCCCAGTCGATCGGGCCGTAGTCGTGCTGCTGGCGTTCCTCGTTCCACTTCAGGTGCGGGTCGGGCAGGGTCACGCCCAGCACTTTGGCCTGCGGCACGGTGGCATCGACGAACTTCTGCCGCAGCTCGTCGTTGGAGATGCGCTTGATGCCCCAGCGCATGCCCTGCGCGCTGTGCGGGCTCTCAAGGTCGGGCGGGCCGAACATCGCCAGCACCGGCCACCACCAGCGATTCACCGCGTCCTGCACCATATCGCGCTGGGCCGGCGTGCCCGTCATTTGCGCCAGCAGGCTCTCGTAGCCCTGGCGCTGGTGGAACGATTCTTCCTTGCAGACCCGGATCATGGCGCGCGCGTAGGGTCCGTAGCTGCAACGGCACAGCGGAATCTGGTTCATGATCGCCGCGCCATCGACCAGCCAGCCAATCACGCCCACGTCGGCCCAAGTCAGGGTGGGGTAGTTGAAGATCGAGCTGTACTTGGCGCGCCCGCTGTGCAGGCCGTCCAGCAGCTGCTCGCGCGCGGTGCCCAGCGTTTCGGCCGCGCTGTACAGATAGAGGCCGTGGCCGCCCTCATCCTGCACCTTGGCCAGCAGGATGGCCTTGCGCTTGAGCGAGGGCGCGCGCGAAATCCAGTTGCCCTCGGGCTGCATGCCGATGATTTCGGAGTGCGCATGCTGGCTGATCTGGCGCACCAGCGTCTTGCGATAGGCCTCGGGCATCCAGTCCTGGGGCTCGATTTTCTGGTCGGTGTCGATCTTCTCGTCGAAGCGGGTTTGCAGGTCTGTCTGCAGCGCGGTTTCGGCCGCGCTCAATGGGCGTGCCACCGCCTTGAGCGCGGCCTTGCCGGAATTGTCCCCATCGGGGACGTCGAGCGACTGGGTGTACATACGAAGGGCTCCTGTGCCGGCAAAAAAGGCTATCGCCGGCAGTATAGCGAATTAACCGACCGATCGGTCGGTTAATTGTATGGAGCCGTATCGCGCGCTGCGCAGACCAGCCTAGGCGACGGCGACCCGGGCCAGCCCGGCGACCGTTTCTCCGATCACTGCGGCCTGCCCGAAGCCTTCCTTGCGGAAAATCGCCAGGACTGCGTCCACCGCATCCGGCGCGCACGCGACCAGGAGGCCGCCGCTGGTCTGGGGATCGGTCAGGAGCGCCTTCTGCACCGGCGTGACCGCTGCCGAGAGATCCACGTCGCCGCCATAACCGGCCCAGTTGCGCCCGGACGCGCCGGTGACCAGCCCGGCCGCCGCCATGCGCTCGACCCCGGGAAGCAATGGGATCGTTTCCTTTGCCAGCGTGGCGCCCAGACCCGCGCCGCGGCACAGTTCCAGCAGGTGGCCCAGCAAGCCGAAACCTGTCACGTCGGTCAGCGCATGCACACCGGGCAACTCGGCCAGCCGGCGCCCCGGTGTGTTGAGTTGGGTTGTGCAGGCAATCAGCGCCTGGTAGGCGGACGTATCGATCTGGTCCTTTTTCACCGCCGCCGACAGAATCCCCACGCCCAGTGGCTTGCCGAGAATAAGTTTGTCGCCGGGCCGTGCGTCGCTGTTTTTCTTCACCCGGTCCGGGTGCACGAGACCGAGCACCACGAGTCCGTAGATGGGTTCCACCGTGTCGATCGTATGGCCGCCTGCGATCGGGATGCCGGCTTCGGTGCAGATCGACTCGCCGCCCTCCAGAATGCGGCCGATCACGTCGGGCGACAGCTTGTCGATGGGCATGCCGACCAGCGCCAGCGCCATGATGGGCGTCCCGCCCATGGCATAAACGTCGGAGATGGCATTGGTTGCAGCGATGCGGCCGAAGTCGTAGGGGTCGTCCACCACCGGCACGAAGAAGTCCGTGGTGGCGATCAATGCCTGGCTGTCATTGAGCTGGTAGACCGCTGCGTCGTCGCTGGTTTCAATCCCGACCAGCAGCTCTTTGGGTGCCGGGAAGCCTTTCGTGTTCTTGAGGATCTCGGAAAGCACCCCTGGCGCAATCTTGCAGCCGCAGCCGCCGCCGTGGGAGAAGGAGGTGAGTTTGATTTTTGTGTTGTCGGACGGGTTCATTGGGGGGCCTTCGGGTTGTGCATGACATCGGCCACCAGTCTAATGACTTCCGCGCGCTCGCGTGCCGGTGCAAACAGCGGCGCCCGGCGCGCGCATTGCACCTGCAGTCGGGAAAGGAATGCGGGGTCGCGGCTTGCCCGCTCAAACAGGCCGGCCAGTTGCCGGCTGTCGCCCGGCGGAAAATAACCGTCATAGTCCCGGCCCAGCATGCCGATGTTGCCCGGGATGCCACTGGCCAGCACCGGCACGCCGGCGGTCACCGCCTCGATGATCACGTTGGCGCCGCCTTCCATGACGCTGGAGATGACCATCGCCCGGGCCCGCCGGATGCGTTGTCGCGCCTCGCCATGCGGCAAGCCGGCCAGCCAGAGGTAGCGCGCTGTGGCTGGCCAGACCCGGGCTTGCAAGGCCTGCGCGGCTTCCAGATATTCGCTCTGCAGCGCCTCGCCGATGTGGATCAGCCGCACGCGTGAATCGTCGGGCAGCAACTCCAGTGCCCGCATCGGCGTCAGCGGGTCCTTCTCCGCGCGCATATGGCCCACCAGCACCACGTCGAAGCTGCGCCGGTTCGGCTCGCCGGCCTTCAATGCCGGCGCAGACTGGTAGATGACGCGGCATTTGGCGCGATGCTGCGGGGCCAGTTCGGCAAGGCCCTCGTCCTGCAAAACCACGAGGTGGGTAGCGAGATCGAGCGAGCGCCGCGCGGATGCATCGGTCCGGATGTCCCGGTACAGATCAGTGCCGGTCAGCACCACCACCAGCGGACTGTCCGGGCAGGCCTCGGCAAACCTGGCGATGGCGTCGGCCGAGCGCCGCGCGTGCAGCGCGATCATGCACGCCGGTGGCTTGCCAGCGTGATCTGCAGGCGGCCAGTCGGCTTGCAACAGGACCTTGCAAGTGGGGCGCAGAAAACGGGACCAGCGCCAGGCCGTCTGCCAGTTGCCGTTGTTGGCCTGGCGCAGGGCCGGGCTGATAATCGCCACGGTGGTGTTGGGAGGATGCATGACGACGATAGGGGCTGAGGGGTTTGCCGCAAGAAGCATAAACAAGTCCGCGCTGGACCGCGCGTTCGTCGATGCGCATCGGCGCACCTGGGCCATCCTGCAAGACCTGTCGCCGTCCCAATGGCAGGTGCCCTATTTGCCAGGAATCAATCCGCCCCTGTGGGAATATGCCCACGTCGCCTGGTTCACGGAGCACTGGGTATTGCGGGAGCCGCGGGCCAACGATGCGGGAGCATTCACCGCGAGCCGCCCCTCGTTGCTCGCGGGTGCCGACCGCTGGTTTGATTCCATGCGAGTTGCGCACCAGGACCGCTGGCACCTCGACATTCCCCCGCTGGCCCGGATACGTGACTATGCGGGTGCGGTTCTTGAGGGCGTGCGTGCTAGGCTCGCCGCAGCCGACGACACGGACGAGGCGCTCTACTTTTTTCGCCTGACCCTGTTCCACGAGGATATGCACGCCGAGGCGCTCACCTATATGCGCCAGAACCTGGACTACCCACTGCACGCGCCGCTGGCGATGCCGCCGCTCCAAGCCGGCGCAAGCGATATGGCGATGGCGGGCGAAACCTTCCTGATGGGGTCACCGCACACTGGCGGATTCGTCTTCGACAATGAAAAATGGGCCCACCCGGTCGAGGTCGCTGCCGGGCGCATCGACCGCGAATGCGTGAGCAATGGCGCGTTCGCCGAGTTCGTCGAGGCGGGCGGCTACGGTGCCCCGCGTTGGTGGTCGGATGAAGGCCGCGCGTGGTTGAAGCAAGCCGGTCTCACAAAACCGCACCGCTGGCGCGAATCGGCGCACGATGGCCAGGGTCGCTGGGAGCAACACTGGTTCGGGCAGTGGGGGCCGCTGCCCCTCGACCTCCCGGTCTGCCATGTCAACGCCTGGGAAGCAGAGGCCTATTGCCGCTGGCGTGGGCGACGCCTGCCTACCGAAGCCGAGTGGGAGCATGCCGCGAGCCAGGGCTTAATTCGCTGGGGTGGGTCCGTGTGGGAATGGATGGCAAATGCGTTCGAACCCTATCCGGGCTTCGCGCCGGACCCTTACCGCGAATATTCAGCGCCCTGGTTTCGCACCCATCGCAGCGTGCGCGGAGGGTCCTTCGCCAGCCACGCGAGGATGCAGCATCCCCGCTACAGAAACTTCTATCTGCCGCAGCGCAGCGACGTTTTCATCGGATTTCGCACCTGCGCCTGAGGGTGCTCGTTTCGCAAGGCGCGGGCCTGTTCTCTCGTACCGAACTATCCACCGGCGTCCAGCGTGTAGCCCTTGCCGGCGCCACGCCCGAGCGCCTGCAATACCTGCGGCAGTGCGGCGGCCAGCGCGGCTTTCAACGTGTGCGGCGGGTTGATCAGGAAAAAGCCGCTGGCGCGCAGGCCCGGGCGCTCGTCCATCCCCTGTGCCGGGTCCGCGCCAATGGCCAGCGTGGCGTGCAGCCAGGGCTTTTTCGCCTGTGTCGCAAGGGTCTTGAGGCGGCGCGGCAAATCGTGCGCCTCGGGGCGCGGAATCACCGGATACCAGATAGCGTAAGTTCCGGTTGAAAAGCGCTTCAGGCTGTCCTGTATGCAGGCGCTCACTTTACCGTAATCGGTTTTCAATTCGTAACTCGGGTCGATCAGCACCAGCGCACGGCGGTTCGGCGGCGGCAGTAGCGCCTTCAGGCCTTCGAAACCGTCGAGTCGCGCCACGGCCACCTGCCGCCCGGCCTGCAACTGCGCGATATTCGCGGCCAGCGTCTTGCTGTCGGTCGGGTGCAGCTCGAACAGCTTGAGCCGGTCGCGCGCCTCCATGCGCAGCAGATGCTGGATCACAAACGGCGAGCCGGGGTAGACCTTCAGCTGGCCGCCGGGGTTGAAGTGCGCAATCAGGTCCATGTAGGCCAGCAACGCCGGTGCCAGGTCATGGGGTGTGCCAGCCTGTTTTGCTACTCCATTCGTAGCTAAATGCGTAGATTGAGCATAGGTTTGAGACGTTTTTGATGTCGAATTCAAGCCGGCTGGCCGGAGTTGTGAAAACAGCTTGAGCACGCCATCCATGGCCTCGCCGCTCTTGCCTGCGTAGTCGCCATCGAGCCGGTACAGCCCAGCGCCCGCGTGCGTGTCCACCACAGTCAATCCAGCCTGCTTTTGTGTCAGATGTTGCAGCGTCGCGAGCAAGGCCATGTGCTTGAGGACGTCGGCATGGTTGCCGGCATGAAACGCGTGGCGGTAACTGAACATGCCGGGATGGTAACGCGGACAGCAGGTCGCTCACGCAGTATCCCCACTGGCGGATTTGCGCCAAGTGCTTGATTTTTCGTATAATCTCGGGCTTCGCAGCGCTTTTGTGGCTCCGCGGCGAAGCAGGCTGACGGCGACTGCCGCTCAGGCACCCCACCTAAGAGATTCCCGCCAGAGGAACGCCGACCGTGGAAAAGAGCCCGCCAAACCCTCTTGATTTAAAGAGAAAACTCATGACCAAGACCTTCAGCGCCAAACCCGCTGACGTGGTGCACGAGTGGTTTGTGATTGACGCGACCGACAAGGTCCTCGGACGAGTAGCCAGCGAAGTTGCTCTCCG
>SCRR01000272.1 GCA_004322085.1 Burkholderiaceae bacterium
GCTCGATGAGCCATGGCCGCCACCTCGATGGCCGGTATCCGGGCTGGCGGAGTCATTCGCGGGTCGCCTTCCCAGGCGCGTGTTCAAAACGCCCAGTGGCTGTGTGACCGGCAAACCGAATCGACGAGGATTCGTCCGCTTACCGTTGCGGGGGCAGCGCAGGTTAGGCTTGCTGTTGGCAGCGCACCCTCCTGCTTCCCGTTGAACTGCGGCATGTGAACCACACCGCGAGCACCAACCCGGCAATTGTAAAGTCAAAAAGTGTCACAAACCCTACAATTGGCATCGAATTACCAAAGTGAGCATGGCAAATCCGGCCCCCATCGATCAGATTGCAGAGCGCGTTGAGCGCCTGCTCGTGCGTTACGGAGAACTGCGGCGCACGAATGCCCTGCTCACGGAGCAAGTGGACGCCCTGACACGCGAGCGCGACTCCTTGAAGTCGCGTTTGAGCGCGGCGCGTGCGCGCGTCGATGCCCTGTTGGAGCGCCTGCCCGAATCGGGCGCCGGCCTGACCCAAAAGGACACCCGATGAAACAGATCGAAGTGCAGATCATGGGCCAGAGCTATCTGCTGGGCTGCCCTGACGGCGGCGAGTCGAGCCTGCTCGATGCCGTGGAACGGGTGGACTCCGCCATGTGCAAGATCCGCGATGCCGGCAAGGTGCGGGCGCGCGATCGCATTGCCGTGCTGGCGGCACTGAACCTGGCCTCCGAGTTGTCCGAGCAAAACGCCGTGGCATTGCAAGCCTCGGCCGCCGCCCCATCAGATACGGCGGCACCAGCGGTTGAAAGTGCTGGCGCAGATTCGCGGCTGAATGCCTTGATCGAGAGGCTCGATGGCGCCCTGACGCAAGACGGACAGCTGCTGTAAAAACCTGCCGCGGCGGCCCGTCTGCGCCTACAATGAAATGGTCTGCGGTGCGCATCGGGCTTTATATTTCCTTGAACCAATGCTCTTAGAGCTCGGGCTTGGTATATCGCCTGGCGGGCGTGATCATCTCGCGTCAGATGAACCCAACGCCAGGCTGCCCTCGCCCACCTGAACCCCGGTTCAGGATGCGGGTCCGGTGGCACTCGCAGACACCTATAATTTCGCCGTAACGGAGATGGCATTCCTCCCAATAACCGCCCATCCGGGCTGATGATGCCTGCCCAGGTCTGGATCGGACCGGTGCAGGTATTTGTTTCGCGCAGTAAGCGCTGCAATGCCGCATCGGCCGCTCAGCCCGATTGAATAAAAAGGACAACATGAGCGGCTTTTCTTTTCTCGCGATTTTTGGCGGCGCCGGTTTTGGCGCCTTGCTGCGCTGGCAACTCGGCGCCTGGCTGAACCCGGTCTTTCCCACGCTGCCGCTGGGAACCGTGGCCGCGAACCTGATCGGCGGCCTGCTCATCGGACTGGCCAACTCCTTCCTCACACACTTCAGCGAACTGGCGCCCGAATGGCGCCTTCTCATCATCACCGGCTTCCTGGGCGGCCTGACCACGTTCTCCACGTTCTCACTCGAAGCAGTCACGCTGCTCAGCCGGCACGAATATGCATGGGCGTTGGGCCACATCGGCATTCATTTGATCGGTTCCCTGTTCTTCACGGCGATCGGCATCCTGATCGTCAGTGCCGTCGTCAAGATTTAAAGGAAGCTCCTCATGCAAGGCATCTACCTCAAGTTTTACGTGCAAGAGAACCAGCGTCATCAAGGAGTCCTCGCCTACGAATGGCTGCTCGAGGATGCCAAGAAGGCGGGCATCCGCGGTGGCTCGGCCTTTCGCGCCATCGCCAGCTTCGGGCGTCACGGCAAGATGCACGAGCAGCATTTCTTCGAACTGGCCGGAGATCTTTTTGTGGAGGTTGGGTTCGCGCTCAAAGAAGAAGAAGCCGAAAAATTCCTCGCGCATCTTGCCAGCGAGGAATTCAAGATGTTCTACATCAAGATTCCCATCGAGATGGGCATTGTGGGAAACGGATCATGACCGCAGCTTGCCCCGGCGCGCGCCATCCGGCTCGTTAAAGTTCGAGGGGCGGCAAGCACGATGGCTTGCCAGGACGCGGCCGGTTCAGGGTCAATGGTTTTCATGGCGCCAATCTGCTCCCCGATGAATGGGCAAACACCGGAACACGAACATTGGTCAGCGGCCGGTACCCGATCATGCGCCCAAAATATGAATCAAAACCACCTTTAGCCTTTATGGTATTTACGCATTTAGCTACTATTTCCATAGCTATCTGTTCGGCGGGGCACGCGTGGACTCCGGCGCCGAAGGTCAGATTGCGGCGCTGCGGGCGCTGCAACTCGAAGCGGTCGGGCTGCGGATTCAGCGCCGGATCGCGATTGGCGCTGGCCAGCACCAGCAGCAGGCCATCGCCTTGGCGCACGGACGCGCCGCACAGCAGCAGGTCCTGCGCGGCAAAGCGCCGGGTGTTCTGCACCGGCGCGTCCCAGCGCACGACCTCGGCCACCAGTTCGCGCGTCAAGTCCGGCGCGGCAGCGATCTGCACGGAAAGTTCCGGGCGCTGTTGCAACAAATGGACCGTGTTGCCGAGCAGGCCCGCCGTGGCGTCGAGCGACTGCTGCATGAGCGCGATGCGGTTGGCCGCCTGCACCGCACCCAGGCCCAGCGCCGCGCCCTGTGCCAGCAAGCCAGCCGCCGCCGCATGAGCCTGTGCCACGGCATCGGCAGATGCGCCGGCCGCGATGCCGGCGCTGAAGTCATGCGCCCATTGCGTAGTTTGGCGTAACTGCGGCGCGGGCACACCGAGCAGGCAACCCATGACCTGCGCGGGCAACACCGTGAGAAAGTCGTTCGCGTCCAGCACCGGCTGCAGCGCGCGTGTGGCCTCGCCGCTCGCGTGGGCAACTTGTGCCAGCTTCCAGCGTCGCGCGCTCTGCTCCAGGCGCGGCTTGTGCGCAGCATGGAACGCGCCGTCGTTCATGCGTACCAGGTTTGCAAACACCTCACCCGCCGGACCGCCGATCAGTTCGCGCGGAACGGGCTCGGCCGGCGGGCGCACGCGCAAGGCCGGCGATTCGAAGGCCTCGACGATGGCGGCGTGGCGGCTTGCCACCCACAGGTTCAAAACCTTGTCAAAGCACAACGGCGCCTGTTCGCGCAGGCGCTGGTAGTAGCCATAGGGATTCGGGTGGCTGACGGCCGCGATCGCATCGGCCGGTGGCGCAGGATTGTCAGTCGCGTGCATGGTCAACCGCAGCGCGCTGGAATGGAAGTTCGGTGTTGTGTTCGGTCATGGTCGGTACGCCGGCGATCAATGTGGCAATGTCACCAGTGTCGCGGGACGGCACGGCCTTGTCGAGCAGCAACAGTATGGTTAACATCAAACCATGACTGCAGAACCCGACCTCCCCCGCATCGCTGCCACCGTGGGCGACCCGCGCCGCATCCAGATGCTGGTGCTGTTGATGGAAGGGCGCGCGCTCACGGCCAAGGAGCTCGCGCTGGGCACGAGCATCGAGCCGGCCACGGCGACCTCGCACCTCAAGCGCCTGCTGGACGACGGCCTCGTGGCCTGCACCGCGCAAGGGCGGCACAAGTATTTCCGTCTTGCATCGGAGCACGTGGCCCAGTTGGTCGAGACACTGATGCGCGTGGCACCGCCGCGCACAACGTCGGCGCAGCCTGCCACCCCGGAGCCGATTCGCCAGGCGCGTTATTGCTACGACCATCTCGCGGGCAGCCTGGGCACGGGCCTGCTCGCCGTGATGCTGAACAAGCGCTGGCTGGTACCGCAAGCCGGCGCCGACGCCAGGATGCTCGAAGTCTCGGCACGCGGTGTCAAGGCACTTTCGGCACTGGGCGTTGACCTCGACGAGGCGCAGCGCCGCCGCCGGCAATTTGCCTGCCGCTGCCTGGACTGGTCGGAGCGCCAGGACCACTTGGGCGGCGCACTCGGTGCGGCGCTGGCCGAGCGCTTCACCACGCTGAACTGGATAGTGCGCAAGAAGCACAGCCGCGTGGTGCAGATCACGGCCGCTGGCACTGGCGAGTTAGGCCGGATCGGCCTGCGACTCGAGCACGAGGACCACACTCGTTAGATGATTCTCGAGTATCTGGCGCGGTTGCGGTCTGCCTGCAAGTAGCGATCAAACACCATGGCAATGGCGCGCACAAAGAACCAGCCCTGTTCGGTGACCTCGACGCCAGAGTCGGTGAACACGACCAGCCCACGCTGTGCAAGGATCCGCAAGGCCTCCATTTCCGGAGCGAAATAGCGTTCGAATTCCAGCAAGAACGCCAGCTCCAGGGGCTTGAACTGCAGCTCTCCCTGGCACATCAACGCCATGATGACCGCACGTCGCACGACGTCGTCCCGGTCCAGCGCCAAACCCCGCACGATGGGCAGGCGGCCCTGGTCCAGGTGGTCGTAATACTCTCCGAGCGTCTTGGCGTTCTGGCTGTAGGTGGCGCCGACCCGGCCAATGGCAGAGACACCGAGTGCGATCAGGTCGCAATCGGGCTGCGTGCTATAGCCCTGGAAGTTGCGGTGCAAGCGCCCCTGCCGCTTGGCAACGGCCAGAGCGTCATGGCGCAGCGCAAAGTGATCCATGCCCACATACACATAGCCGGCCTCCAGAAACGCCGAGATCGAACGCGACAGCATCTCTATCTTGAGGCCGCCGCCGGGCAGTTGGTCCGTGGCAATGCGGCGCTGCGGCTTGAAACGCTCCGGCAGGTGTGCATACGCATACAGCGCGACGCGGTCCGGCCGCAACTGCACCACCTGGGCCAGCGTGCGGTCGAACGACTCGGGTGTTTGCTGCGGCAGGCCATAGATCAGGTCCACGTTGATTGAATCGAAATCCAGCTGCCGCGCAGCCTGCACCAGTGCAAACACCTGTTCGGCCGGTTGCTCACGGTGCACGGCCTTCTGAACCGCTGGGTCGAAGTCCTGCACACCAAAACTCAGGCGGTTGAAACCAAGCTCTGCCAGCGTCGCCAGGCGCGTGGCGTCGACGGTGCGCGGATCGATCTCGATGGAATATTCGCCTTTTGCGGCCAGTGAGAAACTGCGCCGCAGCATGGCCATCAACTCGCGCAACTCGATATCGGTGAGAAAAGTGGGGCTACCCCCACCCAGATGCAATTGACTCACAGCCTGGCCCCGTCCCAACTGCGCCGTTTGAAGATCGACCTCGCGGCTCAGGTAGCGCAAATACGGTTCGGAACGCTCATGGTGCTTTGTAATAATCTTGTTACAGGCGCAGTAATAGCACAGCGACTCGCAAAACGGGATGTGCACATAGAGCGAAAGCGGCAGCGTCAAGGCGCCTCCCCCGTTACGGCGCTGCTGGAGCGCCGTTTCATAGTCCCCCACTGTGAAAGCCTCGACAAAGCGATCCGCAGTCGGGTAGGATGTGTAGCGTGGCCCCGGTACGTCAAATCGGGCCAGCAGCTCGGGCGAAACAACATTCATTTACGGTATCCTCGTGCTCGGTTTCACCACTATGCTGTTGAAGCACTCAGACCGGCTTGATTTACCTCAACCTACGCCACATTTGTACCCATACCGATGAGCGGAACCCGGAAATCGACATGCTCAATCCCGCGGCAACGAACAAAAACGGGCAGATCGTCAGCCTAAAAGACACTCCGGCTCGTCAGCCCATCAAGTTGCAGGCGGTCAAGGTGGCCTGCTCGAACTGCAATTTGCGCGAGCTGTGCATGCCTCTGGGCCTGAACACCGACGAGTTGCACCGTATCGACGAGCTCGTGACCACCCGACGCAAGGTGAAGCGCGGCACGGCGCTATTCCATGACGGCGACAAATTCACCTCGCTGTATGCCATTCGCACCGGCTTCTTCAAGACCTGCGTGGCGGCCGAGGACGGGCGCGACCAGGTCACAGGATTCCAGATGGCCGGGGAGATCGTCGGTCTGGACGGCATCGTCCACGACCACCATACTTGCAACGCGGTGGCGCTGGAGGACGCGGAAGTATGTGTGATGCCGTTCGAGCGGCTCGAGGAGCTGTCACGCGAAGTCAACGTGATGCAGCGTCATTTGCACAAGATCATGAGTCGCGAAATCGTGCGTGAGAACGGCGTCATGTTGCTGTTGGGCAGCATGCGGGCGGAGGAACGCCTTGCCGCGTTTTTGCTGAACCTGACACAGCGCTTACACACCCGCGGCTTCTCGGCGTCCGAACTCGTACTGCGCATGACGCGTGAGGAGATCGGCAGCTACCTCGGCCTCAAGCTGGAGACGGTCAGCCGCACGTTCTCAAAATTCGCCGAAGACGGCATCATCGAGGTCAAACAGCGGCATATCTGCATCCTTGATACGGAGGCCTTGAAGCGCATCGCCACGCCGCAGACCTGCCCATAGCGGCTTGCGCCCGAAGAGCTTGACCTGAATCAAGACAAAAGCCGAGGCCTGCGGTAACCTCGAATCATCTTCAATCAGGGAGCCTTCCGAATGTACAAACGCATACTTGTCGCGACCGACGGTTCTTCGCTATCGAAAAAGGCCGTCTCCAGCGCGATCGAGCTCGCCGCTGTCGTGGGTGCTGAACTGGTGGCACTCAAAGTGGTGCCGCGCTACCCGCACAGCTATTTCGACGGCTCGCTGCCGCTCAGCCCGCAGGAGATGGCGCGCGTTGAAGGGCAGTGGTCCGAGCATGGCCAGTCCATCGTGGACGCGGTCAAGACCTCGGCGCTGGCCAAAGGGGTCTCGGCGCGGGCCGTGACGTCCAAGTCCGATCTGGTGGCCGAGGCCGTGATTGCCGCGGCGAAAAAGTACAAGTGCGATCTGATTGTGATGGCTTCGCACGGCCGGCGCGGCGTCAAGCGCCTGCTGCTGGGCAGCGAAACGCAGCATGTGCTGACCCACTCGCAAATCCC
>SCRR01000273.1 GCA_004322085.1 Burkholderiaceae bacterium
TTGAGCAGGGTGCTCTTGCCCATGCCGTTGCGCCCCATCAAGCCGATGGTTTCACCACGTGCTACTGAAAAATCGATGCCGCGCAGGATGTGGCTGGCGCCGTAGTAGGTGTTCAGGCCCTTGGCGCTGATCAGCAGGGTGCCCACGTCAATGCTCCTCGCCCAGGTAGGCTGCCTGCACGCCCGCGTCGGCGCGTATCTCGGCGGGCGTGCCGCTCGCGATCACTTGCCCGTTGACCATGACGGTGAGCTGGTCGGCCAGCGCGAACACGGCATCCATGTCGTGCTCGACCAGCAGCATGGCGTGATCTTTCTTGATGGCGAGCAGCAGCGCCACCATGCGTTCGGCCTCCGCCACGCCCATGCCGGCCAGCGGCTCGTCGAGCAGCAGTACGCGCGGCTCCGTGGCCAGCGTCATGGCGATTTCGAGCTGGCGCTGCTCGCCGTGACTAATGCTGCCGGCCACGGCAGTTTGTCGGTCTTTCAAGCCGGAAAGCTCGATAGCCTTTTCGCATCGTTCATGGGTGGCTATTGAGTTTGTAGCGCCCAGGCGCGTATCGGAAAACCAGCCGAACGGGTTCCAGGGGCTCTGGGCCTCGCGCGACTGGGCCGCCAGCCGCACGTTGTCCCATACCGTGAAGGGCAGGAAGATATTCGTCTTCTGGTAGCTGCGCCCCAAGCCCTGGCGCGAGATCTTCTCGGGCGCCCAGCCCGTCACGTCCTTGCCGCCGATGGATACCGAGCCGGAGCTTGGTGGCAGGTCACCGGACAGCAGGTGCGTCAGCGTTGATTTGCCGGCGCCGTTGGGGCCTATCACGGCATGAATCCGGTTGCGCCACAGATCGATGGACACCTCGTTCACCGCGGCCAGGCCGCCAAAGCGCTTGGTGAGTCGTTGGGCGCAGAGCAGGGCATCAGGCATGGGAGCGCTCCCTGCGCCGGCCCAGGCGTGTGACCAGGCCCAGCAGCCCGCGCGGCGCGAACGTCACGACCAGCACGATGAACAGGCCCATCCACAGCTGCCAATGTTTGCCCAGGTCGACGTTGCCGAGCTGCGGCAGATCCTTGAACACATGCATCAGGTACTCGAACGCGAAGGCGCCCGCGATGGCCCCGGCGAAATTGCCCATGCCACCCAGCACGACCATCATGAGGGCGTTGGCGCTCATGTGAAAGCCCATCAGCTCGGGATTGATGTAGCCGGTCTGCGCACCCCACAAGTAGCCGGCCAACCCGGCCAGAGCGCCGGCCAGCGTGAAGGCAGAGAGCTTGTAGCCGACGGTGCCAAAGCCGATTGCGCGCATGCGGTGCTCGTTCACGCGAATCCCGGCCAGGGCGCGCCCGAAGGGGCTCCATAGCAGACGACGCAGGAACGCATAGACCAGCAGCACGATCACCAGCGTGAAGTAGTACATCGTGATCTTGCTGTCCAGATCGAACGGTACCCAGCCGAAAATGCCGGCATCGGGCCTGAAGTTGATGTACAGCCCGTCGGAGCCGCCCAGCACCTTGTTGTCGAAGAATAGGTAGAACACCATCTGCGCGAACGCCATGGTGACCATGATGAAGTAGATGCCCTGCGTGCGCACCACGAAGAAGCCGATGACGAGCGCCGCCAGTGCGGAGGCCAGCACGGCGAATGGCAAGGTCCACCACAGGCTGACCGCGGCGCTAGCGGGAGTGAGAAAGGCCAGCGCATAACCCGCCAGTCCGAAGTAGGCCGCATGACCGAGCGACACCAGGCCCGTGACGCCCTGCAGCAAATCCAGGCTCATGGCAAAAATCGCCATGATCATCATGCGCGTGACCATCTGCGTATAAAAATCGCTACCGACGAACGGAAACGCGATCAACGCCGCCAGCGCGAGCACCAGCGCCGCTTGCACGCTACGAGGGAGGGCCTCCAGATTGGCTTTCGGCGCGCTCATTGCTTGAACAGGCCCTGCGGCTTCCACAGCAGTACGGCCGCCATCAACATATACACCAGCATGCCCGAGATCTGCGGCAGCAGCACCTTGCCAAAAGTGTCCACCAGCCCGACCAGCAACGCCGCGATCAATGCGCCGCGCACCGATCCGATGCCGCCTATCACCACCACGACGAAGCACATGATCAGCACTTGCGAGCCCATGTTGGGATAGACGCTGGACACGGGGGCGGCAATCATCCCCGCGACCGACGCCAGCGTCACCCCCAGTGCGAAGACGATCGCGTGGATCAGCTTGATGTTGATGCCCAGCGCCTCGGTCATGCCGCGGTTGAAGGCACCGGCACGGATCTTCATGCCCAGCCGGGTTTTCGAGATCAGCCAGTACAGGCCGATGGCTAGGGCCACGCAGACGCCGGAGATGAACAAGCGGTACACCGGGTACGACAGGGTGTCAGTCAGCGGAATGGAGGCACCGAGCAGGTGCGGAATCGGCACGCTGTGCACGTCGTCGCCCCACAGGATGGAGCGTATTTCCTCGAAGATGTAGATCAGGCCGAACGTCAGCAGCACCTGGTCCAGGTGATCGCGCTCGTAAAAATGGCGAAACAGCAGCCGCTCCAGCGCCAGGCCAAAGATCACGGACAGCACCGCGCCGCAGGCGATGGCCAGCGTAAGGCTGCCCAGCAGGCCGCTGAGCGAATAGGCCAGGTAGGCACCCAGCATGTAGAAGCTGCCGTGCGCGAGATTGACCACTCCCATGATGCCGAAGATCAGCGTGAGCCCGGCGGCCAGCATGAACAACAGCAGGCCGTACTGGACGCTGTTGAGGAGCTGGATAAGAAAGGTGGGGAAGTCCATCGATAAGAAATGAAAACGGCGGATGATCTCCGCCGTGGGCCGGCACACTGCGTGCCTTACGAGTTTAACGCGGCGTCACGCCATCCTGCAGCCCGCACCGCTGTCCGACAGGGCCTTGGCGGCGATGCCGATCACCTTGTTTTCACGGTTCTCGACCACACGCAGGTAGATGTCCTGCACTGGGTTGTGCGCCTTGCTCATGGTCCACTTGCCGCGCGGGCTGTCGATGGTGACGGTCTCCATCGCCTTGTAGAGCGCCGGCTTGTTGGCCAGGTCGCCCTTCACGGCATTGGCGCCATGCACCAGCAGCAGGCCCGTGTCATAACCCTGTACTGCGTAAACGTCGGGCTGTGAGCGGAATGCCTTGGCATAAGCCAGCCGGAACGAATGGTTGCGCGGCGTATTCAGGGAGTCGCTGTAATGCAGGGTGGTGACGATGCCGTCCGCCGCGGGGCCTGCGGCGTCCAGCACGCCCTCGGTCAAAAAACCCGAGCCGTACAACGGAATCTTGCCCTTCAGACCGGCCGCCGCATAGTCCTTGATGAACTTGACGGCGCCACCGCCGGCAAAGAAACAGGCCACGGCATCGGGCTTGAGTGCGGCAATTTCAGTCAGCAGTGCCTGGAATTCGACGTTGGGGAAGGGCAGCCCCATTTCTTTCACGATGGTGCCACCAGCCTTGGTGTAGCTTTCCTTGAAGCCTTCAAAGGCTTCGTCGCCTGCAGCATATTTCCAGGTGATCCAGACGGCCTTTTTGTGGCCACGGTCCATCAATACCTTGCCCAGCGCCAGCGTGGGTTGCGAGTTGGTGAAGCTGGTGCGAAACACGTTGGGCGCGCACAGAGAGCGGGTGACGGCAAGCACGCCGGCGTTGGGATCCAGGCTGAGCACGCCGCTTTCGCGCGCCACCTTCTGGATGCCCATCTGCACGCCGGAGTGGACGGTGCCGACCAGCACATCGACCTTGTCGCGCTGCACCAGTTTGTTGGCGTTCTCGATCGCCTTGGAGGGGTCGGACTCGTCATCGACCTTGAAAAACTCGATCTCGCGACCGCCCAGTTTTCCGCCTTGCTCGTCGATTGCCATACGAAAGCCGTTCTCGATAGCCACGCCGAGCTGTGCATAGGTGCCGGTGTAGGGGAGCATCAGGCCCACGCGCAGCTTGCTGCCCTGCGCACGTGCGATGGCAGGCAGCAACAGGCCGGTGGAGGCGGCGCCGGCAATGGCGGCACCGTGAGTCAGAACGAAGCGGCGAGAGGTCATGGGAAGCTCCTGGATGGTGCATTATAGTGCAGCACAGTGCCGCGCAATTGAATGCAATTCAATGAAATGTACTTCATATTACTGGCATCGCGGTCGGCAAGCCCTAGTGAAAAACCCGTATTTTATAGTTAAATTGTTTAAGATTAAATAAAATAGACTGAAAACCGGCGAACGTGGCTCACGCAGCGGCCCGAGCCAGCTTGAGCCATTCGCGGCACCAGAGGGTCCCTTCGGTCTCGGCCAGCGTGCCGCTGCTGGCATCATGGCACCAGACCTCGCCGATGCGCTGGGCGCCAAGGTCTTGCAGTCGTTCGTCGAACTTCATGCCCCCGAGGCAGAAGGTCGGATCGTGCGCGTGGTCGCCCAGGGCCAGAACGCCATAGCGCACATGCCCCAGGTAGCGGGGCTGCGTGTCGAATGATTCGTACAGCTTGCGCGCATTGTCCGGCACGTCACCGGCGCCATAGGTCGAGGTGCAGATCAGATACACCAGCCCCTGGCCCGGCGCATCGCCAAAGACGCTGATGTCGAGGTCGTCCATCATGAGGACTTCGATGTCGTCCAGCAGATCGGCGCAATCCATCTGGATCGCCTGTGCAACATATTCAGCGGTGCCCGTCATGGTCCCCACCAGAATTTTGAGCTTCATGGGTAGGTGCCGCTTCAACCCAGCAGCAAAAAAATCAGCGTCAAAGCCGCAGGCACGGCTTGCACGAACAGTATCTTGCGACCTACGGTGAGCGCACCGTACACACCGGCAACGAGCACGCACAGCGCAAAAAATACCTTGATCGAGAAGCCGGCCTGACCCAGGCTCAGGCCCCAAAACAGCCCGGCGGCCAGAAAACCGTTGTATAGCCCCTGGTTGGCGGCTAATACCTTGCTCTGAGCGGCTGCCGCCGGTGTCTGCCCGAAGGCCTTGAGTCCGGGTGGCTTGTCCCAGAGAAACATCTCCAGCACGAGGATGTACACGTGCAGCAACGCAAGCAGGGCAACGAGGGTATTGGCAATCAATGTCATGTGCGGGTCTTGAAGCAGTCAATGGGTCCGTTCGTCCGGCGATTCGATCTTTGTCGTCAAGCCAGCTTGGCGCCCCGCTCGCCGAGCAGTTCGCGCAGCAGCGAGCGGTGGCAGCGGGTCTCGTCCGCACAATAACAGCCCATGGTGAAATTGGTTTGGTGCGACAGCGCCGCCAGCAGATCGAGGCTGCGGTTGGCGTCCGGCTCGGCCATTTCGGAGCGGTATTTTTTCCTGAAGGCGGCCCAATCGCGATCGTTGCCAAGCTCGCCCTTCTGCGCGGCCTGGGCGAACTTCATCGTCTCCGCGCTGGGCGCAAGGTTGGGGTACCACACGTCGTACCAATCTTGCGACGAAAATTCGGTCTTGGGCACGCCGCGCGGTGGCCGCCGCACGGTGCCAATGCGAAGGCCCTCGCCAGCCTCCCTGGGTGTGCCGAGCCGGATGATGTGCACGGTCATCGCCATCTCCTTCAACCATAAGCATTGGCAGCGACTGTACTGGTTCTGCCTCGCCGCATTGTTTTGCATTTTGCCGGATGAGGCGCACCGATGTTGTCGTTGTCGTGTGCCCGTCACGGTAGAATCCCGGCTATCGGGGCGTAGCGCAGCCTGGTAGCGCATCTGGTTTGGGACCAGAGGGTCGAAGGTTCGAATCCTTTCGCCCCGACCATCATTTCAGTTCGCCTGAGCGACGCTCAGGCGAACTCGCTTCATAAGCCTTCTGTCCGTAGCTCAGTTGGATAGAGCATCAGCCTTCTAAGCTGAGGGTCGGGGGTTCGATCCCCTCCGGACAGACCAGACCAGACTTTTAAGCCGTGTCATAACCTCTCAAGACCCGCATGTTTACTAGCATTGCGGGTTTTTTGTTGTCTCAAGTCGTTTCACCCGGTACCATGACATACCAACAAAAAGATGAAATTTTTGTTGGTACTTGGTAAATCGGGAAACGAGGTACCAACAACAGGGGGCTTTATGGCGCTAACAGACACCTTCGTAAAGAACGTCAAACCGACCGATGCAGTTGCTGGTGTTAAGCACACCGATGGACAGGGGCTGTATCTGCACGTTAAGCAGGCCGGGAAGTACTGGCGCTTGAATTACCGATTCCTGGGCAAGCAAAAAACCCTTGCCTTGGGCGTGTATCCGGCGGTGTCGCTCGCCAAGGCCCGCAAGCGGCGCGACAAGGCCCGCGAGTTGCTGGCGGACGGCATAGACCCCGGCGCAGCCAAGCGCGAAGATAAGCAGGCAGCCATAACGGCGGCGGCAAACACTTTTGAGCTGGTGGCGCGGGAGTTCCACGGCACCAAGATAGCGGCATGGTCACCAGCCTATTCTGCCAAGTGGCTTCGCGGCATGGTGAAAGACCTGTTCCCCTATCTTGGAAAGCAACCCATTGCCGGGATCACTGCACCGGGACTGCTGGCGGTCGTGCGCAAGGCTGAGGCACGCGGGGCGCACGAAACGGCGCACACGCTAAAACAGACGGCGGGGCAGGTGTTCCGCTACGGCATTCAGACCGGGCGCTGTGATCGTGACCCCAGCGTAGACCTGCACGGCGCATTGAAGCCCGCCGTCGTCAAAAACATGGCCGCGATATTGGAGCCGGTGAAAGTAGGGGAGTTGCTGCGGGCCATTCATGCCTATGCAGGCCAGCCGACAACGCGCACGGCGCTGGTGTTGTCGGCGCTGCTGTTTCAGCGACCGGGCAACATCCGGCAGATGGAATGGGCCTGGGTGGACTTCGACAACGCCATGCTGACAATCCCTAGCCAAGACATGAAGCGGCGTGTTCACCAAAAGATCAACGGCAGGCCGCACCTGGTGCCGCTCGCACCTCAAGCACTGGCCGCGCTGGCAGAACTGCGCCCATTGACCGGGCATGGCCGATATGTATTCCCCAGTCTGTTGACCGGCAGCCGCCCCATGAGTGACAACACGGTGAATGTGGCGCTGCGGCGCATGGGGTACACCAAAGACGATATGACCGCCCACGGATTCCGTGCCACGGCGCGCACGCTGCTGATCGAGCGCATCCCCGGTATCTCTGATGATGTGATCGAGGCGCAGCTTGCACACGGCAAGTCCGGGCCGCTGGGCAGCGCTTACGACCGGGCCGAATTCATGGAGCAACGGCGCAAGATGATGATCGTGTGGGCGGACTACCTGGACAAGCTGCGCATGGGTGCAGATGTGATCCAGTTCAAGAAAGCATGAGCGCGATATAAAACAGTTTCGCCAGTCCTAGGCTGATCCCCGAAAACCCGTCATCCCCTGATAGGCTGGACTGGCACCTTGATACAGGGGCGAGGGGGACGCATGGCGATAAAACTGCCTCAGAGAAATTACTTCACTTTTCCTGAGCTGATGAAGCGTTGGGACTGCGAAGAGCGAGATTTATTTCACTTGCTTCTAGATGAAAAACTGATACCCAGCTACTTTCTTAACGATTGTTTTAAGTGTTTCGATCTTGCGGAATACGAACAACGCACCGGCTTCGATCCTTTTGACGAAGAACCATGGATTCCGAAAAGATGTCTGTTGCACCAATTCATCTATCTCGTGAAGCCAAGGCAAGTGAGTGCGAGCGAGCTTTTTTTTGACGTGATAGCGTCTACGCGGACCTGTGACCGATCGAGCCGAGAGCCATTCGATTTCAAGCCGACGGTATTAGTCGACCGCCACTTTTTGTTTGATGATGTGATGCGGGAGGGCGTCGTGATGATGTCCGAAGTTGCGCTGTTTGAAGGCAACGCGGGAAAACCGGACACGCCAGCTATTGACGACCGGCCCTTATCTACCACGGAGCGCAATGCCCTGCTAAAGCTGGTGATTGGCATGGCTGTGAAGGGCTATGGCCACGATCCGGTGGCAACAAAGAGTTATGCACCGAAAGAGATTGCAGACGACTTGGCGGCGCTTGATATCAGTATTTCCGACGACACGGTGCGCAAATATTTGAAGCAGGCGGCAGACGCGGTTTTACCCGCAAAGCAGCGCCAGTCTTAGAGGTAAACCGAATTCGGTAATGCGAAACCGAATTCAGGCACAGACCGAGATGAAACCGAGACATTCGAGCCGTCAACTTCAAAGGACGGCAAGCAATGTCACACAAACCCACGGCGAAACATACGCCAGTCGCTGCGACCATTCCGGCGCAGTCCCAAAGGCCAGCGGCTGCGATCCCCTCATTCGACGCACTGCCCGACAGTGCCTTCATTCGTGAATCGCACTTGGTGCAAAGCCCCAAAAGGCCAGACCGGGCGGCACCTTTGCCCTTCAGCGCCCCGACGCTGTGGCGCAAGGTGAAAAATCAGACCTTCCCGGCCCCGGTGAAATTGTCTGAGCGCATTACGGCCTGGAAAGTTGCGGACGTGCGGGCCTGGATCAAGGCTCAAACGGTGGTGGGGTGATCGGCTGATGGCGAACGGTCGCTCGAAGGGCAGCAAAACCAATTCGGGGCGCGACGCGGGCGGGTTCGTGGCCTTACCGTGGTCCGTGCTCGATTGCCCCGCCTACGCCCGTTTATCGCATCCTGCTCGCGCCTTATTGATGGAGCTGGCCCGTCAGTTCGTGCGCGACAACAACGGGCATCTCTTGGCTTCCATGGCCCACCTGTCCAAACGCGGATGGAACAGTGCCGATGTCATCACGCGGGCCAAGCGCGAGTTGCTGCAGGCCGGGTTCATTCATGAGACGGTGAAGGGACACCGACCCAATCGGGCGAGTTGGTACGCCATCACCTGGCAGACCCTGGACCGCCTGCCCGGCTATGACGCTGGCGCTGCCGAGTCTTTCCAGCGTAGCGCGTATCGGCAAAACACGCCACTCAAAAACGCAAGCCTTAGACCGTCTCACGGTATAGACACGCCTGTCATTGCACCGTCTCCCGGTGTAGAGGATGTGCCGCCTGCACCGTCTCACGGTGCTGTCAGGCCCGTTTCAGGCACCCGCCCTACACCGTCTCACGGAAACCATCTAGGGCTACGGTGAACAAGTAGCGCCGAATCGTTGACAGTGGTGCTCTTCGACCGAGTTTTCGAAGTTGGGGCCAAATCCGGCCCATTTTGTGGCCTGCTTGTTGGGCTCTGTTGCC
>SCRR01000274.1 GCA_004322085.1 Burkholderiaceae bacterium
CCTACCCGCCAGCTCTGCGGAGCCACATCAACGCTGGCCTACTTGGTATTGCTGCGCGTAGAGATTGCCCGTTTCACCCGCACTGAAGCGGCTCGTCTCTGTTGCTCTGATCCTCACCTCACGGTGGACAGGTGTTACCTGCTACGCTGCCCTGTGCAGTCCGGACGTTCCTCCAGTGCCTGGTTTCCCAGATTGCACCAGCGGCGGTCTGGCGGGCTTCACGAACAGTATTATCCCCGGTCTGCTTGATCAACACGAGCCACCATGATTCGTCTGTCCGAAATCAAACTCTCGCTGCTTGAGGCGGAAAACCCCGCTGCGCCGCTGCACGCTGCCGCCACTGGCATCCTGGGTCTTGCACCTGCCGCGATCGTGCGGGTCGACGTTTTCAAACGCAGCTTCGACGCGCGCAAGGCCGAACTGATGGCGGTCTACATCGTTGATGTGGAAGTAGCCCCCGCCCTTGATGCAACCCTGCTCGAAAAATTCGCCGGCAACCCGCACATCCAGCCCACGCCCGACATGACGTGGCATCCTCCAGTGCAAGCTCCCGCGGATCTGCCGCAGCGCCCGGTAGTGGTCGGCTTTGGACCTTGCGGCATCTTCGCGGCGCTGGCGCTGGCCCAAATGGGCTTGCGGCCAATCGTGCTGGAGCGCGGCAAGAGCGTGCGCGAGCGCACCCGCGACACCTGGGGCCTGTGGCGCAAGAAAGTGCTCAACCCCGAGAGCAACGTGCAGTTCGGCGAGGGCGGTGCCGGCACGTTTTCCGACGGCAAGCTCTACAGCCAGATCAAGGACCCGCGGCATCTGGGCCGCAAGGTCATGCAGGAGTTCGTCAAGGCCGGCGCGCCCGCGGAAATCCTGTTTGAAGCGCACCCGCACATCGGCACCTTCAGGCTGGTCAAAGTGGTGGAAAACCTGCGCGAGCAGATCATTGCGCTGGGCGGCGAGATCCGCTTCGGGCAGCGTGTGACCGACGTGCTGCTCGAAGACGGGCATCTGCGCGGCGTCACGGTGCTGGACCAGGCCACGGGGCAAAGCCACGAACTCGCCGCCTCTCAAGCGGTGCTCGCGCTGGGCCATAGTTCGCGCGACACGTTCACCATGTTGCACGCGCGCGGCGTGCAGATGCAGGCCAAGCCGTTCTCCATCGGCTTTCGCATCGAACACCCGCAGGGCCAGATCGACCGCGCGCGCTGGGGCCGCCACGCCGGCCATCCGCTGCTGGGCGCGGCCGACTACAAGCTGGTGCACCACGCGAGCAATGGCCGCTCGGTCTACAGTTTTTGCATGTGCCCTGGCGGCACGGTGGTGGCCGCCACGTCCGAGCCCGGGCGCGTGGTGACCAACGGCATGAGCCAGTACTCGCGCAACGAGCGCAACGCCAACGCGGGCATCGTGGTGGGCATCAACCCGAACGACTACCCGGGCGACCTGGCCGCCTTCGAAGCCACCTTGGGGACCGCATTCGACGCGCAAAGTCTGCATCCTGACGCGCCCCACCCGTTGGCTGGCATCGTGCTGCAGCGCCAGCTTGAATCGAAGGCGTATGTGCTGGGCGGGGGCACCTATGAAGCACCGGGACAACTGGTCGGTGACTTCATCGCGGGCCAGCCGTCCACACAACTGGGCGACGTGGTGCCGTCTTACAAGCCTGGCGTGACACTGGGCGATCTGTCGGGCGCGCTGCCGGCCTATGCGATAGCGGCCATCCGCGAAGCACTGCCGGCGTTCGGCCGCAAGCTCAGGGGATTCGACCGGCCGGACGCGGTGCTCACAGGCGTCGAAACGCGCACCTCGTCACCGCTCAAGATCGGGCGGGGCGAAGACCTGCAAAGCCTGAGCGTGCGCGGCCTGTATCCGGCCGGCGAAGGCGCCGGCTACGCCGGAGGGATCCTGTCGGCGGGCGTCGACGGCATCAAGGTGGCGGAGGCGCTGGCCCGAGCGATCATGGGCAAGGCCTGAGCGACCTCGCCCCTGCATATTTCAGCGCGCCCAGTGGCCCCCGCGCTGGTGCCAGCCTCTGGGCCCATGGTCCCAGCTGCGCGGAACCCAGTGGTAACCCGCGCGCGGCGCTTCCCAATGGCCCGCACGCCAGGCATAACGCCCGCCACCCCAGCCCCAGAAACCGCCAATCCAGATGTAACCAGGTGCCGGCGCCACGGTAATGGCCTCGGAGTAGGGCTGTGGGGGCGCCACAGGGGCGATTACTTCGGCCTCGCCCTGATATTGGGGATATGGGTTCACGACCTGCGGACCCGGCAACGGGGCGACAACGCAGGCCGACAGGCACAAACTCGCAACGATGGCCACCAGGGCAGGTGCAGATCGGGGCAGGCCCCGCGTCAGTTGGTTCAAGGGCATGGTGTTCTCCAGTTGGTTCATGCTCTAACAACGGCCGCAGCCGATCGTCGTTGACCTGAAAACTGTGTCCCGACGGTAAAGCCGACCGCGTGCGGCGACACGCGGTGTGCCGTGGTTCAACCCGGCGCGGCCTGCTGCAGCGCCGCGATGCGCGCCTCGATCGGCGGATGGGTTGCGAACAACTGGCCCACGCCGCCCGCGATGCCCATCGCCGCCACGCTCTTGGGCAGCGCGCCCGGCTGCATGCCGCCGAGCCGCGCCAGCGCGTTGATCATCGGCTGGCGACCCAGCAGATGCGCCGAACCCGCATCCGCGCGGAACTCGCGCCGGCGGCTGAACCAGGCCACGATGATGGCCGCCACAAAGCCCAGCACGATGTCCAGCACCACGGTGCTGATCCAGTAGCCGATACCGGGGCCGGAATTGCGGTCGTCGCCCTTGCGCAAAAAGCTGTCCACCGCATAACCGATGACCCGGCTCAGGAACACCACAAAGGTGTTCATCACGCCCTGTATCAGCGTCATCGTCACCATGTCGCCGTTCGCCACGTGCGATATTTCGTGCCCGATCACGGCTTCGATTTCCTCGCGCGTCATGCCTTGCAACAAGCCGGTGGACACCGCCACCAGCGACGAATTCTTGAATGCCCCGGTGGCAAACGCGTTGGGCGCGCCCTCGAAGATGCCGACCTCGGGCATGCCGACGCCCGCCTGGCTGGCGAGTTTGCGCACGGTCTCCACGATCCAGGCCTCGTCGGCCGACTGCGGCTGTTCGATCACGCGCACGCCGGCACTCCACTTGGCCACCGGCTTGCTGATCAAGAGCGAAATGATGGCGCCGCCAAAACCCATGACCAGCGCGAAACCCAGCAACGCGCCCAGATTCAGCCCATTGGCCGTCAGGAAGCGGTTCACCCCGAGCAGGCTGGCCACGATGCCCAGGACCGCGACCACGGCCACATTGGTCAATACGAACAACAAGATACGCTTCATGAAATCCTTTGATTGCAGCCCGCGACGGAGGGTCTGTTGGCGCAAATGGTAGGGGCGAGCGGGCGGAAATCAAGCCCCACGCAGCGATGCCCGCAAAAGTTGCGGTTATTCCCCCTGCAGCGGCGTCCACCTGGGCGGGCGAAAGACCTGCGGGTCGTCGTAAAAAGTGGAAATTTCATTAGCTGGACACCAGCCGGGCACGCCCAGCACAGGCAGCGGCGCAAATGGTTTGGTCGCGAGCAGGGCGGCATTCAAGCCGGCTGCGAGAGCGGCATCCAGATCTGCTATCGAATGAATAGTCCTGTGGGCATGGTAGATATGGGCTGTAATGGTTTTTCGTGGTTGAACCAGTTTTTCCAGCAGGGCGTGACCGAACAGCACGAGTCGTGCTTGCGCCCACAGGG
>SCRR01000275.1 GCA_004322085.1 Burkholderiaceae bacterium
GGCATGCCCGCGAACGGGAACATGAAGCCCGACAGCAGCAGGTTCGGCAGGAAATAGAACATCGCCAGCTGCATCGCCTGCAACTGGTTCCGGGCGATCGACGAGAGTGTGACGCCGACCGTCAGGTTCGCGGCGATGAACAGCAGCGCGGCCAGATAGATCGCCAGCAGACTGCCCGCGAACGGCACATGAAAGATCAAACGGGCGGCAGCCAGGATGATCGACGACTGAACCAGCCCAATGGCCACATAGGGCACGATCTTGCCTGTCATCACCTCGACCGGCAGCACGGGGGTCGCGAGCAGGTTCTCCATGGTGCCACGCTCGCGTTCGCGCGTGACCGCAAGGCCCGTCATCATGACCATCGTCATCGTGAGGATCGCACCCATCAGCCCCGGCACGATGTTGTACTGCGTGATGCCCTCCGGGTTGTAGAGCCGATGCACCTGCACGTCAAAGGCGGCAGGAGCGCCATTCAGGTGGGCGAGCGGACCGGTGAGGTCCTTGCCGGAGACCGACTGCACGAGGACGGGTAGCGCGGCGAGCGCGCTGCCGGTCGCGCTGGGATCGGTCGCGTCGGCTTCGACCAGCAGCGACGGGCGCTCGCCGCGCAGCAGGCGGCGCGAAAAATTCACCGGCACGTTCAGCACGAACTGAACCCGGCCCTGGGCGAGCGCACGGCGGCCGGCTTCCTCGTCAGGCAGGGTCTCGACGACGTTGAAGTAGTCGGAGTTCTTCATCGCCGCGACGAAGCTGCGCGTGAACACGCTCTGGTCGCCCAGAATGACAGCGGTCGGCAGCTGCTTCGGGTCCGTGTTGATCGCGAAGCCGAACAGCGTGAGCTGGACGATGGGTATCACGATAATCATCGCAAACGTGATTCGGTCGCGCTTGAGTTGCAGAAACTCCTTGAGCACGATGCTCCACCAGCGCACCAGCGAGAACAGGCTGCGGGTCGTCACGGTCGCGCTCCGTGCTGGTCGCCTGGCCGCCTCATCATGTAGATGAATACGTCTTCGAGTCCGGTGTCGATCGGCTCGACGCGCAGTGCGGCGCCTGCAGCCGCCTGTTTGGCGGCGGCTTCGAGCGCGGCATGATCGCTGCCACTGACGTGCAGCGCCGAACCGAACACGACGGTTTGATCGACGCCGGGCGTTCCACGCAGTTGTTCCGTGAGCCGGTTCAAGTGCTCGCCGTAGATGGCCCACGTCTCGAGATGCTGCGATTCGATGATCTCTTTGGCTGTGCCCCGGGCGAGCAGCTTGCCGTCCGAGATGTAGGCCAGCTTGTGACAGCGCTCGGCTTCATCCATGTAGTGGGTGCTGACGAGGACCGAAATGCCGCGCGCCGCGAGGCCGTGCAGTTCTTCCCAGAAGTCGCGCCGTGCCGTGGGATCGACACCTGCCGTCGGCTCGTCGAGCAGCAGCAACTGCGGCTCGTGCAGCATGCACGCAGCAAGCGCAAGCCGCTGCTTCCAGCCGCCGGAGAGCTGACCCGCCATCTGATTGGCATAACTGCGCAGGCCACCGAGCGATTCGAGCGCGCGCTCGACGACCTCTCGCCGGTTCGGCATCTGATAGATACGCGCCACGAAGTCGAGATTCTCGCGAATCGTCAGATCCTCCCAGTAGGAGAAGCGTTGCGTCATGTAGCCGACATTGCGCTTGATCTGCGCACTCTCGCGCACGATGTCGTAGCCAAGACAGGTGCCGGCGCCCGAATCCGGCGTGAGCAATCCGCACATCAGGCGGATGGAGGTGGTCTTGCCGCTGCCATTCGGCCCGAGAAAGCCGAATATCTCGCCGCGCGCGACCTGCAGCGACACGTCATTGACCACATGTTTGTCGCCGAAGTGCTTGTTGAGCTTGTGCACGTCGATAGCGTAGGGCGGCCCGGGCGGGTTCATTGAAGTTTGACCGCGACGGGCTGACCGGGATGCAACCGCGCGGCATCGGCGACGGACGGATGCGCTTCGACCATGAACACCATCTTCGCGCGGTTCTCATTGCTGTAGATCACGGGCGGTGTGTATTCGGCCTTGTTCGCGATGTAGGTAATCTTCGCGGGCACGTCCGCAGCGCAGCCGTCGCAGTGGATCGCCAGGGCGCGACCCGGCGCCAGGGCGCCGACAATCGTCTCCGGCACAAAGAAGCGCACCTTCACGTTTTGCGGTGGCAGCAGTTGCACGACGGGATTACCGGCCTGCACCCATTCGCCGACGCGATACAGCGTGTCGTACACGAGCCCCCGGGCCGGCGCGCTCACACGCGTCTGGTCCAGCTTCCACTGCGCCTGGGCGACGGCCGCCTGCGTCGCTTCGATCTGCGCGCTCTGCGCGCCGATCTGCTGGGACCGCCCGGGAAGCCTGGCGACATCGACCTGCTGCGTCAGTTCACGCACCCGGGCCGCGGTCGCATCGGCGTTGGCCAGCGAGTCATCGAGTTGCGCCTTCGCGATCCCGCCGACGCGGAACTGGGCCTCATCGCGCGTGAGCTGCAGTGCGGCCTTGCGCGCATTGGCGAGCGCCTGCGCGAGCTGCGCCTTGATGACGTTGACTTCGGGCGGCCGCTTGCCGGTCTGGATGTCGGCCAGTTGCGCGCGTGCGACGGCGAGTTGCTGCTGCGCCTGCTGCAACGCGGCGGCTTCGTCAACCGATTCGAGCGCGAACACCGGCGCGCCGGCCTCGACCGTCTGCCCGCGCGCCACCGGCAATTGCGCGAGCTTGCCGGACTGCGACGAGCCGAGGTACACGAACTCGCCCTCGATATAGCCCTGATACGTGTTGTCGTCGTGGTGCGAGCAGCCTGCCAATGCCGCAGCCACACACAGCAGGACCGGCAGGTACGTGGGCGCGCGGAAAAAACGGCTCATGGCTGAGGTTTCATGTTGTGACTTCTTGTTGCTCCGATCTTCCCCTCCGGCATCCCGGATGGCTGGACGCCAGGCGACTCCCTTTTACATGAAATCCGGTCGGCCCCCAATGGCGGCGCGCAAGCAAGTTGTCTGCGCTCGCACATTGATCCTGAGTCAACGCATCGTCGAGTGGTTTTATAAATTTCAAAAAACTTAATATTTTTCAAAAAGTTATGAAATCTATTTAATCAATTACATTGACTATGGACAATGGCCATGCGACGACTGAAAGCCTCCCATGGCATGAGCTGTTCCGCCTTGATCCGAAGGCGCATACTGCGACAACCACCCCAGTGGAGAACGCCATGACCCTTTGCCCGATTGCCATCGCCGTTGGCTGCAAAAAATGCCCGGTCTTCAGTGTTTGCCCGCTCAAATCCGTGATTGGCGATCAGCCCAAGGCGGATGAAGTCAAGCCGAAAACCACGCCTGGACGGAAAAAGTAAGGACGATTACGTCATTTTCCGCTGACGGCCCAGCGGCCGGGCGCAGTCAATCCCGGATAATTCGGGGATGAATCCCCTGTTGACGCAATTGCAGCCCTATCCCTTCGAGCGGCTGCGGCAATTATTCGCCGGCATCACCCCCAACGCCTCCTACCGCCCCATCAGCCTGGGCATTGGCGAGCCGCGGCATGCCACTCCCGACCTCGTCAAACAGGCCCTGACCAATGCCGTGGCCGACCCGGCCGGCGGACTGGCCGCCTATCCGGCCACCGTGGGCTCGCCCCAGCTGCGCGAAGCCTTTGTCGCATGGCTGGAGCGCCGCTACGGCCTCGCGCTGGACCCTGCCACCCAGGTGCTGCCGGTGAATGGTTCGCGCGAGGCGCTGTTTGCTTTTGCGCAAACCGTGCTGGACCCGACCCGACCCGGCGCCACGGTGGTCTGCCCCAACCCGTTCTACCAAATCTACGAGGGCGCGGCGCTGCTGGCAGGCACCCAGCCCTGGTTTGCGCCGAGCGACCCGGCGCGCAACTTCGCGGTGGACTGGGACAGCGTGCCGGACGAAGTCTGGGCGCGCACGCAACTGCTGTTCGTCTGCTCGCCCGGCAATCCCACGGGCGCCGTGATGCCACTGACCGAATGGCGCAAGCTGTTCGAGTTGAGCGAACGCCACGGCTTTGTGATCGCCTCGGATGAGTGCTACAGCGAGATCTACTTCCAGGGCGAGCCGCCGCTGGGCGGCCTGCAGGCAGCCACCCAACTGGGGCGCGGCTTCAAGAACCTGGTCGCGTTCACCAGCCTGTCCAAGCGCAGCAACGTGCCTGGCATGCGCAGCGGTTTCGTGGCGGGCGACGCGGCCCTGTTGAAACAGTTTCTGCTCTACCGCACCTACCACGGCAGCGCCATGAGCGGCGTGGTGCAGGCGGCCAGCATCGCGGCGTGGCGCGATGAGCAGCACGTGGTGGCCAATCGCGCGCTGTACCGCGAAAAGTTTGCCCAGGTCACGCCACTGCTGGCCGACGTGCTGGATGTGGCGCTGCCCGATGCCGGTTTTTACCTGTGGGCCAAGGTGCCAGCGGGGCGCGACGGCGAACCCGGTGACGATGCCATTTTCGCGAGTGAGCTGCTGGCTCAATACAATGTCACCGTGTTGCCTGGCAGTTACCTGGCGCGCGAGGCGCACGGCGCCAACCCCGGCCGGGGCCGTATCCGCATGGCGCTGGTCGCCGAAACGGCGGAATGCCTGGAGGCCGCGCGGCGCATCGTTCAATTTGTCCATGCCAAAGCCTGATTCCCAAAACCCCGACCCTGAGACTTCCACCATGACCCAGCAACTGCAAAAAATCATCGACGCCGCGTGGGAAGACCGCGCCAATCTGTCGCCCAAGGCGGCGCCCAAGGAAGTCCGCGACGCGGTCGAGCACGCCATCGGCGAACTGAATAACGGTCACCTGCGCGTGGCCACGCGCGAAGGCGTGGGCCAGTGGACCACGCACCAGTGGCTCAAGAAGGCTGTGCTGCTGAGTTTCCGGCTGAACAACAACGAAGTCATCCGGGCCGGTGCACTGGAGTTCTACGACAAGGTGAAACCGAAGTTCGCGCACCTCGATGAAGAGCAGATGCGCGCCACCGGCGTGCGCGTGGTGCCACCGGCCGTGGCGCGCCGCGGCAGCTATATCGCCAAAGGCGCGATCCTGATGCCGTCCTACGTCAACATTGGTGCCTATGTCGATGAGGGCACGATGGTCGACACCTGGGCCACCGTGGGTTCGTGCGCGCAGGTCGGCAAGAACGTGCACCTGTC
>SCRR01000276.1 GCA_004322085.1 Burkholderiaceae bacterium
TCGCGTTCGAGTCGGGTCGGCCGCATTCGTGCATCCTGTGGGGACCGCCCGGCACCGGCAAGACGACCATCGCGCGGCTCATGGCCGAAGCGTTCGACGCGCAGTTCATCACCATCAGCGCGGTGCTCGGCGGCGTGAAGGATATTCGCGACGCGGTGGAGCTGGCGCAGAAGGCGCGCGAAGGCCTGGCGCCGCGCGCCACCATCGTGTTCGTCGACGAGGTGCACCGCTTCAACAAGAGCCAGCAGGACGCGTTTTTGCCGCATGTGGAAAGCGGCCTGTTCACCTTCATCGGTGCCACCACGGAGAACCCGTCGTTCGAGGTGAATTCGGCGCTGTTGTCGCGCGCGACGGTGTACGTGCTGCAGCCGCTGTCGGAACAAGATCTTAAGCAAATAGTGGCCAAAGCCCAGGCCATCAAATCGGTATCAGCTATTGAATGTATAGCAATCGAGCGCCTGGTGGCGTATGCCGATGGCGACGCACGGCGTCTGCTCAACACGCTCGAAACCCTGGCCGTGGCGGCCGCGCGGGAGCCGCTCGGCGAGATCACAGACGCCTGGATGATGAAGGTGCTGGGTGAACGCATGCGCCGCTACGACAAGGGTGGCGAGCAGTTCTACGACACCATCAGCGCGCTGCACAAGTCGGTGCGCGGCTCCGACCCGGACGCGGCGCTGTACTGGTTCGTGCGCATGCTCGACGGCGGCGTCGACCCACGCTATGTCGTGCGTCGGCTGATCCGCATGGCCAGTGAAGACATCGGCCTGGCCGACCCGCGCGCGCTGCGCCTGGCGCTCGATGCGGCCGAGGTGTACGAGCGGCTCGGCAGCCCCGAAGGCGAGTTGGCGCTGGCCGAATGCGTCGTATATCTCGCGATGGCGCCCAAGTCGAATGCGGTCTACAAGGCCTTCAACGAAGCCAAAAGATTTGTGAAGCAGGACGGAACCCGGCCCGTGCCCCTGCACTTGCGCAATGCACCGACCCGGCTGATGAAGCAACTCGACTACGGCAAGGGCTACCGCTACGCGCATGACGAGGAGGGCGGCTTTGCGGCCGGTGAACGCTACTGGCCCGATGGCATGGCGGCGCCCGACTTCTACCACCCGGTCGAGCGCGGCCTCGAAATCAGGATCGCGCAGCGGCTGCGCGAGCTCAGAGAGCTCAACAATCAGAAGAGCTAACAGGTTTTTAAACGCCCTGATCGCCACCGCTCATCAAGGGTAAACCCGGGTAAATCAATGCCTGTGCGGCAATCGGCTTCGCTACAATCGCCCCCACAAACCCGCCACCGGCTGCACACTGGCGGGTTTTTGCTAGGTGAAAGAAAAGACTCACAAGGTCAAACTGCGAAGCGGCCCGCCCTGCTGGCACTGGCGGGTTTCACCTGGCGCACAAACCGGTTACAAAAACGGAGAATTTCTATGGATATCCTGCTTCAGCAGATCATCAACGGTCTGGTGCTGGGCAGCATGTATGCCTTGATCGCCCTGGGCTATACGATGGTGTACGGCATCATCAACCTGATCAATTTTGCGCACGGTGACGTGCTGATGGTCGGGGCCCTGACCAGCTGGAGCATCATCGGCCTCATGCAGAGTTCGATGCCCGGCACGCCCGGCTGGCTGATTCTGCTGATCTCGCTGATCATTGCCTGCATCGTGGCGGCCGCGCTCAATTACGTGATCGAGAAGCTGGCCTACCGGCCGCTGCGCAACGCTCCCAAGCTGGCCCCATTGATCACTGCCGTCGGCATGTCGCTGCTGCTGCAAACCCTGGCACAGATCATCTGGAAGCCCAATTACAAGCCTTATCCGACGCTGTTGCCAAGCCAGCCGATCAACATTGGTGGTGCGGTGATCACGCCGACCCAGATCCTGATCCTGGCCTTCACGGTGGTTTCGCTGGCGGTGTTGATGTGGGTGGTGAACTACACGCGTCTGGGCCGGGCCATGCGCGCCACGTCCGAGAACCCGTCGGTGGCGGCCTTGATGGGCGTCAAGCCGGACGACGTCATTTCTGCCACCTTCATCATCGGTGCCGTGCTGGCGGCCATCGCGGGCGTGATGTACGCCTCCAACTACGGCACGGTGCAGCACACCATGGGCTTCCTGCCAGGCCTGAAGGCCTTTACGGCCGCGGTTTTTGGCGGCATCGGCAATCTGGCGGGCGCGGTGGTCGGCGGCATTCTGCTGGGGCTGATCGAATCGCTCGGCGCCGGCTACATCGGGCAGTTGACGGGCGGCTTTCTGGGTAGCAATTACGTTGACATCTTCGCCTTCATTGTGCTGATCTGCATATTGACTCTGCGCCCCTCGGGCCTGCTGGGTGAACGTGTGGCGGATCGAGCCTGACCGCGGGCAAGGAGACTGGACATGAAACAGAAAAATCAACTGGTCGCTTTCTGCATAGCCGGCGTCGCGCTGCTCGTTTTGCCGCTGATCCTGCAAAACGCGGGCGACGCCTGGGTGCGCATTCTCGACAACTCGCTGCTGTACGTGATGCTGGCCTTGGGCCTGAACATTGTGGTGGGGCTGGCGGGTCTGCTGGATCTGGGCTACATCGCGTTCTACGCCATCGGTGCCTACATGTACGCCCTGCTGAACTCGCCACAACTGTCTGGCGCATTTCCGGCGGTCGCGGCGATATTTCCCAACGGCCTGCATACGCCGCTGTGGGTCGTGCTGCCGGCGGGGGCGATCCTGGCCGGGATATTTGGTGTGATATTGGGCGCCCCGACGCTCAAACTGCGCGGCGACTACCTGGCCATCGTGACCCTCGGTTTCGGCGAGATCATCCGGGTCTTCCTGAACAACCTGGACCAGCCCATCAACCTGACCAATGGCCCGAAGGGCGTGGACCAGATCAATTCCGTCACCCTTTTCGGCTTGAACCTCGGCAAACCGTTGACCCTGTTCGGGTACGACGTTGCCTCGGTCAGTCTGTATTACTACCTGTTCCTGGTGCTGGTCATCATTACCGTCATCGTGTGCCACCGGCTTCAGATGTCGCGCATCGGGCGCGCCTGGATGGCGATCCGCGAGGATGAGACGGCTGCCAAGGCCATGGGAATCAACACCCGCAACCTCAAGCTGCTGGCGTTCGGCATGGGCGCCACTTTCGGCGGCATATCGGGCACCATGTTTGCGGCTTTCCAGGGATTCGTATCACCCGAGTCGTTCAGCCTGATGGAGTCGGTGATGGTCGTTGCGA
>SCRR01000277.1 GCA_004322085.1 Burkholderiaceae bacterium
GCTCATGATGGCGATCTCGCTGCGCATCGCCGTGCGCCTGCGCGAGAGCACGGACAAGCTCAAGATGTACACCCAGCTCACGCAGGCGATGCAGCAGGAAATCAACCAGCCGACGGTGCAATAGCGATTGGCCGGTGCCGGCGTCAGACCCCGCGCAGCGGATCGCCCGCGGCCGACGCCGGCAGGCCGAACACGCGGTCGAAGCCCCAGTTGAAGACGAAGGTGTAGACTAGGAAAAACACCACCAGCGCCAGGTCCAGCAGCAGCGCGTCCAGCAGGCTGATGCCGTACCACCATGCAATCAAGGGCACGAGGACCGCAATCAGCCCGCCCTCGAACCCGATGGCGTGGGCCACACGGCGGCCCAGGCCGCGTCCGCGCACACTCTGGCGCGCCTCCCAGGCTTCGAACAGAGTATTGAAGATCAGGTTCCAGACCACGGCGATGCATGACGCCGCCACCGCCAGCAGGCCCGAGGCCCCCAGGTTGCGGCCCGACATGGCGGCCAGCGCCCAGGTCGAGCAGACGATGGCGATCAGCTCATAGAGCGTGACGTACACCAGTTTTCGCTTGAAACCCTGCACGGCGCGGTCGGGACCTTCAGGCCGCTTCCTTGTAGAAAAGGTCGCGCTTGAGCGCGCGCGCGGCCAGCGGCGTGACCGCCTCGCGGATCGCGCCGATGTGCTCGGGCGTGGTGCCACAGCAGCCGCCCACGATGTTCACCAGGCCTTCGGCCGCGAACTCCCTGAGCAGCCGCGCCGTGACCTCGGGCGTCTCGTCGAAGCCGGTATCGCTCATCGGGTTGGGCAGGCCCGCGTTGGGGTAGCAGCTGATGAAGGTATCGCCCGCCACGCGGTGCAGCTCCTGGATGTAGGGGCGCATCAGCGCCGCGCCGAGCGCGCAGTTCAGCCCCACGGCGAGCGGGCGCGCGTGACGCACGCTGTGCCAGAAGGCGGTCACGGTCTGGCCCGACAGGATGCGGCCCGACGCGTCGGTCACGGTGCCGCTGATGATGAGCGGCAGCCGCTCGCCGGAATGGTCGAAAAACTCGTCCACCGCATACAGCGCGGCCTTGGCGTTCAGGGTGTCGAAGATGGTCTCGACCATCAGCAGGTCGGCGCCGCCCTCCACCAGCGCCTCGACCTGCTCGGCGTAGGCGGCGCGCAGCGCCTCGAAGCTCACGTTGCGCGCACCCGGGTCGTTCACGTCGGGGCTGATACTGGCCGTCTTGGGCGTGGGGCCGAGCGCGCCGACCACAAAGCGCGGCTGCTGCGGCGTGGAGAACTGGTCGCAGGCGACGCGCGCCAGTCTGGCCGACTGCAGGTTCATCTCGCGCGCCAGATCGGCCATGTCGTAGTCGGCCTGGGCGATGGCGGTGGCGCCGAAGGTATTGGTCTCGATCAGGTCGGCGCCGGCCGCCAGGTAGCTCTCGTGAATGCCGCGGATCAGGTCCGGGCGCGTCAGGCTCAGCAGTTCGTTGTTGCCCTTGACGTGCTTGGGGAAGTCCTTGAAGCGGTCGCCCACCGCGCCAGGCCCGCTATAGCCCGCGCCGCGGTACTGCTCCTCGCTCAGCCGAAAGCGCTGGATCATGGTTCCCATGGCGCCGTCCAGGACGACGATGCGTTGGGCCAGCAGGGCCGGCAGGGATTGGGCGCGCGTGTATTGGAGGGACTTCATAGGGGCTCTATTGTAGAAAGTGTGGCCCGCTCAAGCTTGGGGCGTCGATTTTCACCGGACAATACCGGCATGAAAAATCTGTTGCCCCGGGAGGCCTGGGACCTGATCCAGCGGCAACCCGACACCCTGTTTGTGGACGTGCGCATGGAAATCGAATCGATGTATGTGGGTCGCCCGCCGCGCGTGCACAACATCCCCTGGTACGAATATCCGGACATGACGCCCGACCCGCAGCAGTTCGCGGCAGCCGTGGAGCGCGAGGCTGGCCACAAAGGGCGCCCGTTATTGCTGATCTGTCGCAGTGGCGTGCGCACGCTTCACGCGGGACAGGCGCTGGAGGCTGCGGGATTCACCGACGTGGCGCACGTGGTGCATGGCTTCGAGGGCGACCTGGACGAGCGGTTCCACCGCTCCGTGCTCAACGGCTGGCGCCATGACAAGCTGCCGTGGGGGCAGATGTGATTCGCTCGTAGTCCCGCGCCTGGCGCCGGACTTGCTCAGACGCGCCGGCTCTGCCCCACCCAATGCGCCTCGCGCAGCCGGCGCTTGGCGATCTTGCCGTTGTCGTCGCGCGGCAGCGTTGCGATCGCTATGCTGCGCGGCACCTTGAAGCCGCTCAGGTGCTGCCGGAGCCACCCAATCAGCGCCTCGGGCGTCAGCGTCTCGCCGGCCGCCGGCTCGACCACCGCGTGCAGCCGCTCGCCATACTCGGCGTCGGGCACACCGAACACGGCGCAGTCGGCCACGCCGGGGTAGCGCATCAGCTCGTTCTCGATTTCGGCCGGGTAGATGTTGACGCCGCCAGAGATCACCATGTCGGAGGCGCGATCGCAGACGTAGAGATAGCCCTGCTCGTCCAGGTAGCCGATGTCGCCCAGGCTGATCAGGCCATCACGCTCAATGGCGCGGCGCGCCTCGTCGTTGCCGCGGTAGGTGAAATCCGGGTAGGCCGGCTGGCGCACATAGATCAGGCCCGGCGTGCGCACCAGGCAGTCGCGGCCGGCCTCGTCGAGGATGCGGATCTGTGCGCCCTCGACCGGCCGGCCCGCGCTGCCTGGATGGGCCAGCGCCTCGTGCGAGTCGATCGCGGTGATCATGCCGGCCTCGCTCGACGCATAGGTCTCGTGCACGACCGGGCCCAGCCATTCGATCAGCGCGCGCTTGACTTCGGGCGGACACGGTGCACCGGTGGAACCGATGAAACGCAGCGAAGACAGGTCGTAGCGCGCGCGCACCTCGGCGGGCAGCCGGAGCAGGCGCACGAACATGATGGGCACCAGATACGCGACGTCGATGCGGTAGGTGGCAATCGCGGCCAGCACCGCCTCGGGATCGAAGCGCGGCAGCAGCACGAACAGCTCGGCGTACTGCAGGCCGTTTTGCACGAACACGCCGGGCGCGCTGTGGTACAGCGGCGCCGGCAGCAGCGCGCGGCAGCCGGGCCGGATGCCGAATGTGGCCTCGACCACGCGCAGGATCTGCGCCTGCCGCTCAGCCAGCTGCGCCAGCGGAATCGGCGCGCGCAGCACGCCCTTGGGCTTGCCGGTGGTGCCCGAGGTGTAGGCCATGTGCCCGCGCGGTGCCACGGCGGGGCCGGCGTAGTCGGCGCTGCGCGCCAGCCAGGCCTCATAGTCGATCGCGGCGCTCTGGCGGCTGGGCCCCACGGCCAACAGCGGCAGGCCGGTGGGCAGCGCGGCGGCGGCCGCATCGAGCAGGTCGCCGTGCGCCACCAGGGCCTTGGCGCCGCTGTCCTGGAGCAGGAACCCGACTTCGGCGGCCGTGAAATGCCAGTTGATCGGGCAGTAATAGATGCCGGCCACGCGGGCGGCGTGCACGATGCCGACGAACTGCTCGCAATTGCGCAGCAGCACCGCCACCACGTCGCCTTCGCGCAGGCCCAGCGCATACAGGCCGCCGGCCAGCCGGCTGGCGCGCGCCATGAGTTCCTCTCCGCTGCGGTGCAGCGCCTCGAATTGCAGGGCAGCGGTCATGAAGTTTCCTTGGTAGGGATTGCGTTCACTCACTACTGTAGTGCTTGTGTTGGCAACTGCCCATGGTGTCAAGATGACTCCTTTTCTTAGCGGCCAGACAGGTCGTGATTGGACGCGACCAGTACCCGGGACCACCGATTACAGCTATTTTCGTTTACAGTACTTTGTTTAAAATAATGTTTACATTAGTGTAAACACTTATGTTGCGAATAATGTCGCATCACTAAACTTCCAACTCACGGCGCCACGTCCGGACCGCCGCCCATTGGAGCAAGCGTTATGAGAGATTCCCCCAACCCGACAGCGGCTTTACAAAGCCCGGCCGCCTTGGCCGGCGACACCGCAGCGCCCACCAAGGTACGCTGGAAAATCTTCCTGATGATGCTGATGCTCATCTCGATCAATTACGTCGACCGGGCATCGCTCTCGGTCGCCATGCCCATGATCTCCAAGGAGTTCGAACTCAGTCCTGCCTGGCAGGGCCTGTTGTTAAGTGGCTTCTTCTGGACCTATGCTTTCATGCAAATCCCGGGTGGCATGCTGGCCGACCGATTCGGGCCACGTAAGGTGATTGCCTTTTCGGCCATTGGCTGGGGCTTTTTTCAGGGGATCGCCGGGCTCTGCACCGGCGGGGTCAGCCTACTGCTGACTCGCCTGGGTCTGGGCGCGGCGGAAGCGCCGATCTATCCGGCGGGCGGCAAGCTCAACGCCTTGTGGATGACCAAGACCGAGCGCGGTCGCGGCGCGACCCTGCTCGACGGCGGTGCGCCGCTCGGCTCTGCCTTGGGTGCACTGATCATTGCCGGCTTGATTTCCGAGATGGGCTCGTGGCGCACGTCTTTCGTGGTCGCCGGTGTTGGTACCGTGATCGTCGGGCTGTGGGCCTATTCCTATATCCGCAATCATCCGCACGAGCACCCCATGGTCAACCAGGCCGAGGTCGACCACATCGAGGCATCGCACGCCAGCGAACTGGCCGAAGAGCCCGCTACCACCAGCGGCAACGCGCTTCATTTCTTGGGCTATCGCTCCGTTTGGGGAATGTTTTTCGGCTGGATGTGTTTCAATGCCTTGTTCTACGGCTTGCTGACGTGGATGCCGACCTACCTGTCCAAGCAGTATGGCTTCGACATCAAGCAAATGGGTGGTGCGGTCTTCATCATGTTTTTCGCTGGTTTCGTCGGTGAGCTCGTGGGCGGCTGGGTTGCCGACAAATGGATCGCGTTCGGTGGCGCGCAGAGTACAGTGCTGCGCAGCCTGTTCGGCTTCTCTTCGATCATGGCCACGGTAGCCATTTACAGCGTCACCAAGTTCACCGATCCCGTGATCGTGGTGGTGCTGCTATCGGTGACCCTGTTCTTCCTGCGCTGGTGCGGCCTGTTTTGGTGCGTTCCTTCCATCCTCGCCGTGCGCAGTCGCATCGGTTTTCTGGGCGGCTTCATGAATCTGGGTGGCAACTGTGCCGGTATCGGCGTACCCATCGCTGTCGGCCTGATCGTCCAGGCGACGGGCTCCTACTACATGGCACTGATGCTGTTCGCAGCGGCCGGCGTTGGCTTGTTCATCTGCTCGACGATGTTGATTTCCTATAAGAAGCTGCCGGTCTGAAGAGCGACCACGCAGCCACTCAACATCGCACCGTCCACAACATGACTCAACGCAAACTCATCGGCGTCCTGACGCCTTCCTCCAACACCGCGCTCGAGCCGCTGACGAGCGCCATCGTCAGCGGCGTGCCAGGCGTCTCGGCCCACTTCTCGCGCTTCACCGTGACCGAGATTTCACTGCGCGAGCAGTCGCTGGGCCAGTTCGACGACGGCAAGATCCTCGAGGCAGCCCGGCTGCTGGCCGACGCACGCGTCGACGTGATTCTCTGGAGCGGCACATCTGCGAGCTGGCTCGGCTTCGAGAAGGACCGGCAACTGTGCGAGCGCATCTCCGGGGCCACGGGCATTCCCGCCACCACTTCGGTGCTGGCGCTCAATGAGTTGCTGGCTGCTCAGGGCGCGCGCACGCTGGGTCTGGTGTCGCCCTATGTGCAGGATGTGCAGGAGCGCATCGTCGCCAACTACGCGGGCATCGGCATCGACTGCGTCGCCGAGCGGCACCTCGATCTGTCGGTTAACTTCACGTTTAGCGAGGTCCAGCCCGACACCCTGCGCTGCATGCTGCGCGAGGTAGCCCAGCAGCGGCCGGACGCCATCACCATCATGTGCACCAACCTGCACGGCGCGCAGCTCGCACAGGAAATGGAGCGCGAGCTCGGAATTCCCATCTACGACTCGGTCTCCACCGTCGTCTGGCGGGCGCTCAAGACCATGGGCGTCGACCCGCGGGCCGTTGCAGGCTGGGGCCGCCTTTTCAGCGAGCGGTCCTGAACCAGCTCCCCGGCAAGAAACGAACATGACATCTCCCGAATTCGACCTGGTGGTGCGCAATGCACAAGTGGCCACTGCCAGCGACACCTTTCACTGCGACCTTGGCATCCAGGCGGGGCGCATCGCGCAACTGGGGCTGGGCTTGCCCGCAGGGCGGCGCGAGATCGATGCCGCCAGCCGCGTGGTCACCCCGGGCGGCGTCGATGCCCACTGCCATATCGACCAGCCCATGGAGGCGCCGGCGCGCATGGCCGACGACTTCGAGAGCGGCACGCGCTCGGCAGCCTGCGGCGGCACCACCACCGTGATACCGTTTGCCGCCCAGCACAAGGGGCAGTCGCTGCGCGCCGCAGTGGATGACTACCACCGCCGCGCCGGGGACAAGGCTCACGTGGACTACGCGTTCCACCTGATCGTCAGTGATCCGACACCCCAGGTGCTGACCGAGGAGCTGCCCGCGCTGATCCGCGAAGGCTACACCTCGTTCAAGATCTACATGACCTACGACGACATGAAGCTTGACGATGGCCAGATTCTCGACGTGCTCGATGTGGCGCGCCAGCATGGTGCCATGGCCATGGTGCATGCCGAGAACGCCGACTGCATCGAGTGGCTCACGCGCCGACTCGAAGCAGCCGGAAAGACCGCGCCGCGCTTTCACGCGCACAGCCGGCCCATGCTGGTCGAGCGCGAGGCGACGCACCGCGCGCTCGCGCTGGCGGAGCTGGTCGATGTGCCGATCCTGATCGTGCACGTCTCGGGCCGCGAGGCGGTCGAGCAGATCCGATGGGCTCGCAGCCACGGACTCAAGGTGTTTGCCGAGACTTGCCCGCAGTACTTGTTCCTCACGGCCGAAGATCTGGGCATTGACGACAGTTACCAGGGCGCGCGCTGCATCTGCAGCCCGCCGCCGCGCGACAAGCGCAACCAGCAGGTGATCTGGGACGGCCTGGCTGACGGCCTGTTCACGATTTTTTCCTCCGACCACGCACCCTTCAAATACGACGCGCCCGAAGGCAAGAAGCCGGGTGGCGAGGAAGTGGCGTTCCGCCACATCCCGAACGGCATTCCGGGGCTGGAGACCCGCCTGCCGCTGCTGTATTCCGAAGGGGTGCTGGGCGGGCGCATCACGCTGAACCGGTTTGTCGAACTCACTGCCACCAACCCGGCCAAGGCCTACGGCCTGCATCCGCGCAAGGGCACGATCGCGGTCGGCAGCGATGCGGACCTGGTGATCTGGGACGAGCGCCCGGTGACCATCCGCAATGACCAGCTGCACCACGCCGTGGACTACACACCTTACGAGGGCATCAAGCTGCAGGCCTGGCCTGCTCTCACCTTGGCCGGCGGCGACGTGGTCTGGGATGGGACGCGCTTTTATCCACGCAAGGGCCGGGGGCGCTTCCTGCCTTGCGCGACGCCGTCGCTGCTGCCGGCAACCCGGCGTTGACCCCCCCTCACCGGAGTCCTGTATGCGCATCCTTCTGATCAACCCCAACACCTCCCAAAGCGTCTCCGACCTGATCGCGGCAGAGGCGCGCCGGGCGGCGTCCGCCTCCACCCAGATCGAGGTGGCGACGGCGCCTTTCGGCGTGGCCTACATCGAAACCCGCTTCGAGGCGCTGATCGGCGCCTACGCCGGCGCCACGCTCGCCGCCGAGCACGAGGCCCGGCACGACGCCCTCGTGATCGCCGCCTTCGGCGACCCCGGTCTGGCCGGCATCCGCGAGGCGGTGGATATTCCGGTGCTGGGCCTGACCGAGTCGGCACTCATGAGCGCGTGCATGCTGGGCAGCCGCTTTTCCATCATCGCGATCTCGCGCCGCATCACCGCCTGGTACCGCGAGACGGTGCAGGCCAATGGCCTGGTGGACCGGCTCGCGAGCATCCGCTGCCTGGACCAGCCGCTGCGCAACATCGGCGCGGTGCAGCAAGACCACGAGTCCCGGCTGCGCGAGCTCTGCCTCAAGGCCGTGGAGGAAGACGGCGCCGACGTGATCATCATCGCCGGCGCCCCGCTCGCGGGTCTGGCACGCGCGATCCGCGCGGACATCCCGGTGCCGCTGGTCGACGGCGTCTCCAGCGCCGTGCGCCACGCCGAGACACTGACCGCGCTGGCGCCAGGCCGCGCGCGCGGTGGCAGCTACGCGGCGCCGCCCCACAAACCCAACCAAGGCTTGCCGGTGGCCATGCAGGCCATGCTGGCGCGCGAACGGCCGCCGGCCTGAGGCCCTGCACAGCGCGCCGTTAAAATGGCGGCACGGCCGCCCGCATCCCGCAGGCGCTGCCCATGCCCGCAGTCTGTGCACGGGCAGCGACACCGTTTCCCACCATGCCACCCAAAGCTGCCTCACTCCGCGAGAAAACGCCCGCCGTTGCGGAAAACACCGTCGAAGAAATCGTCGAGAGGATCTACACGGCGATTCTCGAACATCGTCTCGCGCCCGGCACCAAACTCGGCGAGGATCGCCTGGCCGCGATCTTCAGCACCAGCCGCGCGCGCATTCGCGAGGTGCTGGCGCGCCTGGCCAATGAGCGCGTGGTCGACCTGATTCCGCAGCGTGGCGCTTTCGTCGTCAAGCCCACGGTGGAGCAGGCCTTCGACGTGTTCGAGGCGCGCCGCATGATCGAGCCCGGCATTCTGCGCCGGCTCATCGCGCGGCTCGACGCCGGCATCCTCACGCGGCTGCGCGAGCACCAGCGCATGGAGGCCGAGGCCCGGCGCATCAGCGACCAGCGCGCGATCGTGCGGTTGTCGGGCGAGTTTCACCTGCTGCTGGCGGAACTCGCAGGCAATACAGCCCTGCTGCGCAGCATGCGCGAGCTGTGCACCATGACCTGCCTGATCATCTACCTGTACGACGCGCCCACGGCCACCAGTTGCCGCGAAGATGAGCACAGCGCCATCGTGGCCGCCATCGCTGCGAAGGACGCTCACAAGGCCGAGGCGCTGATGCTGCATCACCTCGACAACATTGAGCAAAGCCTCAAGCTCGAAGGCGTTCCGGTGGACGGCGATCTCGAAGCGATCTTCCAGGATCTGTGAGCGGCCGCGCGCCGGGCCATGACGACAGACGCGCTGCTGGACCACCGTGGTTTTCACGGACAATTGAGGGCATGAGTCCACCGATTTCACATCAGATCACCATCAAGTCCATGGTTGGTATGCACTGTTAGCTATTCTTTTGATAGCCCCTTGAAAACGCCCTTCCCCGCATGACTTCCCCAAGCAGCGCCATCCTGCGCGAGGTATTCGGCTACGAGGCGTTCCGTAGCCCGCAACAGGCGATCGTCGAGCACGTGGTGGCCGGCGGCGACGCGCTGGTGCTGATGCCCACGGGCGGCGGCAAGAGCCTGTGCTACCAGATTCCGGCCATTGCGCGTGAGCAGCAAGGCCAGGGCGTCACGGTCGTGGTGTCACCGCTGATCGCGCTGATGCACGACCAGGTCGGCGCGCTGCGCGAGGCCGGCGTCGCCGCGGCTTTTCTGAACTCCACGCTCGACTGGGAGCAGGCACAGGAGGTGGAGCGTCGCCTGCTGCGCGGCGAGTTCACGCTCCTGTACGCGGCGCCCGAGCGCGTGACCACGCCGCGCTTTCTGGCGCAGCTCGACGCGCTGCATGCGCGCGGCAAGCTATCGCTGTTCGCCATCGACGAGGCGCACTGCGTGAGCCAGTGGGGCCACGACTTCCGCCCCGAGTACCGCGCGCTGACCGTGTTGCACCAACGGTATTCCGCCGTTCCCAGGATCGCGCTCACCGCCACGGCCGACGCACTCACGCGCGCCGACATCATCGAGCGGCTGCAGTTAGAGGACGCACGGCTGTTCATCAGCAGTTTTGACAGGCCCAACATCCGCTATCAAATCGTCGAGAAGAAGGATGCCACGGCGCAGTTGCTGCGCTTCATCGAGCGCGAGCACGAGGGCGACGCGGGCATCGTCTACTGCCAGTCGCGCCGCAAGGTAGAAGACATCGCGCAGATGCTGTGTGAGCACGGTGTGAACGCCCTGCCCTACCACGCGGGGCTCGATGCCGGTCTCCGGCAAACGCACCAGGACCGCTTTCTGCGCGAGGAAGGCGTCGTGATGGTCGCCACCATTGCGTTTGGCATGGGCATCGACAAGCCGGACGTGCGCTTTGTCGCGCACCTGGACATGCCGAAGAACATCGAGGGCTACTACCAGGAGACGGGCCGCGCCGGACGCGACGGGCTGGCGGCCGACGCCTGGATGGTGTATGGCCTGCAAGACGTGGTGAACCAGGCCCGCATGATCGACGAGAGCCCGGCCGGCGAGGAGTTCAAGCGCGTGATGCGCGGCAAGCTGGACGCGCTGCTGTCGCTCGCCGAAGCCGTCGACTGCCGGCGCGTGCGGCTGCTCGGTTACTTCGGCGAACGATCCACACCCTGCGGCAATTGCGACAACTGCCTGACGCCGCCGCAGGTGTGGGACGGCACGGATGCGGCGCGCAAGCTGCTGTCCACCATCTATCGCGTGCGCCAGAACAGCGGCATCGGCTTCGGCGCCGGCCACATCATGGACATCGTGCGCGGCAAGAGCACCGAAAAAGTCGCCCAGTTCGGCCATGCCTCGCTCAGTACTTTCGGCATCGGCGCCGCGTTCAGCGAGACGCAGCTGCGCGGCGTGCTGCGCCAGCTGATCGCCACTGGCGCACTGGCGGTCGATGCGCAGGCCTTCAACACGCTGCAGCTCACCGAAGGTTCGCGCGCCGTACTCAAGGGCGAACAGAACGTGCAACTGCGCGAATCGGTCACGGTGCCGGCCGCACGCAAGTCGCACCGGGGCGGGGCGGGTGGCAAGAGCGCGCGCGGCAGTGCGGCACCGGCGTCCACCGCGCTGGACGCCGCCGGCCAGTCCCGCTTCGAGGCGCTGCGGGCCTGGCGCGGCGAGGTTGCGCGCGAACACAACCTGCCGGCCTACGTGATCTTTCACGATGCGACGCTGGCAGCGATCGCCGAACGCGCGCCAGCGACCTTGGCCGACCTGCAAGGGGTCAGCGGCATCGGCGCTGCCAAGCTGGAGAAGTATGGTGAGGAGGTGCTGCGCGTGGTCAATTGACGCGCTACTGCACAAACCCGATGCCGCGCGCGTCGCGCACCTCGGGCTTGATGCGATGCTCGGCTTCGAGCTGCTCCAGGAACTCTTCCGGGCTGAGCTCGCTGGCCAGAATGACGATCTGGCGTTTGACCGCTGCGAAGTCGCCGGGACACAGCTGTTCGAGCTTGCCCAGGCGCGACCGCACGGCCGCGCTCAGCAACGCCGCATTGCCGCCCAGCGCCTCCGTGACGAACATGGTCTCGCGCTGCGCCCTGAGCAGGGGCTTGAACTTGAGCTTGAAGGTGAAGCGGCGCAGCGCCGCCTGGTCGATGCGGTCCAGCAGGTTGGTGGTGCAGATGAAGATGCCGTTGTAGCGCTCCATGCCCTGCAGCATTTCGTTCACCTCGGTCACCTCGTAGGTGCGCTGGGCACCGCGCCGGTCTTGCAAAAAGCTGTCGGCCTCGTCAAGCAGCAGCACGGCCTTTTCGGCCTCGGCCTCCTTGAACATGGCCGCCATGTTCTGCTCGGTCTCGCCGACATACTTGCTCATCAGGTCGCTCGCCTGCCGGGCGATCAGCGGCTTGTCGAGTGCCTTGGCAATGTGTTCGCCCAGCGCGGTTTTGCCGGTGCCGGGCGCGCCGTAAAAACACAGCGTGCCATGGCCGCGCGTGCCCAGTGCCTGCACGATGCGCGCAATCTCGAAGCGCGATTCCACGTTGAGCATGGCCAGGTCGTAGGTAGTTGACGCCGGTCGGCTCGGTTCAGACTCAGTCAGGTTGCCCAACGCGGTGTCGGCATTCCTGAGCTGGCGCTCGATCAGCGCCTCCAGCCCCAGCGTTTCGCTCGTGGCCAGTCCGGCGAAGCGCACCGCGGTACGGATTTGCGCGGGCGTCAGGCCCTTGCGGCCCGTCAGCCTGGCGACAAACCCGTCGCTGACCTGCACCCCGTCGAGCGTCTTGCGCACCAGCTGTTCGCGCGCACCGGGCGGTGGCGACTTGAGCTCCAGGTGGTAGGCAAAGCGGCGCCGGAAAGCCGGGTCAATCTGCTCGATACGGTTGGTGACCCAGATCGTGGGCACGGCGTTGGACTCCAGGATCTGGTTCACCCAGGCCTTGCCGTTCACGCTGTGGCTGACGGCGGCGGCCAGGGTCTGCTGCTCCTGGCGCGCCATCAGGCTGGCGGCGTCGGCGCTGACCGACGGAAACACGTCTTCCACCTCGTCGAACAGCAGTGCCACCTGCTGGCTGCCTTTGAGGAACACCTGGGCGATTTGCAGTGATCGGTAGCGGTCGCGCCCCGACAGCGAGTTGCCGTCGCGGTCGGCGTACTCGACCTCGAACAGGTCCAGCCCGGCCGCCTGCGCCACCACCTTGGCAAGTTCGGTCTTGCCGGTACCGGGCGGCCCATACAAGAGCACGTTGACGCCGGGCTCCTTGCGCTCGACCGCGTTGCGCAAGAGCGCGCACAGCACCTGGACATCGTCCTGCACAAACGAGAAATCGTTCAGCACGAGTACTGATTTGGCGGCGGGCCGGGTGAACACGGCCATCAGCTCATTCTGGTCGCGGTACTCGCGCATCAACACGGGCGGCAGTTTTTCGCTGACCTTCATGAGGTCGGCCAGATCGGTGATGTTGTGCTCGGAGATCAGGTTCTCCACCAGGCCGATGCGCTCCAGGCGCGAGCCCGCGCGCAGCGCCTCGCCGACCTCGGAGGCCTTCACGCCCGCAACGTCGGCGATCGCGGCATACGCCTCGGGCGCATTGTTTACCTTGAATTCCACCAGCAGGCTGCGCAGGTCGCGCTGGTAGCGCGCCAGCGTGCCGTACAGCAAGAGGGCACGCTCGGCCCGATTGAGTTGCAGCAGGTTGGACAGCGCATCGATGTTTTTTTCCACCAGCGTGCTTTGTTTTTTGAGCGCATGCGTCAGCCAGTCGCCGGTCACGGCCAGTACCGACAGCAGGTCCTTGGGTTGGTCCTTGGCATATTCGTCGAGGTAGAAAAACAGCGTGCCCTCTTCGTAGGGGCCGCGCCAGACAGCGTGCCGCTCGAGAAACTCGGCGTTGCTCAGGGTCTCGTGATCGCGCCAGAACTCATTGTCCTTGCAACGCCGCCCCAGAAACTCGCGCACGCGGTTGAATACATGCACCGGCCACACGAGGTGCCGGCCGGACAGCGAGAGCAGGCCGTTCAGGTCGCGCCGCACGTTGAACTTGGGCCCCTGCCGGGCGGCCAGTGTCAATACGAAGTGCGAGCACATCAGGTCCAGCACGGGCGCTCTTTTGAGGCCCGGGGACGGAATGAGCATCGAATCCTTCAAATCAACCGAACGCTTGGTCATGAACAGACCTCCAGCAACGACATACGCAGTTCCACGATAACGCAGACTGCCGGGCTTTGGAAGACACTCATGCTGAAAACGTTAGCATGTTTGCGTGCATTTAGCGCGGACAATCCGCAAATGATTGAACTCAACGATATTCGCCAGGCCGCCGCACGACTGCAGGGCCAGGTCCTGCATACCCCGTGCGTCGAATCGAGGACACTGTCGCAGATTTCGGGCGCGCAGGTATTCCTGAAATTCGAGAACCTGCAATTCACGGCCTCGTTCAAGGAGCGCGGCGCCTGCAACAAGCTGGCGCAGCTATCCGATCAGGAGCGCCAGCACGGCGTGGTCGCCATGAGTGCGGGTAACCACGCACAAGGTGTGGCCTACCACGCGCAGCGGCTGGGCCTGCATGCCGTGATCGTGATGCCGCGCTTCACGCCGGGCGTCAAGGTGGCACGCACGCGCGGCTTTGGCGCCGAAGTGGTGTTGCACGGCGACACGCTGGAAGAGGCCAGCAAGCACGCGCTGGTGCTGGCGCGCGAACAGGACCTGACCTTCATCCACCCCTACGATGACGAAGCCATCGTGGCCGGCCAGGGTACGGTCGGACTGGAAATGCTGCAGGCCGTGCCCGATCTGGACGCCCTGATCGTGGCCGTGGGCGGGGGCGGACTGATCGCCGGCGTCGCCACCGCGGCGAAGGCGCTCAAGCCCGACATCGAGATCGTGGGCGTGCAGACCTCGCGCTTTCCGGCCATGGTCAACGCCATCAAGGGTAGCCACCACCCGCAAGGCAGCAGCACGATTGCCGAGGGCATCGCAGTAGGCGCACCGGGACGGGTCACGCAGGCCATCATCACCCAGCGCGTGGACGATCTGCTGCTGGTGGACGAGGGCGATATCGAACAGGCCGTCCTGATGCTGCTCGAGATCGAGAAAACCGTGGTGGAAGGCGCGGGCGCGGTGGGGCTGGCCGCGCTTATCAAGTATCCCGAGCGCTTTCGCGGCAAACGCGTCGGGCTGGTGCTGTGCGGGGGCAATATCGACCCGTTGCTGCTGGCCGCCATCATCGAGCGCGGCATGGTGCGGGCCGGTCGGCTCGCGCGCATCCGCGTCAGCGCCCGCGACATTCCCGGCGTACTGGCGAGCATTACCAACGTGGTGGCCAATGCCGGCGCCAATATCGACGAGGTACACCACCAGCGCGCCTTTACCACACTGTCCGCGCAGAGCGTGGAGATCGAACTGGTATTGCAGACGCGAGGCCGTGCCCACATTGCCGACGTGCTGGCCGCACTGCAAGCGGCCGGTCTGTCAGCGCAAGAGCAGAAATAACCGCACGACCCGGCCGGTCGGATGCCGGGCGGGGGTTGCCAAGGTAAAATGAATCAACCAAGAGAGCCGAGAACGCCATGTCCACACCCAGCACCCCCGTCAGCCACGAGGCCGCCACGTCGGAGCAAGACCCGATCGAGGGCATCATTCCGATGATTCCCATCGTGATTCCCGTAGTTGGCGCTGTGTTGATTTTCTTGCTTGCCTTCATCGCCGTTTACATGGCCTGAAGTGGCTTCGGTGCATACCGGCGCTTTATCCATAGTTACAAGTTTAGTAGCACCCGAGAGATAACCCGCCATCCCGAACGGGTCGCGCATACTCTCCCAACGCGGCCGTTGTCACCAACCGCCCGCCAGCAACGCCCAATTCGACGACGAGTTGTCCTCCTCGGGTCGGCGACGCGCGCTTCATTGCCGCGAACGTGGCTTTTCCAGACGTCCACCCGACCCAGGCCCTATAAATACACGCATAACCCCATGCACGTTTTGCATGGGTTTCACTGGTACCGGACTGGTAACCCGATGCGGGTTTCATAGAATTGTCATCCCGACCATGCCGCACGCGGGCAACCACCTCCCGTCCGTCGTTGCCGCACCACCACCCCTCACGATCATGTATTGACCCGCCAAGCCGTTTTTTCAAAGGCGTCGGGCTTTTGAAAAGACGATTTTCAACTTAAGGAAGCAATCCGATGAACTCACCCGCCATACAGGGACTGGCTCTCAATACACCAAGCTACGTCAAGAACGCGAAGCTGATTGCCTGGGTGGCCGACATGGCTGTCCTGTGCAAGCCCGCACAGGTTTATTGGTGCGACGGCAGTGATGAGGAATACACGCGCCTGTGCGGGCAGCTGGTGGCCGCCGGCACCTTCACCAAGCTCAACGAGGCGAAACGCCCGAACAGCTACCTGGCCTGCAGCGACCCGAGCGACGTCGCGCGCGTGGAGGGTCGCACCTTCATCTGCTGCGAGAAAGAGGAAAACGCCGGCCCGACCAACAACTGGATGGCCCCAAGCGAGATGCGCGCCACGCTGCAGCCGCTGTTCGATGGCTGCATGCGCGGGCGCACGCTGTACGTGGTGCCATTCTCCATGGGGCCGCTGGGCTCGCCGATCGCGCACATCGGCATCGAGCTGTCTGACAGCCCTTATGTGGCGGTGAACATGAAGATCATGACGCGCATGGGCCGGGCCGTGTACGACGTACTGGGCACTGACGGCGAATTCGTCCCCTGCATGCACACCGTGGGGGCGCCGCTGGCCGCCGGCCAGAAGGATGTGAAGTGGCCGTGCAACAACACCAAGTACATCGTGCACTACCCCGAAACGCGCGAAATCTGGAGCTACGGCTCGGGCTACGGTGGGAACGCGCTGCTGGGCAAGAAGTGTTTTGCGTTGCGCATTGCCTCCAACATGGGCCGAGACCAGGGCTGGCTGGCCGAACACATGCTGGTGCTGGGCGTGACCAAGCCCGACGGCACAAAGTACCACGTGGCCGCCGCCTTCCCCAGCGCCTGTGGCAAGACCAATTTCTCGATGCTGGTGCCGCCCAGGGGCTTCGAGGGCTGGAAGGTCACGACGGTCGGCGACGATATTGCCTGGATCAAGCCGCAGCCCGACGGCACGCTGCGCGCGATCAACCCGGAAGCCGGTTACTTCGGCGTGGCGCCGGGCACGAATTTCCACACCAACCCGAACTGCATGGCCAGCCTGGGGCGCGATGTCATCTTCACCAACGTGGCGCTGACCGACGACGGCGACGTCTGGTGGGAGGGCATGGAAAAGGACAGCGGCAGCCTGCCCGCGCACCTGATCGACTGGCAGGGACGCGACTGGACGCCTGCGATCGCGCAGGAAAGCGCGGTGGACGGCAAGCCGCGCGCGGCCGCGCACCCGAATGCGCGCTTTACCGTGGCGGCCACCCACAACCCGGCGCTCGATCCCGCCTGGGACGATCCCAAGGGCGTGGTAATCGACGCCTTCATCTTTGGCGGCCGACGCTCGACCACCGTGCCGTTGGTGACCGAGGCGCGCAACTGGGTCGAAGGCGTGTACATGGCCGCGACCATGGGCAGTGAAACCACCGCCGCCATGGCGGGCGGCAACGGTGCGGTCAGGCGCGACCCGTTCGCCATGCTGCCGTTCACCGGCTACAACATGGCCGACTACTTCCAGCACTGGCTCAACATGGGCGAAAGACTGGCCAAATCGGGCGCCAGAATCCCGAAGATTTACACCACCAACTGGTTCCGCAAGGATGCGCAGGGCAAGTTCGTGTGGCCCGGCTATGGCGAGAACATGCGCGTGCTCAAGTGGATGATCGACCGTATCGAGGGTAGTGGCAAAGGGCATGAGCACATGTTCGGCGTGAGCCCCGCGTTCGAGGATCTCAACTGGACCGGGCTGGATTTCAATTCCGAACAGTTCAGCACCGTGACCAGCATCGACAAGGCGGCCTGGACGCAGGAGCTGGCACTGCACACCGAGCTGTTCGAGCGGCTCAGGCATCACCTGCCGATTGAGTTGCAAGAAACGAAAGCGGCGATCGAGCGACGCCTCGCGGCCTGAGTGATCCACCGCTGTCCATGAAAAAACCGCCCGAAGGCGGTTTTTTCATATGCTCCGTCGATGGCGGGCGGGCGGGATCTGGCCCGCAAGATGCTCAGAGGATATGGGCGCCATGCATCATCATGTTGAATGCGGGCTCGTACTGTTCCAGCCAGCTCTTGCTGCGCGCCGGAGCGGCCTGCTCGTCATTGCGCCAGTCAAGCATGTGGTTGTACTGCGACAGCCAGCCGTTATGAGGCGCCTGTGATGGCAACGCAACGTCCGCGTCCTGGCGCGACAAGGCGGCCCGCAATTCGGCCATGACGCGCGGGTCGTGGCGCGCGGCCTCGAGGAAGCGGGCGTCCGCCCGCGCGCGCGCCACTCGCTGCGACCATGCATCGAGCCCGGCCATCGTGCGCGAAGCCAGCTTGCGCGCGGTGCCAGCCAACAGACCCAATGCGGCAAAGCCGATGGCCCACATCACGATCCAGGCGGCCACCAGGTGGTTGTCCGACCAGGTGTCGACCAGCTGGTTGGCGGCCACCAGCAGTGCGGCAACGACCGCCGACAGCAGCAAGGCGGCCAGTCCCTTGCGATTGCCGCGGCGCGGGCTGGGCTGGCGTACGGCCTTGACGGCGGATTCAATGAGGGCAACATCGTAGCGTTGCGCGGGATAGGCGGCGTGGACAAAGCTGATCATGGCGATTTCTCTTATGAAAGTTCGTAAGGTGATATTAAGGGTTAATACTGATATCGTTCAACTTTATATTAATGATTATTAGTATTCACCTCGATGATATAAATACGCCTCCAACCCCACGTCAACCTCATCATGAGCACCCTTAACTTCCGCACGCTCGATCTCAACCTGTTGCGCGTTTTCGACGAGGTCATGGCCGAGCGCAGCCTGACGCGGGCAGCGCGCAACCTCTCGCTGACGCAGCCCGCGGTCAGCAACGCGCTACGG
>SCRR01000448.1 GCA_004322085.1 Burkholderiaceae bacterium
ATGACCAGCTGGCGTTCCACATGGCCGCTACCGGGCATGACCACAGCTGCCAGGACACCGATCAATGCGACGATGACCAGGGCAACAAGAAATTCAAAGACACGCATCATTCCAGAGTTCTCCGAAGCGTCTTTACGCCATACCTGAAGTGTCGCCCCGGCCGCCACACAGGCCTGCCGGGAGGATTGGCCGGGGCTCGTGGCGAGGGGGTCGGCAAACGCCGAAGCAACGGATGTTACTTGCTCGCGGGCTGGAACGCCATCGGCCCGCATCGACGGCTTCGCCGGACCCGAAACGGGCCGCGGCAAGCCCTCCGGCGGCCCGAATGCGGCTCCCCCGCCGGCTCAGACGATGCCCATCTCCAGCGCCTTCAACACGGCGCGCGTGCGATCGCGCACGCCCAGCTTGGAGAGGATGTTGGAGACGTGGTTCTTCACCGTGCCCTCGGCGACCTTCAGCGAGTTGGCGATTTCCTTGTTGCTGTAGCCGCCGGACAGCAGGCGCAGGATCTCGGTCTCGCGCTCGGTCAGCGGGTCCGGCTGCTCCAGGCTGGTGAACTGGTTCTGCATCCGCGCCACCCCGGCCATCAGGCGCTGGGTGACCATCGGCGCCACCAGCGAGCCGCCGCCGGCCACCGTGCGCACGGCCTCGACCAGCTGCTCCAGCGAGACATCCTTCAGCAGGTAGCCGCGCGCCCCGGCCTTGAGGCCCTGCAGCACCAGCTGGTCGTCGTCGAATGTGGTCAGGATGATCGTGGGCGGCAGCTCGTTGCGGGCGGACAGCGCCTGCAGTACCTCCAGCCCGCTCATGTTCGGCATGCGCAGGTCCAGTAGCACCACGTCGGGCTTGATCCGGGGGATGTCGGCCACTGCCTGGGCGCCGTCGGCGCACTCGGCCACCACGCGGATGTCCTCGGCCAGGTCCAGCAGCGAGCGGACGCCCTGGCGTACCAGATT
>SCRR01000278.1 GCA_004322085.1 Burkholderiaceae bacterium
CGGCAAGCCCTGCATCGTGTTGCACGGTGGCCTGAAAACCTGGTTCGAGTCGCGAGGCCTGAGCGCCCACGTCAGCGTGACCGACGAGACTGATTACGCGGCGAGTTTCTGCGTGGTCGAAAAATTATAGAAAAAGTGCCTGTAACCTATACGCGTAATTGACTTATTGCTATTAAAATAATAGTAATTCATTTTCATTGAGATAATCTTCCATGTTCCAGCACGCTCCCCTGATCATCGATGTCGCCGGTCTGGCGTTGACCCAAGCCGACCGGCGCCGCCTCAAGCATTCCCTCGTCGGCGGCATCATCCTGTTCGCGCGCAACTGGCAGGACCGCGAGCAGCTCGCGGCGCTGTGCGCGGGCATCAAGAGGATCCGCTCCGACCTGCTGATCTGCGTGGACCACGAAGGCGGCCGCGTGCAGCGCTTCAAAACCGATGGCTTCACTCACCTGCCGTCCATGCGCGCGTTGGGCGAGCTGTGGCTGAAGACACCGTTGGAAGCCGCCAACGCGGCCACCGCCTGCGGCTACGTGCTCGGCGCCGAGTTGCGCGCCTGCGGCGTGGATCTCAGCTTCACGCCGGTGCTGGATCTGGACTTTGGCGCCAGCGGCGTGATCGGCGACCGCTCCTTTGGCCGCGATCCGCGCGTGGTGACGCTGCTGGCCAAGAGCCTGATGCACGGCCTGCTGCAAAGCGGCATGGCGAATTGCGGCAAACACTTTCCGGGGCACGGCTTTGTGCGGGCCGACTCGCACACCGATGTGCCGGTCGACAAGCGCAGTCTCAAAGCGATCCTGAGCGACGATGCCGCGCCTTATGGCTGGCTCGGCACCACGCTGTGCAGCGTCATGCCGGCCCACGTGATTTACCCCAAGGTCGACGCCCGCCCGGCCGGCTTTTCGTCCAGGTGGCTGAACGATATCCTGCGCGGCCGCCTGGGCTTTGGCGGTGCGATTTTCAGCGACGACCTCAGCATGGCCGGGGCACGCCGGCTCGATGGCGAGGCCGTGAGCTACACCGGGGCCGCCGTGGCGGCGCTGGGCGCAGGCTGCGACATGGTGCTACTGTGCAACCAGAGCGTCGGCGACGGTCAGGACGTGGACAGTTTGCTCGATGGGCTGGTGGTGGCGCAGCTGCGCGGCCAATGGCGTCCGATGGAGGCCAGCGAGGAACGCCGCCAGGCGTTGCTGCCGGTCGCTCCGTCGCCGGACTGGGACGCGCTGATGGTGCAGCCGGCCTACATGCGATCGCTGGATCTGTTGCCCTGATGGCGCGTGGCCTTTGAATCTTGCTACTCTCGGAGCATGAACTCCAGCAATATTCCCGACCGCCGCCGGATCAACCTCGCCTTGCAGGGCGGCGGCTCGCACGGTGCCTTCACCTGGGGCGTGCTCGACGCGCTGCTGGAAGACGGCCGCATCGAAATCGACGGCATCAGCGGCACCAGCGCGGGCGCCATGAATGCCGTGGCGCTGGCGCATGGCCTGGCCCAGGCGAATGACAAACCCGGTGCTGACCCGCGCGAGGCCGCACGCGCTGCGCTGGCCGGTTTCTGGAACGGCATTGTCGACATGGGTGCCGTGTCCTCGTCCATCGCGCAAGCGCAGCGCGCGCCGTTTGACATCCTCTTTGGCGGACTCGGTGCGCTGGGGGGTGGCGGCTCGCCGACCCAGCGCTGGAGCGACGCGATGGCCGGCTTCTGGACGGGCACGGTGTCGCCCTACCAGAGCAACCCCTTCGATATCAATCCCTTGATGAAATTCGTCGAGAGCCAGGTGGATTTTCAGCGGCTTGCGGCGCACAAGGCGACAAAAGTGTTCGTGGTGGCCACTTGCGTACAAACCGGCAAGGCCGAGATCTTCTCCGGAAAGCGGTTGACTGCCAAGGCCGTGATGGCCTCGGCCTGCCTGCCCATGGTGTTCCAGGCGGTCGAGATCGAGGGGAATCATTACTGGGATGGCGGTTACTCGGGTAACCCCGCGATCCACCCCCTGATCTACAAGTGCGACAGCCGGGACGTGGTCTTGGTGCAAATCAACCCGATCAAGCGCGACAAGGTTCCCACCACCGCTGCCGCGATCATCGACCGCACCAGCGAGATCACCTTCAATGGCGCGCTGAATGCCGAGATGCGTGCCATCGACTTCGTCAAACGCCTGCTGGCCGACGGCAAGCTCGATCCCGCACGCTACAAGAACGTGCTGATGCACCGCATCGACGGTGGCGAGGCGCTGGAAGCGTATGACGCATCCAGCAAGTCATCGACGGATGGCAAGCTGATTCACGCGCTGCGCGACCTCGGCGTCGAGTGCGCCAGGCAATGGCTCGGCAAGCGCTTCAAGTCCCTCGGGGTGGCCGACACAGTCAACATTGCGCGTGACTACCTGGACGCGTTGCGGGTGCCGGTGCACGAGGGTGCAGACGGCGCCGCGCCAGGCGCGCCCGACTCCAAAACAGCGCCGGCCTGACCTGAGGGGTCGCAGCGCCCGTCGCGATTGGCGCCAGTTACGATTCCCGGCGCAAGGCCGGGAACAGGATCACGTCGCGGATGCTCGGACTGTCGGTCAACAGCATCATCAGGCGATCGATGCCGATGCCGCAGCCGCCCGTAGGGGGCATGCCGTACTCGAGCGCCCGCACAAAATCGGTGTCGTAGTACATGGCTTCGTCGTCGCCGCTGTCCTTGGCCTCCACTTGCGCCCGGAACCGGGCTGCCTGGTCTTCCGCGTCGTTGAGCTCCGAGAAGCCGTTGCCGAATTCGCGGCCGGTGATATAGAGCTCGAAGCGTTCCGTCACCTCGGGCCGCTCGTCGTTGGCGCGCGCCAGCGGCGAGATTTCGGTCGGATGCTCCATGATGAAGGTCGGCTGCCAGAGCTTTTCTTCCACGGTTTCTTCGAAATACAGCACCTGCAGGCTGGGCAGCGAGCGGGCGGAGAGTTTGTTCTTTGCCTCCGACAGGCCGAGTTTTTTGAGTGCGTTCGTTAGCCACGCCGCATCGTTGACGTGAACGCCGGCGTCGGTGTGGCGCGCGATGGCTTCGACGATGGTCAGGCGCTCGAACGGCTGCGACAGATCCACCGGCTTGCCGCCATAGCTCAGCTGCAGCTTGCCCAGCGTTTTTTGCGCCACGTCGCGGAGGATGGTCTCGGTGAAGGCCATCAGGTCCAGGTAGTTCCAGTAGGCCGCGTAGAACTCCATCATCGTGAACTCGGGGTTGTGGCGCACCGAGATGCCTTCGTTGCGGTAGCTGCGGTTGATTTCGAACACGCGCTCGAAACCACCGACGATCAGGCGTTTGAGGTACAGCTCGGGCGCGATGCGCAAAAACATCTCCTGATCGAGCGCGTTGTGGTGGGTCTTGAACGGCTTGGCGTTGGCGCCGCCCGGAATCGGGTGCAGCATGGGTGTTTCGACTTCCAGGAAGTCGTTGGTCACCATGAATTCGCGGATCGCGCTCACTGCCTGGCTGCGCATCCTGAAGCGCTGGCGCACCGACTCGTCGGTCATCAGGTCCACATAGCGCTGGCGGTACTTCTGCTCCTGGTCGGCCATGCCGTGAAACTTGTCGGGCATGGGGCGCAGGCTCTTGGTGAGCAGGCGCACGCTGCTGGCGTGGATGGACAGCTCGCCAGTCTTGGTCTTGAAGACCCAGCCCTCGGCCGCCACGATGTCGCCCAGGTCCCAATGCTTGAAGCGGGTGTATAGCTCTTCGCCGACGCTGTCGCGCGTCACGTAGATCTGGATTCGTCCAGTGCTGTCCTGCAGCGTTGCAAAGCTGGCCTTGCCCATGACGCGTTTGAGCATCATGCGTCCGGCTATTTTGGCGGTGATGCCCTCAAGCGCCAACGCTTCGGTGGTCTTGTTGTCGTGGTCGGCGAACAGCCTGGCGGCGTGATCCGTCGGCTTGAAGTCGTTCGGGAAGGCGACACCTTTGCCCTCACGCTGGCGTTGGCGCAGCGCCTTGAGTTTTTCGCGCCGCTCCTGAATCAGCAGGTTCTCATCGGCCGTCGCATTGGGCGTCATGGTGGTTTTGGGGTCGGACATGAATCGGGATCGCTCTGGAAATGCGGCAGTAAGCCGGGCTGCGGGGGGCAAGGGCTTGGCGCCCAAGGCGTTATTCTAGTTTTTTGGCGGGCGCGATCCGCGATCAGTGCAAGATGCCGTGGCGGGCCAGCAAGTCGTTCACCAGTTCCAGCCGTACCAACGGGTTGTCGAGCGTCATCAAGCGTTGCCTGAGCTCCAGCGGCAGCGGCAGCAGTTCGCACCAGCGGTTCGCGACCCAGCCGCAGTCGTCGAGCCGCCAGGGCCGGCGCAGCGGCATGGGGGCCGACGCAGCGTTGCGTGACTCCAGCGTATGGATCAGCTGGTGCAACGCCTCGGCCGCACCCTGGAGGTCATCGGGCACGGGTACGGCCAGGTCGTCGCCAATGCGCTGCACTTCGGCGACCCACAGGCCGTGTTTGAGCCGTTCGCGATGTGTGATCCTGAAACGCTGGGCACCGGCGCAGCTGATGTGCATCAACCCCGGCTGGGGGGAGTCCAGTTCGGTAATGGACGCCAGGGTACCGATGTCGCAGAAGTCCTCGCTGGCGCCTGGCATGCGCACCTCCGAGCCGTGGGTGAGGCAAACTACCCCAAACGGTGCACCCGCCTTGTGGCATTTGCCGATCATGTCGAGGTAGCGCACCTCGAATACGCGAAGTGGCAGCGTCCCGTCCGGGAACAGCACGGCTCCCAGGGGAAACAGCGGCAGGGAGGAGAGTGTGAGGGCAGGGCGCATCAAAAAGTCGCTTGCGGCCGCTATCATCCCATGACCTGCCGTACTTTTGTACCTATGCCCTATCAAATCATCTCGTTCCTGCTCGACATCATCATCGGGCTGCTGGGCAGCGCCTTTCTGCTGCGTCTGTACATGCAGTTCCAGCGCGTGCCCTTCGGCAATCCGGTAGGGCGCTTCGTGTTTGCGCTGACCGACTGGCTGGTATTGCCGCTGCGCCGCATCGTGCCCGCGGCTGGGCGCTGGGACCTTGCGAGCCTGGTGGCCGCCTTCCTGCTGGTGCTGGCCCAGTATGCCGTGTTGTGGTTGCTGGAGGGCGCGGAGAGCGAACTGGTCTTCCTGCCGGTACTCGCTGTCTTTGGCCTGATCCGGCTGGTCATTTCGGGATTGACCGGCCTTTTGATCGTCTATGCAGTGATGTCCTGGGTACAGACCGCTGGCGGCTCATCGTTGTTTCGCGTGATCGAGCGCCTGTGCGAGCCGCTGTTGCGCCCGATCCGGCGCATCGTTCCCTTGATCGGCGGCATCGACCTGTCGCCGCTGGTGCTGCTGGTGCTGCTGCAGGTCGCGTCGATGGTGTGGTGGTCGATCCAGGGGGCCGTGCTGGGCTGAACGGACGGCGCCGCGCCGGTTCAAGCGACCGCGTCCGCGGACTGGCGCAGCAGCATGGCCAGCGTGCTGGCGATCGTCTTGCGCAACTCGCGGCGGTCGCAAATGAGGTCGATCGCGCCCTTTTGCTGCAGGAACTCGGCGCGCTGGAAGCCTTCGGG
>SCRR01000279.1 GCA_004322085.1 Burkholderiaceae bacterium
AGAGCTGATCTTGAACCGTGGCCTGACCCATCATGATGCGCATCTCCATCAATCAAGATCGGACACCAAAACGACCCGATAGTTCTGCGATTCGAGGGGAGTTTTTCAACAGAATCGGCCGATTTAAGTCCTTCGCGAAGAGCGGCTGCCCCCTAGTTCGACGTACCGATGTAAAAGCGGTCGCTGCGCAGCGAGGTGCGTAATCGGGCATAAGAGGCGTGCTGGCCAGGCACCCAGCCGCTCCCCCACAAAATTACCGCGTCGCATTGCCCCGACGTCACCAATGTCACAAATGACTTGATGTGTTCGCGCACCAGAGCGTTACTGGTGCACCGCTGACATGGTGTCGGCGGCCCACCAGGAGTCACGCACATGGCGACCAAGCCCACCCTATCCACTACCAAGACGCCCCCCAAGGCGAAGACCGGCGCCCAAGGCTCGGCAGCAACCCAAGCCAGCGCCGCCAATGCCACTCGCCCGACAAAGGCCACCCCGTCACTGCCCGCGAAGCCCGCTGCCAAGAAGAAAACGGCCCAGACCAAGCCAATCACCACCCCAGCCAAGGCACTGGTATCGCCGGTTCCCACTTCGGCACCCACGCCCTCCCTCAGCAAGCAGGCTCAGTTGATCGCCCTGTTGCGCTCACCCCGTGGCGGCACTCTTGAGCAGATGACCCAACTTACCGGCTGGCAGGCCCACACGGTGCGCGGCGCCATCAGCGGCGTGCTGCGCAAGCGCCTCGGGTTGGACGTGCAATGCGCAGTGGGCGCTGATCTGGGCAAGCGCGTCTACCGCATTACCGAGCCGGTCGCGGTGTGAGCTCAGTGTCCGAATCCCTGGCCGAACTGGCCACGCTCGAGCGGTCTGCTCTTGCAGCGCGTTGGACCGCTGCCTTCGCCTGCCCACCCCCACGCAGCAGCCAGGTGGCACTCTTGCGCCGGGTGCTGGCTTGGCAGCTGCAAATGCAGGCCAGTAGTACGTGGCGGGCACCCAGTGCCCCGGCCCGGTTGGCCCGGTCCCTGCGCCCTGCCCCTTCGGCTCCTACCCTGACCCCCGGTACCCGGCTCCTGCGCCAATGGCAAGACCGAACCCATGTGGTCACGGTGTTGGCCCAGGGGTTCGAGTACGAAGATAAGGTCCACCGCAGCCTGAGTGCCATCGCCCGCCAGATCACCGGCACGCCCTGGTCAGGTCCGGCCTTCTTCGGCTTGCGTTCATGAAGGTGACTCCCCTGCCCTGTGCGGTCTACACCCGCAAATCCTCCGAGGAAGGACTGGAGCAAGGCTTCAATTCGCTGGATGCCCAGCGCGAAGCCTGCGAGGCCTATATCCTGAGTCAGAAAGCTCTGGGCTGGGTGGGTGTGGGATCCACCTATGACGACGGCGGCTTCTCGGGTGGCAATGTCGAGCGACCGGCTTTGAAACGCCTGCTGGCGGATATTGCGGCCCAACGGGTCCGGGTGGTGGTCGTGTACAAGGTAGACCGCCTGACGCGCTCGCTGGCCGACTTTGCCAAGATGGTCGAGTTGTTCGATGCCCATGGGGTGTCATTTGTGTCGGTGACCCAGCAGTTCAACACCACGACATCCATGGGGCGGCTCACCTTGAACGTGCTGCTGTCCTTCGCCCAGTTCGAACGAGAAGTGACCGGGGAGCGGATTCGGGACAAGATTGCGGCCTCCAAGCGCAAGGGAATGTGGATGGGCGGTTTGCCCCCAGTGGGCTATCTGGCCAAAGACCGCACTCTGGTGGTGGACGAGCCCAACGCTGGTCGGATTCGGGAGATCTACCGGTTGTACCTGGAGCTGGACTGTGTGCGGCGGCTGAAGGCCGAGCTCGATCGCAGGTCTTGGGTGACGCCCGCTCGCAATTCCAAGCGAGCCGGCGCCTGTGGCCAGCGTCCATTTAGCCGGGGCCACCTGTACCGGGTGCTGAGCAATCCGATCTACATCGGGATGATTCCCCACAAGGAACAGGTGTACCCGGGAAACCACCCTGCCGTGATCGATCAGGAGCTTTGGCAGGCGGTGCAGGATCGGCTCAAGGCCAACCAGCAGGGCCAGAAGACGCGCACGCATGCCGCCCAGCCCAGTCTGCCGGCGGGGCTGGCCTTTGATGAGTCGGGTAATCGCCTGACACCCTCGCATGCCAGGAAGGGAGCGCGGCGTTACCGGTATTACATCGGCCAGACCGTGGATGAGCAGCCACTGCGGATTCCGGGCACCGAGATGGAGGAGGTTGTGACTGAGGCGCTGGTGGCATGGCTCGGGGATGAATCAAGAATCCTGCCCTTGCTGGTGGATCAGGGGGCACGGGCGGTGAAGGAGAGTCTGCGGCGGGCACGGGAGTTGGCTGTACGGGTCAAGGCAGAGCCCCGGGTGCATCTGGCGAATTGCTTGCAGCGCGTCACGGTTCGGACTGACTCGATCTCGATGGCCATCCGGCTTGCCGTCCTTGCGGCCGAGGACGCCTCGCCTCCATACGATGAAGACATTGCAGTGGTCGAGGTGCCGGCCCAGTTGAAGCGCTGCGGTATGGCGGTGCGCTTGATCGTCAATGCGCAGGGGCTTGGACGCCGGCGGGCGCCTGATCCCACGCTGATCGCACTGCTGGCCAAGGCGCACGAGTGGTTGGCCCGGTTGACCAGTGGGCGCAGCGAGAGTGTTGCAGCGATCGCCGAGCGGGAACAAGTCAGTCGCGGTTATGTGACCCGGATGATTCATTTGGCCTTGTTGGCACCGGACATCGTGCAGCGCATCGTACGGGCGGAGCACCCGGTGGAGCTGAACGCTAGTCGTTTGATGCAGTTGATGCCGCTGCCCGAGGATTGGCAGGAGCAGCGCAGGCTTCTGGGGTTTGGCTGATCGGCTCCGGTGGGGAAGGCAAAGATCAAGGGGCGCTGCGGCGCCCCTTGCTTGCTTCGCACATGGGCCAGTTCCCTGTTGTGATGGTGAATTGGAAACCGACACTGGCCGAACGGGCCATTGAGAAAGCCAGGCAAATAGGGCTCAATCCAGGCCAGTCTCGGCCATGAATTAGGAACAGAGAAGGGGCTACCGGCCGCAAGGCCGCGTGGTGCGGGCCTTCTCAAATAAAAGAGCCCCTGCTCTGCAGGGGCTCAGACTACCTGGCGGAAACGGACGTTAAAAAACAACAACGCAAGACCCGAGCCACCGGGTCTTTTTATTTCAGCGACGAATGCCCTGGCTTCGAGACCCTGTAAACGGCCCGCTTCACCGAGGAGGGATGCGCATCAAACACAAATGCCAAGCTATCTAGAGTGTAGAAACCCGAAGCGTAGAGCCGAACAACATCAGCCTCAGTTGCAGCACTGAAAACACGGGGACGGCCCGGACGGGAACCCCGAGCGATGGCTGCACGTTGACCAGCAATCGAGCGCTCGACGATCAAGGAGCGCTCAAACTGGGCTACAGCACCGAGCAGCTGGAGCATCAACATCCCCGCAGGCGTGCCGGTATCAATAGGCTCAGTCAGACTGCGGAAGCCGCATGATGCATTGGACAAACGTTCAATGATGGCCAGCAGATCAGCCAGACTTCGAGCCAACCTATCGAGCTTGTACACGACCAGCAGATCACCCGACCTAAGCGACGAAAGCAACCGTTGCAACTGGGGACGAGCAGAGACACCGCCAGCTTTTTCAGAAAAGATTTTTCGAACACCAGCACGATGCAAAGCATCCAGCTGCAAAGCCGTTTCCTGCTCGACAGTTGAAACCCTTGCGTAGCCAACCAGCATTAGAGCGAGGTAGCCTTAAAAACAGCGTACAGCACCAGCAGAATGGCCACCCAGACCAACGCGATCAACAACGGGTGCCACGTGCGCGACGACCGGCCCGAATGACTGGTTTCAGACGACCGCAAGAACTTGAGACGTGAGCCGCGATACTGTTTAGGGAAGTACCGAGGGTCATAGTCCGACGCTGGACGACGAAACTTTGAACGCTCGACGTAGCCCGCGCGGCCGCGCAGCCGCTCGACGTAGTAATCCCGCTGATCCATGCTCATAGCGACCCCCCTGTGCATAAATGTTACCTCAAGTAACAGCCTCAGTGCAAAGCCATGCACTATCGCCAAATCGACCGACACGGTGTGAAACGATCACATCCCCCTCACCGCATTCGAACGTAACGACCATCAAATCGAGCAGAGAACCGTTTAAACGCATGGTGTGCACCTCACCTACCACGGTGCCATTCGAGCGGCTGTAGCGGTTGCTTTGCTCAGGTGCGTTTTCATAGTCCTTCATGATGTACTTCGAGACGTAGGAAGCCATCTTGGCCAGGGACATGTTTTTGCGCCGGCCCTTGCCAAATTTGGACTTGCCGCCAACGAAGCAAAGACCGTTGTCAGCGCCCACTATGTCCCGCCAGATGCGGGTCCCGAGCTGCCAAGCCTTGATCTTGACGCCCTTGTAATGGGCATGCTCCGGCAGCTTGTGGGTGGCGATGTGAATATGCATCGCGCCGCGTTGCTGGACCTCGAAGCTGGCGCAGAAACGAAAGGTTTTCAGAGCACGTTTCATGCGCCGATACCACTCCTTGAAGTGCGCCTTGCACAGATCGCGATCAGTCTGATTTTCGCGATACGTGAGCGTAAGCAGCTCGTCGAAACCCTCAGTGATGATGACACGCCGGCACATGGTCTTTGCACGCATGGCACTCTGTTGCAGCTTGCGCTGGCGCTTTTCCTCAAGCTCAGCGTCACTGGCTGGCGTAGGTTCCATGAGATTGCCGAACAGATCGAAAAGCGGCCCCGGTGCGGGACCGAGCTCGGTCCACTCCATGACCGGCCTGATCGAGCGCTCCATGACACCATTCGCGCTCCACGTCTTGACGTCAAAGCAGTTTGCAACCCGCTTGCCCTCAAACAGAATCCCATCGACAATTCGCTCCATTGCAATCCTCCAAAGATGTTGCAGTCACGGACCCGAGCTCTTGCAGGAGCTGCGGGTCTTTTTTTTCAGGCCCGTTGACGAGCGTGTGTTCTAAAGTGAGTTAGTAATAAATTAGGCGGCGCTGCGCGCCGCCGTCCGCCCCGCTGACGCAGGGCTACCGGCAGCACGAGCGACCGCCCGCCCAGAAACAAGGGCACGGGTTGCACCAGCGACTGACATGGGGCCTGCCGCCCCATCCCCCCGCCCCGGCCCTGCCGGGTCCCCTTGCCTATCAATAAAAGAGAAGTAGCGCTGCACGACGGCGGCGCGCTGATCGACCGGCAACGACATAACCAAAGCCCGGACGCGGGCCACAGCAGGCACAGCAGGCCGCACAACGGGTTTAAACACTGGAGGGGCATGTACCCCACGGAAGAAGGCGATCAAACGCCACAGCCACGGCTTAGGAGGCTCAGGGAGGTATCGACCCTCAAGGTGCCACGGCGACAACTGGGTAAAGGTGCCGTGCGGGTAGTCGGGCCGAAAAATCTGCCGAGTGTCGTAGCAGCCGTGGAGGTCATCGCCCTTGAACCACGTGTTGTCAGTCTGGAGATCCTGCGGATTCGTGCCAGCCCGGGTTGTAGCCACATGGAAGCGAGGCAGGTAGGCCGCACGCTCACCGAACAGCATGCCGAGCAGGTTGCCGACCATGGGAATCTTCACACGGTCATACCGACGATGACGCACGGTGTATTCGATGAACGACTCGCGCAATTGCTTATCGACCTGCCCCACGTCTTGCATGATGTAGAAGGTGTCCCAGCCGAATTTGCGCCCGTGAGCGAAGAAATCGAGAGTATCGGTGCGACCCTTGTCGGAGAAACTGCGGGTGTTTAGCCAAGTCGCCATCTCATCGAGAAACAGCCCGCCGTTCTTTTCTTCATCGTACGAATCGGGGTTGCCGTGACCCGCCGCGAGCAGATCGAAGGCCGCAGGCTTGTCGGGAACGCGAACATAGGTTTTTTTGGAGAACTTGCCAAACATCGCCGACAGGTTCACATCGAGATTCGTAGCAACGACGCGGCCCCGACTCAAGTAGCGATCACGCATGACCTTAATAGCGTGTTTCGACTTGCCGGTACCCTTTTTGCCGGTAAATGCATAGTCGGACATGGCTACGACCCGAAGACAGTCACGCCAGTTTTTTGGAGCTTGTAGACCGAGGTGATGAGCCAGACCGAGGCAATGCAGCCCATGACAGCGCCAGCGTTCGACGGAATGAACATACCGATGCCCATGGCGAGGTAGTGACCTGCAGCACCCGCACCGCCACCGCTGATAAAGGCCGCGACCATGTCCATGAGGTTGCCGACACAAAAGGCCGTGGTCGTGACCATGCTCACGACGATCGCCATCCACGTGAGATAGGCCGCGAGCTTGACTGCGACGCGCGCAGCCATGAACTGCGACAGCAGCGCAACCAGACCGACACCGAACGCGCCGAACAGCTTCGCGAAAATTGGCATTACAGAACCTCCCGCACCATGCCGATACACCACCAGAGCCCACCGAAGGCCCAGAAGAAGCCTGCCACGGTGCGACCGTAATCGATCACTGGACACGCATCGAGAGATGGCAGAGTAAACGACATGAAAGAGGGAAGCGGGATCGGCTCACAGGCCGCAAGCGGGGGCGTGATGAAGAAATTTTTCCAGCTGGACAGGGCTTGCTTGTCAGCATCGCCCGAGACCCGATCCCGCAAATCTTGCAGGGCAGCGTCATGGCCCGACTTGTCTTGCCACTTGAACGCGTCGGCGTCAGGCGCTGGCGTATCCAGTTCATCAATTTTTGCTTTTTGCTGGCATGCGACGATGCCGGGATAAAGGTCACACAGGCCGGACGGCTTGGGCTCGCCCTGCGGATCAGTGGCAGGTGGCGTAGTCGGCAGGGTCATGGGCGCAGGCGAAGAGCTGATCTTGAACTCTGGTGCAAGATCGACTTGCCAATCTGGCGCTGGTGGAGCCGAAGGGCTCACGCGAATCACAGGCTGTCTCCACGTAGGTGGGTCAGTGGCAGGCACTACAGGCGACGGGTCACCTGTAGGAACGAGCAAGGGCTGCGGGATTGGCGTCGGATCAGGCGACGGGTTCAGGATTGGAGGCTCGACGGGCCACGGGCCGGGCAGCTCTCTAGGCAGGGCATCAGGCACGGGATGTGGAGCCATTTTAGAGACAGCATCGGGCTCAGAAATCTGGACAGGTGGAGGAGTTTGGACACAACCACTGGGAGTGATATACCAACCGACCGGACACGACGACGGGGAACGATAGCTAGGGGGTCTGACCCAAGAATCTGACTGCGCACCCGTAGCAACCGTGACCGTATGCATGCCGCACAAAAGGCCCGAACCATCGTAAGAAGAATCCAACTGAGTGCGAATGTAAGCAGGGTAATTCTGGTTCAACAGACCAACATACCGCCCGCAAGCAGACGCCATCGAATACTCAACAACCTGCACCGTGCCAGTGACAGGCCCCGAAAACGAAAAAGGGTACTGCCACCCGTCGGACTGCACTTGACCAGGTGCGCCACAAGTCAAGACGAACTGGCCTCCCTGATAGGCTATGCATTCCTGAGCAAGCCAAGCAGCACCGGCAACACCGATAGCTAACGGGCTGGAGAACATGGTTTTGACTGCGAACTGACCGGCATTGGCAGCGAAGCGCATGGCAGCAGGCACGGTGACCGAGCGGCCCGCTACGTTCAGGATGCCAGTGGTTCGAACGTAGCCGTTGAGATAGGACGCCTCATTGGCGACCGCCGCGCCGGTGTTGAAAACCCCCGGTGACCAGCCTACAGGCGGTGCGACTTGCGCGTAGCCCGCTGATGCGTTACCGGAACTGAGAGAAAGGACCAGCGCGAACATCGCGGACCCACTGATCGTGGACCACTTGATCGAACGAAGCCGGGACGCTGGCACAAGCGACGAGAGCCGCCGCAATGAATAGAAAAAGTGATGCACGCATGGTTCCCCTTGATGGTTTGCCAATGCGCAGTGCACTGCGCATCAGTAAGCCATCGAGGCTTAACGAGCGGCGCCGCGGCCCTTCTTGATCCACGCCACGCCGATCATGATGCCGGTGGCAACCACGGCCAGACCGAACAACGGGGGGCCAAAGCCGGTCGTGGTGCCGCTCAGCTCGCCGAGCGCCGCCATAGCGTCAGCCGGGTCGGCAGCGTGCGACAGCATGGGCAGCAGTGCGCCAGCGGCGAGGGTGATTTGCGCGCCGTATTTGCGAGCGGTGTTGAAGAGATTCATTGAGTTTCCTTTCGAGTTTCAGGGTTACGGTGCGGGATTGCACCGGACACGGGACGACGTTTCGCAACGCTGGCCCCGTGTCCGCTGAAATCGTGCTCTGTAGGACGACGCTCTCTTTCCTCTGAAACCCCCTTGGGGTTTCGCCGGAAAACCGCTTGGGGTTGATCGGGGAAGGGTGAACCAAGGCCGCGCCAGTATTCCGCCCGCCGTGGACAACTGCCCTGCCCACAAGTTGAACTTGTGGACAGCCGCTTTGCGGTTCGGCAGTTCCCCACCGCTCCCCGGCCCTGACGCGCTGGCTGGGGACAACTTTTTCTTTGAAAAAGTGTGCCCCCCGCCTGCTTGCCTGAACTTCCCTTTCTCTCAATTCCCCAATGCCGAACAGCCCCTGTGCTCTGTAGGATGGCGCTCTTTTTCCTTTGAAACCCCCTTGGGGTTTCGCCGGAAAACCGCTTGGGGTTGTGCTGGCTGGGGTCATGTTCCGGCCCTCAGTGCGAGGCGGATCATCTTGACCTGCCAGCCGAGACCGTAGCCCGCGACCCATGCCGCCATCAGGATGCCGACGTAGGTGACCATCAGCAGCGCTCCCGGCACCCTTGCGGGGTATCAGGGAGGTTCGACAGCACCGGGTTTGACAGCGCCCACGGGTTGCGCAGCTGGCCCCCGTAGTGCGCGATGCCCCACACGGTGCCGATGACCAGCGCCCAAGCTGTAATGCGCGCAGTCATGGCATCAGGGCCGCAAGGTAGCCTAGGCCGCACATGATGCACAGACCCATGGCCCCGAGCACGTCAATGAGCGACTGGAGCTGAATGTCGGTCATGGCTGCTACTTGGTGGGCGCGGCAGGTGCTGCGCGCGAGACGACGGGACTCAGGCCGGTCAGTTGGGCAACGATGTCGCCCTTGTCGTCGCCGAAGTCAGGGACGCCCAGCGTGAAAGCCGCCGTGAACGTACCGGGTTTGACCACATCGACCAGCGCACGCGGGACACGCAGACGGCCCACAGTGACCGGAGTGCCATCCTCACCGAGCAGGATGGCGCGCGCTTGGGTGGACACATAGGGCTCGTTGGTCTTGGGGTTGAGCGCTTTGGACGTGTTGGTTTCGACCAGGAGGATTTGGATGACGGATGAGAACTTGGACATGGTTTGCTTTCAGAGTTGAGGGTTTTGAAGTGGTGGAATGCACCCGATGGCCCTGCACGCAAGGCCAGCAGTTGCACTCAATGAGAACCCTCGACAAGCGCAGCGATGCCACGATCAACCTGCTCGAAATTAACCTCACGACGGACAGCACAGATCAGGCCGTAGGTGAAGCGCAGGGAACGATAGTCAGACGGAGAACGCATCGCCCCACTGAGCAGCACCAGAAGATCGTGGCGCACATCGCTCAAAGAGTCATAGGCCCGCGCCAACTCAGCGTCAGACCACGAAACAAGGCACGGAAGCCTGACAAGCAGATCAGGAAAGGAGCCCGCCCCCGGCCCGGACCCAGCCGGAGCTACCAAGCTGGAGGCAGAGTCGTTTAAAGCCGAGGGGGGGCAATCGTTACAAGAATGGGGAATTGGTTGCATGGCAGCTCCTAAATTGTGCTAACCGATTGTTAGCAGAACGGAGTTAACCAGCAGTTAGCCAAAAGATCAAGCGCGCATGGTATAAAAACCCTCAGTTAACTAAGGATTAACATGGACAAAACGATGGACTTATTCGCGCGTGCCGTTGAAAAACAGACCGCCGCATCATGGGCGCGCGAATTAAATATAGACAGAGCCGCGTTATCGATGGCAAAGAAAAGAGGGCGCTTAGCGCCCGCCGTTGCAGGCTATCTTGCTATGAAACTAGGAGAAGACCCAGAACATTGGATATCTGTCGCAGCCCTCGAAGCAGAGCCGGACAATGAGCTACTAACACGCCTGCGCAAGGATGCCAATAGCTGGCGGAAACGGAGGGATTCGAACCCTCGATGAGGCTCTACACCCCATACTCCCTTAGCAGGGGAGCACCTTCGGCCGCTCGGTCACGTTTCCAGTGGCGGCATTATCTCATGACTGGGCGTTTTTTCCGTTGCCGGACTGATCCAGACCGAAGGTCTTGTGCAGCGCGCGCACGGCCAGCTCCATGTACTTCTCGTCGATCACCACCGAGGTCTTGATTTCGGAGGTCGAAATCATCTGGATGTTGATACCCTCCTCGGCCAGACAGCGGAACATCTGGCTGGCGATACCCACGTGGCTGCGCATGCCGATACCGACGATCGACACCTTGCAGGTCTTGGGGTCGCCCTTGACTTCCTGCGCGCCCAGGGCAGGCAGCACCTTGTCCTTGAGCAGGTCGACGGTCCTGGCGTAGTCGGCGCGATTGACGGTGAAGCTGAAGTCGGTCTTGCCGTCCTTGCTGATGTTCTGGATGATGACGTCGACCTCGATATTGGCGTCGGCCACGGCGCCCAAAATTTGGTACGCGATGCCGGGCCTGTCGGGCACGCCGAGCACGGAGATTTTGGCTTCTTCGCGGCTGAACGCGATGCCGGACACGATCGCTTGTTCCATTTGTTCGTCTTCCTCAAAGGTGATCAGGGTGCCGGAGCGGGCTTCCTGATCGATGTCGATGTCCCACGGGGTAAAGCTGGAGAGCACGCGCAGCGGCACCTTGTACTTGCCGGCAAATTCGACCGAGCGAATCTGCAACACCTTGGAGCCCAGGCTCGCCATTTCCAGCATCTCCTCGAAGCTCACGGTTTTCAGGCGGCGCGCTTCGGGCACCACACGCGGATCGGTGGTGTAGACGCCGTCTACGTCGGTGAAGATCAGGCACTCGTGCGCCTTCAGCGCGGTTGCCACGGCCACGGCCGAGGTGTCGCTGCCGCCGCGGCCCAGCGTGGTGATGTGGCCCTCATCATCGATGCCCTGAAAGCCCGTCACGATGACCACCTTGCCCGCGTCCAGGTCGGCACGCACGCGCGTATCGTCGATCGATTCGATGCGCGCCTTGGTATAGGCGCTGTCGGTGCGGATCGGCACCTGCCAGCCCGCGTAGCTGACGGAGGGCATGCCCTCCGCTTGCAGCGCAATGGCAAGCAGTGCCGAGGACGCCTGCTCGCCGGTCGCGGCCAGCATGTCGAGCTCCCGGCCGTAGGCGTCGGTGGGTTTGGCCGGCGCCAGTTCCCTGGCGAGACCGAGCAGGCGATTCGTCTCGCCGCTCATGGCGCTGGGCACCACCACCATCTGGTGGCCCGCGCGCGCCCACTTGGCCACGCGTTTGGCGACGTTGCAGATGCGCTCGGTCGAGCCCATCGACGTGCCGCCGTATTTGTGAACGATCAATGCCATTGGAATTTTTCAGAGCAAAACCTAGGGATTGTACCAATCGATGGTCGCTCCCTGGCGCTGTACGAACCCCGTGCCCACCTTGATCCGGATCTGGTGTCCGCGCGTGGTGCAGGTCGCAATCTGGTCGAGCAGCTCGTGTAGCTGCGCGCTACTCGCCGTGGCGTTGTGGCAGGCCGCCAGCCAGTGGCGCAGCGCGTTCGCCTGGCGCGGGCGCGACAGCGTTTGCAGCGCGCCGATAGCCGGCGGAATCCCGAGTACGGCCAAGTCCTGCGCCGCCACCTCCTGCAGCACCTCCTGCGCCTGTGCGGCATGCGTGGCGCTGCGCGCAAAGGTATCGCGAAACTGCGGAAAGGCGGCCTCCAGCACGGGCAGCAGCCGCGCACGGATGCGGTTGCGCGTGAACTGTTCGTTGGCGTTGCTCGGGTCTTCGACAAAGGTCGCGCCGCGCTCGCGCAGCCAAGCGCGAATCTCCTTTGCGGCCACACCCAGCAGCGGACGGTAATAGGTAATGCCGCCACGGGTCCAGCGCGCGGGCATGGCGGACAGACCAGGCAGGCCCGCACCGCGCGTGAGCGCCAGCAGCAGCGTCTCGACCTGGTCGTCCGCATGCTGTGCGATAGCTATGCTGTTAATAGCATATTGCCCTTGCCCACTCTTGGCCAAAGCCTCAAAAGCCTTATAACGTGCGGTGCGCGCAGCCGCTTCCGGGCTCTCTCGCGGTGCGTGGTGTGCGTCTACGCGCCGAACCTCCAGCGGCACACCAAGCTGCGCGCAAAACGCAATGCAGTGCTGCTCGAAATCGTCCGCCGCCGCCTGCAGGCCGTGGTGAATATGCAAGGCCCTCACCTGCCCGGGCCACTTCCCGGTGCAGGCCAACAGGAGTGCCGTGGAGTCCGCACCGCCGCTGTAGGCCACGCCCAGTGGCAGCTGCGGCGAAAACACGCCCATGGCGTCGGCAAACCGCGTGCTCATGAGGCGTCACGCCCCGCTGCGGTTACTTGCTGTCGGCCTTGGTGTCGGTGTAGCGGCCATAGCTCTGCAGCCGGTCGTAGCGCCGGTCCAGCAATTCCCGGGCCTTGAGATCGCTCACCTGGCGCAAGGCGTCGTTCAGCGCGCGCTTGAGGAACGCGGCCATCTGCCTGGTGTCACGATGGGCACCCCCCACGGGTTCATTGACGATCTTGTCGATCAACCCGAGCGCCTTGAGCCGGTGCGCCGTGATACCGAGAGCGTCGGCGGCGACCTGTGCCTGGCTCGAGCTTTTCCACAAAATGGAGGCGCAGCCCTCGGGGCTGATCACCGAGTAGATCGCGTATTGCAGCATCACCACCTGGTCGGCCACCGAGATCGCCAGTGCACCACCGGAGCCACCTTCGCCGATGATGGTGGTGATGATCGGCACTTCGAGCTGGGCCATCTCGAAGATGTTGCGCCCGATCGCCTCGGACTGGCCGCGCTCCTCGGCGTCGATGCCGGGAAAGGCGCCGGGCGTGTCGACAAAAGTGAACACGGGCAGCTTGAATTTCTCGGCCGTCTTCATCAGGCGCAGCGCCTTGCGATAACCCTCGGGCTTGCTCATGCCGAAGTTGCGCAGGCCGCGCTCCTTGGTATCGCGCCCCTTTTGCTGGCCCAGCACCATGCAGGCGGTCCCGTTGAAACGCGCCAGGCCGCCGACGATGGACAGGTCATCGGAAAAATGGCGGTCACCGTGCAGCTCGACAAAATCGGTGAATATCTCGCGCACGTAATCGAGCGTGTACGGGCGCTCGGGGTGGCGCGCGATCTTGGTAATTTGCCAGGGCGTCAGGTCCGAGTAGATGTCTTTCGTGAGCTGCTGGCTCTTCTTGCTCAGCTGGTCGATTTCTTCCGAGATATCGACCGCCGATTCGGTCTGCACGTAGCGCAGTTCTTCAATTTTTGTCTCCAGCTCGGCAATCGGGTGCTCGAAGTCGAGAAATGTTTTTTTGGCCAACGATCGTTCTCCTGGTTGTCCGCTCAAGCTGCAGTTCTACTATTCAACCGCCTAATATTCAATCGGTAGCGGGTCGAGAGAGCGCCAAATATACCAAGTTGCCACGCTGCAGTACGGCGCCCAGGCAGCCGCCACCTCGCGCACGTCGCTGCGACTGACCAATTCGCCCGAGAAATAATTCCTGCTGATGCCATTGATCAGGCCGACGTCGTCCAGTGGCAGGATGTTGGGCCGCATCAGATAGAAGATCAGGAACATGTCGGCGGTCCAGCGGCCAATACCGCGGATCGCCACCAGCTCGGCAATGATGGCTTCATCCTCCCACTCGTGCCACGCCTCGACGTGCACGGCGCCCGAGTCGAAGCGCAGCGCCAGGTCCACCAGGTACTCCACCTTGCGGGTGGACAGGCCTGCTGCGCGCATGTCATCCACCTTGAGCTTGAGCACGCTGCCCGGCGTCATCTTGCGCGGCAGTTTGGCAAACCGCTCCCACACCGTCTGCGCGGCCTTGACCGAAATCTGCTGCCCCACGATGCTGCGCGCGAGCGTGGTGAAAGCCTCGCCACGGGACTGCAGCCGGGCATCACCGAACTGCGGAATCAGCCGCTTCATGACGCGGTC
>SCRR01000280.1 GCA_004322085.1 Burkholderiaceae bacterium
TTGACGCTGTGGTGCTCTTCAAAACGCGACTTCAGGCCCTTGAGGATCTCCACCGTCTCGGCCACGGTGGGCTCCACCACATCCACTTTCTGGAAACGCCGTGACAGCGCGGCGTCCTTCTCGAAGATGCCCCGGTATTCGGTGAACGTGGTGGCCCCGATGCACTTGATCTGGCCCGAACTCAGCGCTGGCTTGAGCAGGTTGGACGCGTCCAGCGTGCCGCCCGAGGCCGCACCGGCGCCGATCAGGGTGTGGATCTCGTCGATGAACAGGATCGCATTGGGCTTGTCCTTGAGGCTTTTCAGCACGCCCTTGAGGCGCTGCTCGAAATCGCCGCGGTACTTGGTGCCGGCCAGCAGCGCGCCCATGTCGAGCGAATAGACGTTCGACTCGGCCAAGATCTCCGGCACATCCTTTTGCGTGATGCGCCAGGCCAAGCCTTCAGCGATGGCGGTCTTGCCCACGCCCGCCTCGCCGACGAGCAGCGGATTGTTCTTGCGCCGGCGGCACAGGATCTGGATCACGCGCTCGACCTCGTACTCGCGCCCGATCAAGGGGTCGATCTTGCCGTCCTTGGCGAGCTGGTTCAGGTTCTGAGTGTACTGCTCCAGCGGCGAGGCCTTCTCACTGCGCTCGCCGCCCTCTTCGCCCTCCGACGCGCCCGATTCGCTGCTCTTGGCAGGCTCGGGTGGATCGCTCTTCTTGATGCCGTGGGCGATGAAGTTCACCACGTCCAGCCTTGTGACGCCCTGCTGGTGCAGGTAGTACACGGCGTGCGAGTCCTTCTCGCCGAAGATCGCCACCAGCACGTTGGCGCCGGTGACTTCCTTTTTTCCGTTGCCGGTGGACTGCACGTGCATGATGGCGCGCTGGATCACGCGCTGGAAACCCAGCGTCGGTTGTGTATCGACATCATCGGCACCCGCCACCTGGGGCGTGTTGTCCTTGATGAAGTTCGCGAGCGACTTGCGCAAGTCGTCGATGTTGGCCGAGCAGGCCCGCAGCACCTCGGCGGCGCTGGGGTTATCGAGCAAGGCGAGTAGCAGATGTTCCACGGTGATGAACTCGTGGCGTTGCTGCCGGGCCTCCACGAAGGCCATGTGCAAGCTGACTTCCAATTCCTGGGCAATCATGTGATTTCCTTTTTGCCTTGCTGTAATGATGAACTCTATATTGGCACTTGTGTAACTTATTCAACGGGCTCGCTGACACATTGCAGCGGATGCCCCGCCTTGTTGGCGGCATCCATGACCTGATCGACCTTGGTGGCCGCCACGTCCCTCGAATACACGCCGCAGACGCCCCTGCCGTCCAGATGGATCTTGAGCATGATCTGGGTCGCGGTCTCGCGGTCCTTGTTGAAGAACTCCTGGATCACAACCACCACAAACTCCATCGGGGTGTAGTCGTCGTTGAGCATCACCACCTGGTGCATGTGGGGTGGCTTGACCCTTTGCGTGCGCCGCTCCAGAACGACCGAATCGCCATCCTCCCCGCCGGGAGGCTGGCTCCTCGGCGCAGGGGGTTTGGAGGGGATTTTGCTTGCCATGGAATTCATTCTATCGGGCAGTCCGTGGCACTGCATCGCAAGGATAAATTGGTGGCGCCAGGGCCACATTCAAGCCCACAGATGCAACCGCCCCTTGGCATGCACCGCGGGGCGGGGTCTGGTGCAAGCGGCAACGGGTCTGCCCGCTTGAACCAAAATTTCACATCTGGTCGATCATGACCTGCCCAAAACCCGAACAACTGACCTGTGTGGCGCCATCCATCAGCCGGGCAAAGTCATAGGTGACCTTCTTGCTCTTGATGGACCGCTCCATGGAACTGATGATCAGATCTGCTGCCTCCAGCCAGCCCATGTGGCGCAGCATCATCTCGGCCGAGAGGATTTCCGAACCAGGGTTCACATAGTCCTTGCCGGCGTATTTGGGCGCCGTGCCGTGCGTGGCCTCGAACATGGCAATGGTATCGGAGAGGTTGGCGCCAGGCGCAATGCCGATGCCGCCGACTTGAGCCGCGAGCGCGTCCGACACGTAGTCGCCATTCAGGTTGAGCGTTGCAATCACGCTGTATTCCGCCGGACGCAACAGGATCTGCTGCAGGAAGGCGTCGGCAATGACGTCTTTTACCGTGATGTCCTTGCCCGTCCTGGGGTTCTTGAACTTCATCCATGGCCCACCATCGACCAGCTCGGCACCGAACTCCCTGGCCGCCAAGGCGTAGGCCCAGTCGCGGAACCCCCCTTCGGTGAACTTCATGATGTTGCCCTTGTGCACGATGGTCACGCTGGGCTTGTCGTTGTCGATCGCGTACTGCACGGCCTTGCGCATCAGGCGCTCGGTACCCTCGATGGATACGGGCTTGATGCCGATGCCAGACGTATCCGGGAAGCGGATTTTCCTGACACCCATCTCGTCCTGCAGGAACTTGATGAGTTTCCTGGCCTTGTCGGACTCCGCTTCGAATTCGATGCCGGCGTAGATGTCCTCCGAGTTTTCGCGAAAGATCACCATGTTGGTCTTGCGCGGCTCCTTCACAGGCGAAGGCACACCCTCGAAGTACCGGATCGGACGCAGGCACACGTACAGGTCAAGCTGCTGGCGCAGTGCCACGTTGAGCGAACGGATGCCGCCGCCAACGGGCGTGGTCAGCGGGCCCTTGATGGAGATCACGTAATCGCGCACGGTATCGAGGGTTTCTTCCGGCAGCCACACATCGGGGCCATAGACCCTGGTGGATTTTTCACCGGCGTAGACCTCCATCCAGTGAATCTTTCGCCTTGCGCCGTAGGCCTTGGCAACCGCTGCGTCGACCACCTTCAGCATCACCGGCGTGATGTCGACGCCTGTCCCGTCGCCCTCGATAAACGGGATCACGGGCTGGTCCGGCACATTGAGCGACATATCGGCATTGACGGTGATTTTTTGGCCCTGCGCGGGTACTTTGATGTGCTGGTACATGGGGGATTTTCTCCGGTGGTGACTGGCCTTGGCAGGCCGCGCGCTCCGCTGGAGCGGGAGCTTTTGATTCTAGCTATAAAAATTTCTGCCCACTCTGTCAACCAAGGTCAAACCGCCCCCGTTACAGGAGAGCCTTCCAATGACTGGGAGGGAGCTTCACCATAACGTTACCTCAAGGAATTCTCAAATGAACAAAATCCTCGGCGCCCTGATCGCTGGTCTGTTTGCTGTTGGTGCCTACGCACAAGCGCCTGCCGCTCCCGCTGCTGCGCCTGCGGCTCCCGCCGCTGCCGAAGCACCTGCTGCCACGCCAGCCGCTACCGCTCCTGCCAAGGCCACCAAAAAGGCCCACAAAGCCAAGAAGGCTCATAAAGCCAAGAAGGCTGCGAAAGCCGCTGCTGCCAAGACTGAATAAGTCCTTTTAGCTTTGCGCGAAAATGCCCGCTCCTGCGGGCATTTTTGTTTTTGAGCCCGACCTTTGAAGGTGAATTCCATGAATCTGCGCTCCGCGTCGTTAACCATCCTCGTCATCGGCCTCGCCTTGCTGGCAGGCACGGCGAACGCCCAGGGCAGCCCGCAATTGGAGCTGCCGCGCATCAAGCTGACAGCCGACATGTACCAGATCGACGTCCAGCTGGCCCAAACGTCCGAGCAGCGCGAGTTCGGGCTGATGTTTCGCAAGCACATGCCGCAAGCCGAAGGCATGCTGTTCGTGTTCGACGTGCCGGCCCCCCAGTGCTTCTGGATGAAAAACACCCTCCTGCCGCTAACGGCCGCCTTCATCGCCGACGACGGCACCATCGTGAATCTCGCCGACATGGCGCCACAGACCACGGACTCCCACTGCGCGGCCAAGCCGGTGCGTTACGTGCTGGAAATGAACCAGGGCTGGTTTGCCAAAAGGGCCATCAAGGCCGGCTTCAGGCTGGGTGGCAAGCCGTTCCAGACACACTGATATCCCGGATACAGCCGGACCTTGTGCCGAACCCCAAAGCGGCAACCCGCTGCAGACACAAAAAAGCCGGCACAAGCCGGCTTTTTCATGCGCGCCCCAAGCCTCAGCCGAAGTTCTTCTCGGCAAAGCTCCAGTTCACCAGCTTGTCGAGGAAAGTCTCCAGGTATTTCGGACGCAGGTTGCGGTAGTCGATGTAGTAGGCATGCTCCCACACGTCCACGGTCAGCAGGGCCTTGTCGGCCGTGGTCAGTGGCGTGCCGGCCGGGCCCATGTTCACGATGTCGACCGAACCATCGGCCTTCTTCACCAGCCAGGTCCAGCCCGAGCCGAAATTCGCACCAGCGGATTTCACGAATGCTTCCTTGAACGCAGCATAAGTGCCCCACTTCGCCGTGATGGCCTTGGCCAATGCACCGGACGGCTCGCCGCCGCCGTTGGGTTTCATACAGCTCCAGAAGAAGGTGTGATTCCAGATTTGCGCGGAATTGTTGTAAATGCCGCCGCTGGATTTCTTGACGATGTCTTCCAGGGCCATCTTCTCGAACTCGGTACCCTGTTGCAGTTTGTTGAGGTTCACCACGTAAGCGTTGTGGTGCTTGCCATAGTGGTACTCCATGGTTTCCTTGGAGTAACTGGGCGCCAGCGCGTCGATCGCGTAAGGCAGTGCAGGCAGCTTGTGTTCCATAGTTTCTTTCCTCTTGGTTCGTTGTCGGGATTGTTGATTGTAGGAATTAAATGAGCCGGTGCGGCGCTACCGTGAGATCAACCTCGCCATCCGCAAGGGTGGCGCGCAGCGCCTGGCCGGTGTGAGTCTGGTCGGCCCGGGTCACGGCGCTGCCATCCAGGTCTGCCAGCCAGGCGTAGCCGCGCTGCAAAACCAGCCGCGGGTCGAGCAGTTCCAGGCGCAAACGCGCACGCGCGAGCCGCTCTTGGGCGAGGGCCCACGTGCGTCGCACTTTTTCCGGGAAACTGGCCTCAAGCCCTTGCAAAGAGGACACCCTACGCTGCAAATTCGACAGCGTGCCGTAGCGCAGGCGCTGCGCCTGCTGATCCAGGCGCAGCTGCTGGCGCGCCAGCAAAGCGGACGGCCGGCCAAGCCGCGAGGCTGCCAGATCGACGCGCTGGCTCTGACTGTCGAGCTGGCGCAGCAGCGCGCCGGAGAGCCGCTCCCCAACCTGCGCCAGCGCACCGAGCCAGACGTCGCGCGGTTGTGCCACCAGCTCGGCCGCCGCGGTGGGTGTAGCTGCGCGCAGGTCGGCGCAGAAATCGGCGATCGTGAAGTCGGTCTCATGCCCCACTCCGCTGATCAGGGGCACCGGGCTTTGCACGATGGTGCGCGCCAGCTGCTCGTCATTGAAGGCCCATAGGTCCTCCATCGAGCCGCCGCCGCGCACCAGCAGGATCACGTCGATGCAGGCTCCTCGTGCCGCATCGGTTTTTTGAGTCAAATCAGCCGAAAGCCCTTGTCTGGTGGACGCAAGCTGATACAGATTCGATAGCGCACGAACCAGATCGACCGACGCCCCGGCTCCCTGCACCAGCGCGGGAGAGATCAGCACCGGAATGTGCGGGACGCGGCGCCTGAGCGCTATCACCACATCGTGCAGGGCCGCGGCACCCATTGACGTGACAACCCCGATGCCGCGCGGCATGGGCGGGAGTTCACGCTTGCGGGAGCTATCGAACAGGCCCTCCTGCTCCAGTCTGGCCCTGAGTTTGAGAAACTGCTCGAACAGCGCCCCTTGTCCCGCCCGGTTCATGCTCTCGACGATCAGTTGCAGGTCGCCGCGCTGTTCGTACACGCCCAGGCGAGCGCGCAATTCGACCAACTCTCCGTCGCGCGGCGAAAAGTCAAGCAGGCCGGCGGCGCGCCGGAACATCGCACAGCGAATCTGCCCGGTTTCGTCTTTCAGCGAGAAATAGCAGTGGCCGCTCGCAGCGCGCGAAAAGCCCGAAATCTCGCCACGCACCGCCACCGGATTGAACCTGGCGTCCAGCGCGTCAGCAACGGCGCGGCACAGCGCACCCACCTGCCATATACGCGGCCCCGCGCCTGGCGTTGGCGCCTCAAACATGGGTCAGGCCGGCTCTCATGTGACGCCAGCCTTCCACAGCCGCATGGGCCATACGTGGAAAAGCATTAATGGCCCGTCCAGAAGCCGATGTTGTCGTGCAAGTCATTGATTTCTTTGAATATTTTTTAGCTCAAAATGTAAGCGTTCTGTCACATTCACGCATTGGCGCGGCTTGCGACACCGTACGAGGTGGCTTTTCAACAAAGTTATCCACATTTTTTGCGGTGTTCTCGTGGGTATTGAGACGCCAATTATCAAAGAATTGCAGCGCGCGGGCGCCGCAGGGCGGCCACCCCATGTGCTGTGCTCGCAGCTTGCGGCAGCGCAATGAATTCAACCTCCCAAAAGAAAACGGACCCGATTGGGTCCGTATGGGTGCAGCGAGTGCGCCTTCAGGTGAATTAATTCTTTGCGGGTTCACCAGCGGTGCCGGGAACGGCTTTGATTTCGCCTCTTTTATTTTCGGCCGAGACCTTGGCCTTGTGCTTGGCGTGTGCTGCCTTGCGCTCTGCTCTGGTCCCCTTGCGGGCGGTACCGGCGCTCTTGGGGGTGCCTTCTTGCGGCGACTCGTCCTTGGAGGCGGCAGCGCCCGCAGCCTTGCGCTCCATCCTTGCTCCAGCCTTCTCGGCCGGCGTCACGTCGGTATGCGCAGGAGGAGCGACTTGAGCCGGGGAGGCTTGACCGTTGACATTTTGGGCAAAGGCGCTCACAGCCAGCATCTGGGCCAGGGCGAAACTCAAGGGCAAAAGGATTTTTTTCATACAGGGTTCTCCAGAAGGTTAAAGGAAGCGCTTCGAATACTACCAACTCTTGCCGAATCGGGACGCGGTATATCAAGAGTTGTTGTAACAACCCAACGGGTCATTACGCATATTCCATCACAGTAACGCCTTACGCGCCAGCCCGGTTGACGCAGGCTCATGCTAAAACCGGCACGATGAAACCACCCCATCGGCCTGCCTGTACCGGCCCCTTCCTGATGGCCCGGCGTTGGGCCTGCCGAACCCTGTTGGGCACACTCCTGGCCGCTCTGGCCGCGTGTGGCAGCCTGCCCGAGCGCCCCACGGTGCGGGACCGGTCGGTGGCGATCCCGGCATCAAGTGTGACCACGTTGGGGCGCATCGCCGCCCAATTCCCCGACGACGAGGATCTCTCGGGACTGCGTGCCCTGCCCCAGTCTGTGTTTGCACTGGACACCCGACTGGAGTTGATCCGGCGCGCCCAGGTGTCGCTTGACCTGCAGTATTACCTGCTGGGCAACGACAAGACCGGCCGCCTGATCCTGCGCAGCTTGCGTGACGCGGCGCAGCGCGGCGTGCGCGTGCGCCTGCTGCTGGACGATCTCTACACGGCCCCGATTGACCCGCTGCTGCTCGGGCTGGCGAGCTACCCGAACGTCGAAGTCCGGCTGTTCAACCCATTCACTTTCGCGCACAGCAATCCGCTGTTCCGCTACCTTAATTTCCTCACGGACTTCAAGCGGCTCAATCACCGCATGCACAACAAGCTGTTCGTGGCTGACGGCGCCATGGCCGTGGTGGGCGGGCGCAACCTTGCAGACGAGTACTACCTGCGCAACGCGGCGGCAAACTTTGTCGACCTCGACGTGCTGGCCACGGGCCCGGTCGTGCGCGAGCTGTCGCACAGCTTCGACACGTACTGGAACAGCGACGAGGTGTACCCGCTGGGTGCGATGGTGCCGACCTTGGACAGCCCGCAGGAGCTGCGGCGAAATTTTGATGTGGCGGTACGCCCGGCACTGGCGCCGCAACCTCCTGAAGTGCCTCCCGCCGATGTCTACGGCGAGCCACCGCTGGGCGTGGAAATCGACCAGCACAGGTTTCATTTCATCCGGGCCTGGGCCGACGCCTATGCCGACCCGCCCTCCAAGGCCGACCCCGCGCGCACGGCCGGCGACGCGCCCGCACTGCTGATCCGCAAATTCGTGGAGCAGGTAGACATGGCACGCTCCGAGGTTCAGATAGCGTCGCCCTACTTCATTCCGGGGTCGCTAGGCATGCAGCACCTGCGCGATCTGCGCAGTCGCCACGTGAAGGTCCAGATCCTGACGAATTCCCTGGACTCGAGCGACGAGGCGGTGGTCAACTCGAGCTACCAGCGCTACCGCATTCCCATGCTGCGCATGGGAATCGAGCTCTATGA
>SCRR01000281.1 GCA_004322085.1 Burkholderiaceae bacterium
ACCCGCATACCGCCCAACAGCCCAAAGTGCTGGAACTTTAAGGAGCCTTGAGATGATTGGTGAATGGAACAATGGCACCGGCCGTCGCAAATCGAGCGTCGCCCGCGTGTTTCTGAAAAAAGGCAGCGGCCAGATTGTGGTCAACGGCAAGGACATCGAAGCGTTCTTCGGTCGCCAGACCTCGATCATGATCGTCAAGCAGCCGCTGTTTTTGACGAATCACGTCGAAACCTTCGACATCATGGTCAACGTGCAGGGCGGCGGCGAGTCCGGCCAGGCCGGCGCGGCGCGCCACGGCATCACGCGCGCCCTGATCGACTACGACGCCACGCTCAAGCCCATGCTGAGCCAGGCGGGCTTTGTGACGCGCGATGCGCGCGAAGTGGAACGTAAAAAGGTCGGCTTGCACTCTGCGCGCCGCCGCAAGCAGTTCTCGAAGCGCTGAGCTTCGCTGCTGCAGCCCCGCATGGCGGCGTTGCAAATCCTCACCGGGCACGAGTCCGGTTCCGGTTTGCGCCTTGCCCTGTGGGCCTTCGCGACGCGAATCTCAACGATTCGCGCGCCCGCGAAAAACCGTCCTTTGGGCGGCTTTTTGCCTTTTGCAGTAGCATGACCATTCCGTTAACGGAGGATCTCCCCATGAGCGCCGTCGCCGAAAACATCCAGACCCAGATGCCCGACCCCATCATCTTCACCGACAGCGCGGCCGCCAAGGTGGCCGACCTGATTGCCGAAGAAGGCAATCCCGACCTCAAGTTGCGCGTGTTCGTGCAGGGCGGTGGTTGCTCGGGTTTCCAGTATGGCTTCACCTTTGACGAAGTCACCAACGAGGACGACACCACGATGACCAAGAACGGGGTCTCGCTGCTCATCGACGCGATGAGCTACCAGTACCTGGTGGGCGCCGAGATCGACTACAAGGAAGACCTGGAAGGTGCCCAGTTCGTCATCAAGAATCCCGGTGCCACGTCCACCTGCGGCTGCGGATCGAGCTTCTCAGCCTGAGCTGCGTTCCACCAGGATCGAAAAGTCGCCTGCCGGCGACTTTTTTTGTGGGCTTCCCGCCCGATGTTTTGACACCCGTTGCCCCGCGCTTCCTTCATGAATAACGACAGCCCCCGTCCCATTCTTTTGTGGTTGGTGGCGATCGGTTTTTTCATGCAGACGCTGGACACCACCATCGTCAACACCGCCTTGCCAGCCATGGCCAAAAGCCTGGGCGAGAGCCCGCTGCGCATGCAGTCGGTCATCGTGGCTTATTCGCTCACGATGGCCATGCTGATTCCCGCCTCAGGCTGGATCGCCGACCGCTTTGGTACGCGGCGGGTGTATTTCAGCGCCATCGTGCTGTTCCTGATCGGCTCGCTCCTGTGCGCCTTTTCGCAGAGCCTGTCGCAACTGGTGGCATCGCGCGTGGTGCAGGGTCTGGGTGGCGCCCTGTTGCTGCCGGTGGGGCGGCTGTCGGTGCTGCGCGCCTTCCCGCGCGAAAAATTCCTGGCGGCCATGAGCTTTGTCGCCATCCCGGGCATGATCGGTCCCCTGCTGGGCCCGACACTGGGCGGCTGGCTGGTTGTGGTCGCGTCCTGGCACTGGATTTTCCTGATCAACGTGCCGGTCGCCCTGGTGGGCTGTATTGCGACGGTCAAGCACATGCCGCTGGGGCGCGACCACGCGCAAACGCGCTTCGACCTGAATGGCTACCTGCTGCTGGCCTTCGGCATGGTGGCCATTTCGCTCGCGCTCGACGGCCTGTCGGATCTCGGTCTGCGCCAAGCCACCGTACTCGTGTTGATGATCTTCGGGCTGGCCAGCCTGGTGTCGTACTGGCTGCGCGCCGCGCGCCAGCCCAGCCCGCTGTTCTCGCCGCGCCTGTTCAGCATCCCGACGGTGAGCATCGGCCTGCTGGGCAACCTGTTCGCGCGCATCGGCAGCAGTTGCATGCCGTTTCTGATCCCGCTGCTGCTGCAGGTCTGCCTCGCCTATTCGCCGTTGCAGGCTGGTCTGATGATGCTGCCGGTAGCGACGGCGGGCATGTTTTCCAAGCAACTGGCCATGACGCTGGTCGTGCGGTCAGGCTACCGTATGGTGCTGGTGGTCAACACGGTGCTGGTCGGGGTCGCCATGGCCAGCTTTGCGTTGATGATGCCCGAGCAGCCGCTGTGGCTGCGCATTGTGCAGCTGGCTTGTTTCGGCGCCGTCAATTCGCTGCAGTTCACCGTCATGAACACCATCACGCTGAAGGACCTGGACGGTGGCATGGCCAGCAGCGGAAACAGCCTGCTGTCGATGGTGCAGATGCTCTCCATCAGCATGGGCGTGGCGGCGGCAAGTGCGGTGCTGGCGGCCTTTACCAATTTCTTTTCGTCGGCCACGGGCATTCTTCAGACGCTCTTTGCATTTCACGCGACATTTGCCACCATGGGCCTGATCACGATCGCTTCGGCCTGGATTTTCTGGCAGTTGTCACCGGACATCGAGCCCACGGCTGGCCCGCACGAGGCTTCGGAAGCCAGTTGAGCCGCGCATTGCGCGCGGTGCCCGGCCAGCCTCAGGCGGGATAGATCGCACCCAGCACGCGCGCGCCGCGCGCGCCGGTCACACTGGCCAGGTTGCCCGTTTCGCGCCGCAGGGTCTTGCGGGCCAGCCAGGCAAAGGCCGTGGCTTCGACCTGCAGCGCCGGTAGCCCGTGCGCCGTGGACGAGGTCACGGGCACCGACGGCAGGCCCGCCTGCAGGCGCTGCATCAAAAAGGTGTTGAGGGCCCCACCACCGCAGACGATCAGTGATAAACTATCTTTTCCATAGCGGTTGACGCAGTCCACACAAGCGCTGACGGTGAATTCTGTCAGTGTTGCCTGGATGTCCACGGGGGCGATGGCACCGAAACCCTGCAGTCTGGCGGCCAGCCAGCCGGGGTTGAACAGGTCGCGCCC
>SCRR01000434.1 GCA_004322085.1 Burkholderiaceae bacterium
CGGCGGGATGGGCGGGCGCCTGATCACCGGCGTGCTGACCGACTTCTTCGACTGGCGCATTGGCGTGGCCGTGGTTGGCGTGATCATCGGCCACCAGTTCTTCTCGGGCTTGAATGAAGCGAGCCAGCTGGTGTTCGCCCTGCTCGCGTTTGCCGCCGGCTTCGCGGTGCGCCCGTTCGGTGCGCTGGTGTTCGGCCGGGTCGGCGACCTGGTCGGGCGCAAGTACACCTTCCTGATCACCATCGTGATCATGGGCCTGTCCACCTTCTTCGTGGGCCTGCTGCCCAGTTACGGCTCGATCGGCATGGCCGCGCCGGTCATCCTGATCGCGTTGCGCATGCTGCAGGGCCTGGCGCTCGGCGGCGAGTACGGCGGCGCTGCCACCTATGTGGCCGAACACGCACCGAAGGGCAAGCGCGGCCTGTACACCAGCTTCATCCAGATCACCGCCACCTTCGGCCTGTTCCTGTCACTGCTGGTGATCCTGGGCTGCAAGTGGATGCTCGGCGGCAAGTTTGACGACTGGGGCTGGCGCGTGCCGTTCCTGCTGTCCTCGCTGCTGCTGGCGGTGTCGGTCTACATCCGCCTGCAACTGGCCGAGTCGCCGGTGTTCAAGCAGATGAAGGAGGAGGGCAAGCAGTCGAAGGCACCGCTGACCGAGTCGTTCGCGCGCTGGGGCAACCTGAAGCTGGTGATCCTGGCCCTGCTCGGCGCCACCGCCGGCCAGGCCGTGGTGTGGTACTGCGGCCAGTTCTACGCGATGTACTTCCTCGGCAGCACGCTGAAGATCGATGCCACCACCACCCAGCTGATGATCGCCGCGGCACTGCTGATCGGCACGCCGTTCTTCGTGGTGTTCGGCTGGCTGTCGGACAGGATCGGGCGCAAGCCTGTCGTGCTGGCCGGCTGCCTGCTCGCCGCGCTGACCTATTTTCCGATCTTCAAGGCGATCACCCACTACGGCAACCCGGCGATCGAGGCGGCCAGCGTGACGGCACCGATACGGGTGCAGGCCGACCCCGCCGGCTGCAGCGTGCAGATCGACCTGATCGGCAAGAAGGTCTTCACCAGCTCCTGCGACGTGGCCAAGAGCTACCTGGCCAAGCGCGGCGTGCCGTACGAGAACGTGGTGGCAGCCGCGGGCACGCCGGCGGTGGTGACCATCGGCGGCCAGCAGTTCCCCTCGTTCGAGGGCGGGGCCCTGTCCAAGGCCGACTTCACCGCCCAGAGCAAGGCGTTCGGCGACGGCGTCGGCAAGGCGCTGGCCGCTGCCGGCTACCCGGCCAAGGCCGATCCGGCGCAGACCAACAAGCCGATGCTGGTGCTGCTGCTGACGATCCTGGTGCTCTACGTGACCATGGTCTACGGCCCGATCGCCGCGTGGCTGGTGGAGATGTTCCCCACCAGGATCCGCTACACCTCGATGAGCCTGCCGTACCACATCGGCAACGGCTGGTTCGGCGGCTTCCTGCCCTCGGTATCGTTCGGCATCGTGGCGGCCACCGGCAATTTCTACGCCGGCCTGTGGTATCCGGTGGTGATCGCGGCGATGACCTTCGTCATCGGCATGCTGTTCGTGCGCGAGACCAAGGACGTCGACCTCCACGACTGACCCACCGTGCGGCGTGGGTACCCGGAACGCAGCGGCATCAGCCGCTGCGTTTTTCGTCGTCGCCGACTGGCCGAGCGGCGATTCAGGCGCGCCCGATCAGGCCGATGACCGCCAGAAGGCGACGCACCGCGCGCGTTTCGCGGGTGCGTTCCCGATGACGGTGGCAGAGGTACCTGATGCGCGAGGCGATGGTCGCCGGGCCGGGGCTGCAGCGCGCCGGCCTAGCGCACGCTGCGGTCGTGC
>SCRR01000282.1 GCA_004322085.1 Burkholderiaceae bacterium
CGGCTGCGCGCCGGCAGGTCGCAGGCGAAAAAGGCAAAGGCTCCCACATGACTTCGTTTACCTCCAACTACCTGACCTGCGCCGGGCGCGAAATCCACTACACCGACTGGGGCGCCGCGGATGCGCCGGTCGTGATTGCCTGGCACGGGCTGGCGCGCACCGGGCGCGACATGGACGAGCTGGCCGCGCACCTGAGCCCGCGCTACCGCGTGATCTGCCCGGACACGATAGGGCGGGGCCTGAGCCAGTGGAGCCCCGACCCGAAGAGCGAGTACTGCCTGGCGTTCTACGCGCGCATCGCGGCCGAACTCGTGGCGCAACTCGGCATCACCCGGGCGCACTGGGTCGGCACGTCGATGGGGGGCGCGCTTGGCCTGGTGTGTGCGTCGGGCCTGTTCGAGCCTGTGCTCAAGGGCTGTATCAAGAGCCTGGTGCTCAACGACACTGCGCCGCAGATTGCCGATGCGGCGGTCGAACGCATCAAGTCGTATGCGGGCAATCCACCTGCCTTTGCGACGGTGCGCGAACTTGAAGCCTTCTTCCGGCAGGTGTACAAGCCCTACGGCTGGCTCAGCGACGTGCAGTGGCGCCGGCTCACCGAAACCTCCACGCGGCGCCTGCCCGACGGGCGCGTCACGCCGCACTACGACCCGGCCATGGTGCAGCAGTTCACTCACTACCCGGATGACTATCTGATCTGGGACCACTACGACGCCCTGGATATTCCGGTGCTTTGCCTGCACGGCGCGCACTCGGACCTGGTGCTTCCACAGGCGACCGCGGCGATGCTGCAACGTGGCCCGGGGCTGCGGAACCAGACCCAAATCGTGGAAGTTCCCGATTGCGGTCACGCGCCGGCGCTGAATGTGCCCGGGCAGTTGGACCCTGTGACGGCATTCATCGACGCGGCTCGTTGAGGCCGGATCGCGATGAGGCTGGCCACCGCAGCGACTGGCTGGGCCATTCCCATCAGTTAGCGGGTTGCCACACTTCGCGCTCGCGCAGGTTTCTGTCAAATCAGCCAAGCGGGGCTGGCAGCGCGCTGGAGCGTCGACATGACCGGCATGTTTGCCAAATGCAGCGTGCGCGCCGGAAGTGCGAACTTGATACCCATTGCAGCAAACTCGCGCCGACGCGCCCGGCCCAGCGATCGGGCAGATCCAGCATCCCCACGCCCATCAGCACGGCCACCAGCACGATCAGGCCGCGATGGGTGTGGTCCAGCGTCTCGACCAGCACATCGTCCGCGCTGGTGCTGGTCCGTTCGGCGAGCGCCTTCAGGTGCCTCAGCGCCACGCGCAGGCCAAGAGTGATCAGCAGATAGGCCAGCAGCATCGCGGCCACGGCCACGCCGAAATTGCCCTGCGAGATACCGGGCACCGCCGTATTTTGAAACCAGTTGGGCAGTTGGAAGTTATTCATGCGAGACCGTAACATCAAAACCAGTGGCGCCGGCTTTTCTCAGTCGACAGGTCGGGTTTTGCGGCGGTCGATTGCCAGCCTGGCGCCTCTGGGTTAGATGCGCTTCGATCCGGTCTGGCGCTGCCCGGAAGTGGGCCTTGGACATTGGCGGCTACTATAGAAATAGCGGAATGGGTTTGTCAGCAACTACCGGCCCGCTCCCAGCGCCTGGGCGGCCGCAAGTGAATCTGCCAGCGCTTGCGCATCGGCCACCGACTTCGTGGGCCAGCCCGCCATGTGCTGCTCGGCCACGCTGCACAGTGCGCCGATCCACTCGGGCTGGTCGTTCAGGCACGGGATGTAGTGGAAATCCTTGCCGCCGGCTAGCAGAAACGCCTGGCGCGCCTCCTGGTTGATCTCCTGCAGGGTTTCCAGACAGTCGCTGGTGAAGCCGGGGCAGATCACGTCCACGCGCTTCGTGCCGGCACGGGCCAGCGCGACCAGCGTCGGTTCGGTGTAGGGCTGCAGCCACTTGGCCTTGCCGAAGCGCGACTGGAAAGTGAGCGTGTATTGCTCCGCGTGCAGGCCCAGTTTTTCGGCCAGCAACCGGCCCGTCTTGCGGCATTCGCAGTGGTACGGGTCGCCCAGATGCAGCGTGCGTTCGGGCACGCCATGAAAGCTCATGATCAGGTGGTCGGGCCGCCCGTGGTCCTGCCAGTGGTTTTTGACGCGCCGCGCGAGCGCGCCGATGTAGGCCGCGTCATCGTGATAGTGGTTCACGAAGCGCAGCTCGGGAACGGTGCGCGTACGTCTGGCCCACGCATACACGGCATCGAACACGCTGGCCGTGGTGGTGCCCGAATACTGCGGGTAGGCGGGCAGGATCAATATCCGCGTGACGCCTTCGGCCTTGAGCGCGTCCAGCTGCGATGCGATCGACGGACTACCGTAGCGCATGGCGTAGCGCACGCTAACGTGATGCCCGTGCTCGCCCAGCCAGCCGCGCAGCATCAAAGCCTGTTTCGCGGTCCACACCTTGAGCGGCGAACCCTCCTGGCTCCAGATACTCGCGTATTTCGCCGCCGACCTGGCGGGCCGCGTGCGCAGGATGATGCCGTGCAGGATCAGCCACCAGAGCGCCCTGGGGATTTCCACGACACGCCTGTCGCTCAGGAATTCGGCCAGATAAACGCGCAGCGCCGCCGCCGTGGGCGCCTCGGGCGTGCCCAGGTTGCACAGCAGCACGGCGGTCTTGGGGGCGAGTCCATGGGTGTGCGCCGGCTCGGGCGCGAACGGGGAAGCGAGGGTCATGCGGTATTCTCTCGCACTATGCTGGACATCCACAAAGTTAGGGCCGTCTCGCTGGACCTGGACGATACCCTGTGGCCCGTGTGGCCCACTATCGAGCGCGCAGAAATGGCGCTGCACGGCTGGCTCGGTGAGCATGCGCCGAACACCGCGGCGCTGTACTCCAGCCTGGCGGCGCGGCGCGAGATCCGCGACAGCTTGGCGGCGCAGCGCCCCGATTTGTTGCACGACCTCAGCGCGCTGCGTCGCGAATCGATTCGCCTGGCGCTGATTCGCGCGGGCGACGCACCGGAACTGGCAGAGCCCGCGTTCGAGGTGTTCTTTGCGGCGCGCCAGCAGGTTGAGTTTTACGACGATGCGCTGGCGGCGCTGGCGTTTCTGAGTCGCCGTTATCCGCTGGTGGCCTTGTCCAACGGCAATGCCGACGTGCAGCGGATCGGCATCGCGCAGCACTTTCACGCGGCCGTCAGTGCACGCGAGTTTGGCGTGAGCAAGCCCGACGCGCGCATCTTCCATGCCGCTGCCGGCGCGGCGCGGGTGCGGCCTGGCGAAGTGCTGCACATCGGCGACGATGCCACGCTCGATGCGCGTGGCGCGCTCGACGCGGGCCTGCAGGCGGTCTGGATCAACCGGGCAGGTCTGGCGTGGCCGCACGATGGGCCAGCGCCCGTGACGCTGGCCAGCTTGAGCGAGCTGTTTGCGCTGTTCCCGGGCGACGCCGGCTCGCGGCGTTAGCGTCCCGCTACTGCGCCGCTGCCGCACACAAGGCTCGCAGCGGTTACGCCGCACCAGTCACAGCAAGTGTGCCGCGGCGACGCCGCTGCGCGTGGCGCCCTCCAGCGTCGCGGGGTAGGGGCCCTCGATGTAGTCGCCGCAGGCCAGCAGGCCCGGCGCGATCTGCGCAGATGGGCGCACCAGGCCCGGCGTGCAGGCGAAGGTCGCGCGCTTTTCGACAATGGTCTGGAGCGGCTGGACCTGCAGGCCGAGCTCGGCGCGGGCCTGCGCGACCACCTGAGCCTGCAGGTCGGCGCGGCTGCCGTTGCTGGTACTGACCACAAAGGCCAGCAGGTTTGCAGGGCCACCGAGCTGGCCGCGGTCGAACACAAATTGCGCCGGGGCAGCGCGCGCCGGGTCGGGACTGCTGCGCAGCGCGAGCATGGGGCAGGGCAGCAGGGCCGGGGTGCCGGGGTCCGGTGCGGCCAGCGCGTACACGGTGGTGATGGCTTCAAAGCGTAGGGCGCGGGCGGTGTCGGCCCAGTTCCGCATCTGTCGTGCTATTTCTTCAGGAGCTGTCAGTGAAGATGTAGAAAGGGCTAGGGCCGCATCGGATGCCGAAGTCGCGAGAATCACTCGATCGAACGCTTCATCGTGGACGTGCCACTGGGCAGCTGGCGGCGCACCGATCCGAGCCGCACTCCAGCACAGAGTCTGCACGCGCTGGCCCATGCGAAGCGTGCCGCCTTGGCCCTGCAGCCAGCGACCCGCTGCTTCCGGGAAAAGCGCTCCCAGGTCCACCCTGGGCAGCAGCAGGTTGGAGCCGCCATGGCCCGCGAACAGGCTGTCCCGCAGCACGCGCAGGAACACCTGGCCACTGGCTCGATCGGCCGGGGTATTGAGGGCAGCCGTGCACAGTGGTTCGATGAATTCGCAGCCCAGCCTCAAAGGCAGCGCGGCGCAGAGCTGGGCGACGGTGAAGCTGGCCGGACACTGGAAGCCGCCCAGGCGCCAGCCGATGGCACTGCGCAACAGCGCCAGCCTGTCGCGCCAGCGCCAGCCGCGCGCCGTCGCGATGCCGGCCAGCGCATCCCACGGCGCCCGTCCCTGGCGCAACGCCAGGCCGCTGCCGTCGCGAAAGCGCAAGGCCAGCGGCAGGCGCACGAGCGAGTATTCCGGATCGACACCCACCAGCCGCATCAGGCGCAGGGTCTCAAGGTACGCGCCGATCAGGATGTGCTGGCCGTTGTCGAGCGTGACAGGAATTCCATCGGGCAAAGTGCCATTCAGGCCTCTGGCCCTTCCCCCCAAGGTGCGTGATGCTTCAAAAACCGTAGCGTGGTGGCCGTCTTGGGTGGCTTGCACAGCCGCTGCCATGCCGGCCCAGCCACCGCCGATGATGGCGACATTCATAGGCGTCCCAGCGCCTGCACCTTCCACGCCAGCCAGAGCTTGCGCACCGGTGTGAGGCTGATGCGCTGGTGCAGCACCGGGAAGTTGTCGCGCTCGATCTCGCGCAGCAGCGTCTGGTAGATGCTGGCCATCATCAGGCCCGGCTTTTGCGCACGGCGGTCGGCGGCGGGCAGCAGGGCCAAGGCTTCGGCGTACAGAGTGTGAGCGCGCTGCGTCTGAAATCGCATGAGCGCCGCGAAGCGCGCCGCGAAGTCGTCGGTGTCCGGCCCGGCCAGCGGCTTGGGGCGCTTGAGGATTTCATTGGCCTTCACGTCGAACTGCTGCAGCTCATTGACTGGCAGGTAGATGCGCCCGCGCATCGCGTCTTCGCCCACATCGCGAATGATGTTGGTGAGCTGGAACGCGAGCCCCAGCTTGTGCGCGTAGTCGGTGGTCTGCGCCTGCGTCTGACCGAAGATGCGCGCCGACACCTCGCCCACGATGCCCGCGACCAGATGACAGTAGGTTTGCAGGCCGGCGAAATCGGCGTAGCGGGTCTGCTCCAGATCCATCTGGCAGCCCTCGATGATGGCCTGCAGGTGGCGCTGCTCGATCCGGTAATCGGCCAGCGCCGGCGTGAGCGCCCGCATCACCGGGTGCCTGGGCTGGCCCGCGAACGACTGGGCGACTTCGGATTGCCACCAGGCCAGCTTGGTGCGTGCGACGCCGGGGTCCACCATGTCGTCCACCACGTCGTCGATCTCGCGGCAGAAGGCGTAGAAGGCGGTGATGGCGCCGCGGCGCGGCTTGGGCAGGAAAAGAAAGGCGTAATAAAAGCTGCTGCCGGAGGCGGCGGCCTTTTGCTCGACGTACTGCTCGGGGGTCATGGCGTAATTGTTACATCCACAGGCTGCGCCACAGCATGGCCGGCGCGTCCCTTGCGCTGAGTTTGGGGCGCTTGTGCAGGGTGGCGAAATTCATCGCTTCGATCTTGTCCAGGATGCGCAGGCCGCCCTGTACCACCAGGCGCAGCTCCCAGCCGGCGCGCCCGGGCACCTGGTGCACCAATTCAGAGCCTTTTAGCATGGTAGACCTTGCCAAGTCTACATGAAATGCTATTAATTTTGTGACGCTCGGGGTCTGGCGCAGAGCCAGCAGGTCCTCTTGCGCGACGCCGTGCACGGCGCAATCCTGATGCGGCAGGTAAAAGCGTCCGCGCGCGATGTCCAGCCCCAGATCCTGCCAGAAGTTGATGAGCTGCAGTGCCGTGCAGATACGGTCGCTGCGTACCAGCGCCGACGCATCGCGCACGCCATATAAATGCAGCAGCAGTCGACCCACGGGATTGGCCGAGCGGCGGCAGTAGTCCAGCAATTCATCACGGTCGGCATAGCCGGCACGGTCGCGGCTCTTGGTCACGTCCTGCTCGAACGCGCTCAGCAGGTCGGCGAGCAGGGGCACGGGCAGCTTGAATTCCTGGATCACGGCGCGCAGCGGCGCGAACACTTCGGGCCAGCGCGTGGAGGGCGTCTGAGCACCGGCCACGGCGGCGAGGTCGGCCCGATAGGCCGCCAGATCGTCCAGCCGCTGCGGTGCCGGTGCCTGGCCTTCATCGGCGATATCGTCGGCCGTGCGCGCGAACCCGTAGATCGCCGCGATCGGCGCACGCAGTTTGGGGGGGCACAGCCAGGAGGCGACCGGGAAGTTCTCGTAATGCGTCAGGGGCGGGGGGCTGGCTGGGGCGGGGCGGTTCACGGCAAGGATTGTCGCCGACCCGATGCTGCCGTTTCGGGAGTGGGGCGTGTTCCGTCTAAAATAGAGGGTTGACCGATTTGTGGCGGGCGGTCGCGAGGCGGGCGGACACGCGCCCGCGCGCGGCCAGTCCGTTTTGTTTTTCAGACCGCGCGGGTGGCGAAATTGGTAGACGCACCAGGTTTAGGTCCTGACGCCAGTAATGGTGTGGGGGTTCGAGTCCCCCCCCGCGCACCAGGTGGCCCGAGAATTTGATATGTGGAGAACCCTATGTCCGTGACTGTTGAAACCCTTGAAAAGCTGGAGCGCAAGATCACACTGACCCTTCCCGTCGGTGTCATCCAGTCCGAGGTCGATGCGCGCCTCAAGCGCATGGCCCGCACCGTGAAGATGGACGGTTTTCGCCCCGGCAAGGTGCCGATGACGGTGGTGGCGCAGCGCTACGGCTACTCGGTGCACTACGAAGTCATGAACGACAAGGTGGGCGAGGCGTTTGCCAACGCCGCCAACGAGGCCAAGCTGCGTGTGGCGGGGCAGCCCCGCATCAGCGAGAAGGAAGGCGCGCCCGAGGGGGAGCTGACCTTCGATGCCATCTTCGAGGTTTTTCCCGATGTGAAGATTGCCGACCTGTCCACGGCCGAGATCGACAGGCTGACCGCGCAGGTCGACGATGCTGCCATCGACAAGACGCTGGAGATCCTGCGCAAGCAGCGCCGCACATTCACCCAGCGCGCGCACGATGCGCCGGCCCAGGAGGGTGATCGCGTCACGGTCGACTTCGAAGGCAAGATCGACGGGGAGACGTTCCAGGGTGGCAAGGCCGAGGACTTCCAGTTCCTGGTGGGCGACGGCCAGATGCTCAAGGAGTTCGAGGACGCCGT
>SCRR01000283.1 GCA_004322085.1 Burkholderiaceae bacterium
TCGAGGACGATGTTGGTGTCGAGGACGACGGGTTCGCGGCCTGCTGCGCAGGCCGGTGGAAAAACGGGGTCAGAGCACACGTCCGTTTCACTCCCGGTGATCCGACCCCATTTTTCCAGACCCCATTTTTTCGCCACCCCCACGCGCGGAGCCCTGCACCATGTCGAAGCGAAACAGGCGGCATTCGATCGGGCCGTTCCACATCGGCACACGGCGCGACTCCTTCAGGCGCATGCGCCCGGGCAGTTTGAGATCGGGTGTCAGCACCCAGGCGCTCCAGCCGGCGTAGTTCTTCTTCCAGTGGGCGGCGAGACGGCTGAAGAATTCACCGCCTTCATCGCCCTCCATGCGGGCGCTCTCACGCCCCCCGGGGCGTGCCGGCTGGGAGGTAAAGACGCGCGAGCGCGCGCCGCCGCCGGCCACACCGGCGACCTCGATGCGCTCGCCATAAGGGGGATTCACCAGCATCACGCCGGCAGGCGCCGGCGGCAGGCGCTGCAGCGCATCGCCACCGCGGAATTCGATCGCGGCGCCGACCCCCGCGCGCGCCGCGTTACGCTGCGCAAAGTCCACCATGCGGTGCGCCACATCACTGCCAAAGATGGCGGCGGTCGGCTCCGTTTGGGCCGCCAGCGCTTCATTGCGGATTGCCGACCAGACGTGGCTCTGAAACGGCAGCAGCTTCTCGAAACCAAAGCGGCGCCTGGACCCGGGCGCGATGCGGCAGGCGATCTGCGCGGCCTCGATCGCGATCGTGCCGCTGCCGCAACACGGGTCGTACAGCGGCGTGGCGCCATCCCAGCCGCTCGCGGCGAGCATGGCGGCGGCCAGCGTTTCCTTCAACGGGGCTTCGCCCTTGTCCTCGCGCCAGCCGCGTTTGAACAGCGGCTCACCCGAGGTGTCGATGTAGAGCAGGGCGCGGTCGGTCGTGAGGTGCAGGTAGATGCGCGCATCCGGCCAGCGGGTGTCCACGTCGGGGCGCACGCCGCTCTTGTGGCGGAAGCGGTCGGCAATCGCGTCCTTGATTCTGAGCGCGGCAAAATTCAGGCTTTGCAGCGGGCTGTGCTGCGCGGTGACCTCGACCTTGAAGGTCTGACGCGGCGTGAACCAGACCTCCCATGCCACGCTGGAGGCCGCCTGGTACAGATCCTGCTCGTTGCGGTACCCGGTGGTTGAGAGCTCGACCAGCACGCGCTGCGCGAGGCGGCTGTGCAGGTTCAGCAGCAGCGCATCGCGCCATGACGCTTGAAGTTGCACGCCGCCGCGCAAGGTTTGCAGGTCGCGGTCGTCGACGCCGGTGATGCGCTGCACCTCCGGGCCCAGGTAGGCTTCCACGCCGGCCGCGCAGGGCAGGAAGAGTTGCAGCTGGTTCACAGGGCTTTTCTCAGGTGGGTCGGGGCAATGCGCAGCGCCTCGCGGTACTTGGCGACGGTGCGGCGCGCGCACTCGATGCCCTGCTCCTTGAGCATCTCGGCGAGCTGGCTATCGCTGAGCGGCTTGGCGAGGTCTTCGGCCGCGACAAACTGTTTGATGAGGGCGCGCACCGCGGTGCTCGAGGCGCTGCCGCCGGTCTCGGTCCCCAGGCCCGAGCCGAAGAAATACTTGAGTTCGAAGGTGCCGAACGGCGTGGCCATGTATTTGGCCGTGGTGACGCGCGAGATGGTGGATTCGTGCAAGCCCAGCTCGTCGGCGATCTCGCGCAGCACGAGTGGGCGCATCGCGAGCTCGCCATGCACAAAGAAGCTCTTTTGCCGCTCCACGATGGCGTTGGACACGCGCAGGATGGTGTCGAAGCGCTGCTGGATGTTCTTGATGAACCAGCGCGCCTCCTGCAGCCGCTGCTGCAAAGCCGCGTGGCTCGCCGCGTCGCGTCCACCGGCCTTGTGGTGCTTCAGGGCATTCGCGTAGATGTCGTGCACGCGCAGGCGCGGCATCACATCGAGGTTGAGGTGAACGTGGAATTTCGGCTGACCGCCGTGCCCGACATCGACCACGATCACGTCGGGCACCACGATGTTGCGTTCGACCTGCACAAAGCGCCGCCCTGGCTTGGGCTCCAGGCGCGTGATCAGCGCCATGGCGGCCTTGACTTGTGGCTCCGTGGCGCCGCATAGGGGCAGCAGGCGGCGCACGTCGCGCCGCGCCAGCAGGTCCATCGGCTGGGCGCATATGCGCAGCGCCACGACGATCACGGCCTGGCGAGCCGGATCGCCGTCGTCCGGATCCTGCAACGCGCGCAGTTGCAGCGCGAGGCACTCGCCCAGATCGCGCGCGCCGACGCCGGTCGGCTCCAGATGCTGCAACAGCGACAGCGCCACCGTGAAGCGCTGGACCAGCTCCTGCACCTGCTCCTCGTCGGCGCCAGCCAGCCCTTCGGCCAGGGACTGCAAGGTGTCTTCGAGGTAGCCGTCGTCGTTCAGTGATTCGATCAGGAAGCGCAACGCGGCGCGATCCTCCTCGGACAGGCGCAGCGCGAGCGCCTGGCGGTGCAGATGCGACTGGAGCGATTCCTGGCTGCCCGCCAGTTCGGTGGCGTCGGCCGCATCCATATCGCCCAGGTTGTTGCCGCGCGCCGGCGCGTCGCCGCCCCATTCGCCGTCGTCGGCCCTCACCTCGCTGGTGCCGTCGCCGTCCCAGCTTTGCTCATCGTCCTGGCCGGACAACGGATTTTCAGCATCATTTTGGTCCGTAACCCTTATCTCATCTTGGTTGTTTGCTATTGGCGCAGGAGCAAATTCGGCATCCCTGTCCTCTTCGCGCACGCGCGTGTCGGCCTGCGCCAGCCCGAACTCCTCGCGCGGCGCATCGTCTTCGGAGACTTCGAGGAACGGGTTGTCGTCGAGCATCTGCTCGACCTCCTGGCTCAGCTCCAGCGTCGAGAGTTGCAACAGCCGGATCGACTGCTGCAGCTGCGGCGTCAGCGCCAGATGCTGCGAAATCCTT
>SCRR01000424.1 GCA_004322085.1 Burkholderiaceae bacterium
GATCTTGGCCACGCCAGCGAAGTTGCGCGGCTGTTGCGCGACGCCGGGGCACAGCTTCAATCCGCGCCGGATTTGGATAGTGTCCGGCTGGTCGATACCAACGACAACGAGGTGGGCCGGCTATATGCCACGGACGTGATGCCGGATGTGGAGTCCCCCGGGACGATCAGTCTGGTGGTGGATGCGGGCGAGGATGTTGCCTTCGGCACCACGGAAGCGGATCGCATGGCCCTTGCCTCTGCTTTCTGTGCTGAGGCTAAGCCACTCGGCTGGAAGAACGAGCTGAGCAAGCGCCTGACAACTTTCACCGTGGAGGTGAGGGAAGCGCCCTACGATCGGACCAGCACCGTGCGGGATGTGAAAGTCGGGCATTTGTATTACACACCTGCACCCGAGCTGGAATCCCAGTTGGTGGCGCGTGATGCGGCCACGCCGGAGATCTAGGAGGCGTCATGGCATCGCAGACGCCTTCCTCGACATCCGCTTTCACGCCGACGGACCGCCAGATCCGGGCGGCGGAGGCCGTGCTGGCCGCCAATGCGCATGAACAGGCGGTTCGCCCGTTGGTGGAGACCTACCAACGGATGATCCTGGAACAGCATCAGTTCAAACCGTCGGTGACTTGGGACAACTGCCCAGGCCTCCCCGAGGTGGTGCTGGACCCCAACGAGGACCACTACCTCGGCCCCGAAGACATGGCCGTCTACATGGCCGAGTGCCACGCCGCCCGCGATGCGCTCGGTTTGGTGGTGTCCTCGCCCGATCATTGCCCGCTGCTCGAAGCGCGTTCGAAGCGCATCGATGCAGAGAATGCCTTGCTGGCGACGATGGTCGATACGCCGCGCCTGGCACCGCTCGCCAAGGCGCGACTCCTTCCCGGCGGCAAGGGTAAGCAGGCGATCGCGACGCTGCTGTCTGCTATCTCACCGTTCTGCCGAGCCGACGCGTCAAAGACGGTGGCCTTCGATCTCGCGAGACCGGGGACACCTCAGCCCCTGGAGAGTGCACTGGAGCCATGACGACCGAGGGCACACAAAAGCAGGAGGAGCGCGCTATTGAGGCGCGCCGGGAAACGGCCGTCGCAGCGGCGACAAAAATGGGTTGAAGGTGACCAGCATGAACGAGACAAAGCAGTTCCGAGAGGCTTGCGAGGCGCAGATCATGGCTTGGACCGAGGTTCGTGATCAGCAGCCAGGCATCTTGGTTGAAAAACGCAACATCGTGTTGGATGCACGTGGCAGGGCATACGGCTCGTTACCGGATGGACGCTACAAACTCGAATACCCTCGTTCGAACCTTGCGGGTGTGAGCCACTTCAATTTTATGGATGCCCGCGAACTCTGTCGCCGAATGGATATCGCTTTGCCGGAGTTCGCGCCGTCCAAAGTGATGGACTTCAAAACCTACGCGGAAAGCCGCGTGGACGAAGCGCAGAAAGCATTGAGCATGATCAAGGCGTACCTGGGGGAGACCAAGACCAGCGAAACGCCGCTTCCGTCCATTCCGAATACGTGGGTGATCACGGCCGCTTCCGGCGAATTCGTCGTGAATGCCGAATCAGGCGACGTGGTTTCGTATACGGTCTACGAAAACGGGGACGATCCGGATTTTCGGGAGCGTGCGGAGAATATCGCGCGGTTCGATGTGGCGGAGTACCGGCAGTGGTTCGAGAGCGTGGGACTTACCGAGCCCACGAACCTCAACTGGCTTGGCATCGGGTTCTGGCAGAAGGACGGCTTCTACGAGTCCTTCGAGCAAGACTGGCGTGACGATCTCGTTACCGCCATGAACGACAACCGGGCTGCTGCAGTCGAAACGGCCGAGCCGTGAGGGCATCGCCATGGCCGACATCACGCTCCTGAAATCCTCTGTACTGGTTCCCGCCGGTAGCGAGGACATGGCTGCCTTCGAGAAGGCGCTGGGCAAGCTCAATGCCAAGGCGACGAAGTACGGCCTGCCGCCCGTGACGGCAGGCGAGCCGGTGCGTGAGCGCTTTGCGCGGCGCTACGAACGGAATGAGGACGGCGGCGTGGAGCGCATGTACGTGGTGCCGCTGGGTGAGGATGGTGAGCTGAAAGAGAGCGACCAGCTCTTGTTCCTCA
>SCRR01000284.1 GCA_004322085.1 Burkholderiaceae bacterium
TTGCCGGTGCTGCTCAATGTGGCGCAGTTGATCGGCTGGACCACGTTCGAGCTCGTCATCATGCGCGATGGCACGCGCGCCATTGGCCAGCACACCTTTGGGCTGAAGCTCGACGGCAACCTCGGCCTGCTGATCACCACGCTTTGCTGGGGTGGTCTGCTGACGGCCTTGATGGCCGGCTCCATGCTCACGCTGGTGCGCCGCTTTGTCGCAAGTTATGGCCTGCCGCTGGTCATCGCTTCGCTGGTGTGGTTGACGTGGCAATTCGCCGGCAAGTTGAACGCGGGTGGCCTTGCTGCATTCTGGGCACGGCCCGGCAACGGCAGCATGGGCATGTTGTCGGCGCTGGATCTGGTCATCGCGATGCCGGTGTCGTGGCTGCCGCTGGTGGCCGACTATGCACGCCACGGGCGCAGCGGCAAGAGCGCGCTGGGCGGAACCTGGCTGGGCTACACCGTTGCGAATGTCTGGTGCTATGCGCTCGGCGTTTTGGTCGCCAGTGTCGCCAATCCCGGTGACGACATGGTCGGTACGCTGTTGCTGGCACAGGGCGGACTGATTGCGCTGAGCCTGATCCTGATCGACGAGATCGACAACGCGTATGGTGATGTCTATTCGGGTTCGGTATCGGCGCACAGCCTCAAGCCGTCATGGAGCATCCGCCGCTGGAGCCTGCTGCTCGCGCTACTGTGCACCGCGCTGGCCCTGGTGCTGCCGATGCATAGTCTGGAGCCGTTCCTGCTCACGCTCAGCTCGGTGTTCGTGCCGCTGTACGGCGTGATCCTGGGCCGGCTGGGGTTCAGAGGTCGCCTTGAAGGCGTGCTCTCGCCGCGCAAGATCGACGTCACCGCCGCGGTGCTGTGGCTGGCCGGCATTGCCACCTACCAGGCGGCCGCCGCCTGGGCGCCGCAATGGGGCTCCGCGCTGCCGACTCTTGTACTGACCTTTGCGCTGGCCTGGCTGACGCGCCCGAAACAGGTCTGAGGCGCCCGTTACGGCGCTTGCAGTATCCGTAGCGGTACGGGCGCGTGACCGTGGTTCAAGGGGCCATGCCCGTGCCCCGTTTGCACGCCGGCCCCCGCCGCGATTGCCGCCAGAACGTAGGCCCGTGCCTGCTCCACCGCCCGCTGCAAGGGCACACCCAGTGCCAGATAGGCCGCGATGGCCGAGGACAGCGTGCAGCCCGTGCCGTGCACGTTGCGACTCGCAATACGCGCCGATTTCAGGTGCTGCAGCGTACCGCCGGGTTGAGCCAGCACGTCGACCACCTGATCCCCCGCCAGATGGCCGCCTTTGAGGAGCATGGCGCGCGCGCCCAGCGCCAGCAGGTCGCTAGCGGCCTGATCGAGCGCGTCGACACCGGGGATGTCCCGCTCGAGCAGCAAGGCCGCCTCATCCAGATTGGGCGTCACCACGGCAGCTCGCGGGAAAAGTTGCCGCACGAGAACCTGCACGGTCTCCGGCGCGATCAACCGGTCGCCGCTGGTCGCGACCATGACCGGGTCCAGCACGACCTGCTCGAGCCGGTAGTGATCGATCGCCCATGCCACGACCTCGACGATTTCGGGTGAATGCAGCATGCCGATCTTCACGGCATCCACACCAATGTCGTCGAGTACGGCCTGAAGCTGCGCCTTCACCATATCGGGTGGAATGCCGTGGATGGCGCGCACGCCCATTGTGTTTTGTGCCGTGATCGCCGTGATGGCGGTCATGCCGTAGCAGCCCAGCGCACTGAATGTTTTAAGGTCCGCCTGGATACCGGCGCCGCCGCCGCTGTCGGACCCTGCAATCGACAGAACACGCGCGTAGTGGCCGCCAGGGGCCGATGGAGAGTCATTCGTTGTCATCGCAAAAATTATGCGGCAATTTGCTCGCGCGCCCGAGCGCATGGTCATGTGCTTTAATCGGGATTACGGACGAAACAGGGGTGTCTGCCGCACTGGCGTGACTGAGATCAGACCCTAAGACCCGATCCAGATCATGCTGGCGTGGGAAGTTTCACCAATGAGCTCGCCTCGTTTTGTCCACCTGTTTCTGCACAGATGGACTCATGAATTCTCGTACTCCCTCAACGACTCCCGTGTCGGCGGTTTTGGGCGCTGGCCTGATGGGCCGGCTGCTGGCCGTGCAACTTGCACGCGCGGGCCACAAAGTCGAATTGTTTGACGCCGGCGGTCCGCAGGCCGAAGGCGCTGCCGCCCGCGTCGCGGCGGCCATGTTGGCGCCGCTCGCCGAATCCGCCGTCACAGAGACCAGCGTCGTGCGAATGGGGCTGCATGCGCTGGCGCGCTGGCCGGCGCTGATGGCCCAGCTCGATCAACCGGTGTTTTTCCAGCAGAAGGGCTCGCTGGTGTTGTGGCACCGGCAGGACGCCGCAGAGGCGGCCCGCTTCGCCCATCAGCTCAACGCCATGCGCAGCAGCATTGCGGAGCTACCGGCCCTGCAGGCCCTGGATGCGGCCGCAATCGCGCGGCTCGAGCCCGCGTTGGGCTCACGCTTCACGCAAGGACTGTTTCTGCCTGGCGAGGGCCAACTCGACAACCGCCAACTGCTGTCGGCACTGCTGCATCAACTGGAAAAACTGCAGGTTCGGTTGCACTGGCACAGCCCGCGCGATCCCGGTGACTTTGCTCCTGGTCAGTCTGGCCAGCCCGACTGGGTGTTTGACTGCCGCGGCCTGGGTGCTCGCGGCCAGTGGCCCGCCGTGCGCGGGGTACGCGGCGAAATCATCCGGGTCCATGCACCCGAGGTCACCCTGACTCGCCCGACCCGCCTGATGCATCCGCGTTACCCGCTCTACATCGTGCCCAAGCAGGACCATCTGTTTGTGATCGGGGCCACCGAGATCGAGTCGGACGATCTCTCCCCCGCCAGCGTGCGCTCGACTCTGGAACTGCTCAGCGCGGCCTACACGGTGCACTCCGGCTTTGCCGAAGCGCGCATCGTGGAAATTGCCACCCAGTGCCGCCCCGCCCTGCCCGACAACCTGCCGGCCATTCGCACGCTGGACCCGCGTGTGCTGCAGATCAACGGACTGTTCCGCCACGGCTTCATGATTGCGCCGGCGCTGCTCGACGTCGTGATGGAATGGGTGTGCGATGGCGAGTCCGTATTGGCTAGTACCTTTGACCTGAACATCGAACCTGCCTTCGAGGTCGCTTCATGAAAATCACGCTCAACAAAACGGTCCACGAAATTCAGCCCGGTGCCACGCTGTCCGACGCGCTGAGCCTGTTGCAGACCCAGCCCCCGTTTGCCGTGGCCGTCAACCTGCAGTTCGTTTCCAACTCGCACTACGCGCAAACGCTGCTGCGGCCGGACGACGACATTGAGATCATTTCTCCTGTCACCGGTGGCTGAAAGGACCCGCGCCATGAACACCGCTTGCACGCCCACCGACCCGCTGGTCTTGTACGGCCAGACATTCCACAGCCGGCTGCTGCTGGGCACGGCGCGCTACCCCTCCCCCGCGACGCTCGAGGCATCCGTGCAACGCGCCCGGCCTGCGATGCTGACCGCCTCGCTGCGGCGCCAGCAGGTGGTGGGCCACAGCGCCGGCAACGGCTTCTGGGAATTACTGCGCAAGCTGGACGTGCAAGTGCTGCCCAACACGGCTGGCTGCCACAGCGTACAGGAGGCCATCACGACGGCGCACATGGCGCGGGAGGTCTTTGCGACGCCGTGGATCAAGCTCGAACTGATTGGCGACGACTACACGCTGCAGCCTGACACCCTCAACCTCGTTGAAGTCGCGAGCCGGCTGATCAAGGACGGCTTCCAGGTGCTGCCCTATTGCACCGAGGACCTGGTGCTGTGCCAGCGCCTGGTGGACGTCGGCTGCCAGGCGGTGATGCCCTGGGCGGCGCCGATTGGCACGGGCAAAGGCCCGGTCAACCCCTATGCCCTTCGCATGCTGCGCGAGCGCCTGTCCGTGCCCATGATCGTCGACGCCGGGCTGGGCCTGCCCTCGCACGCGTGCCAGGTGATGGAGTGGGGTTTTGATGGTGTCTTGCTGAACACGGCTGTCGCTCTGGCGCAAGACCCGGT
>SCRR01000285.1 GCA_004322085.1 Burkholderiaceae bacterium
ATATCGATCTGGCTCACTTGCCCATCGACCTGATGAGCCTGACCTCGCACAAGGTTTATGGCCCCAAGGGCATCGGTGCGCTGTTTGTACGTCGCAAGCCGCGTGTCCGCATCGAAGCACAGATGCATGGCGGTGGTCACGAACGCGGCATGCGCTCGGGCACGCTGCCTACGCACCAGGTCGTCGGCATGGGCGAGGCGTATCGCATTGCCAAGGCGGAAATGGCCGTAGAGAACGTGCACATCCGCGCGCTGCACGAACGCATGCTGGCAGGACTCAAGGATGTGGAGCAGGTGTTCATCAACGGAAGCCTTGAGAAGCGCGTGCCCCACAACCTCAATATGAGCTTCAACTATGTCGAAGGCGAGTCGCTGATCATGGGCATCAAGGGGCTGGCGGTGTCTTCCGGCTCGGCTTGCACCTCAGCCAGTCTGGAGCCCAGCTATGTGCTGCGTGCACTGGGCCGCAGTGACGAGCTCGCGCACAGCAGTTTGCGCATGACGATCGGGCGCTGGACGACCGAGGCCGAGATCGACTACGCCGTCGAAACCATCAAGCACAATGTTGCCAGGCTGCGCGATCTGAGTCCGCTGTGGGAGATGTACAAGGACGGTGTCGACATCAGCGCGATCCAGTGGTCTGCCCATTGACAGAGAGAGAATAATCGACAGGTAAACGCCATGGCTTACTCGGAAAAAGTTGTTGAACACTACGAAAACCCTCGCAATGTCGGCTCCTTCGACAAGGGCGACGTTGCTGTTGGTACCGGTATGGTGGGTGCACCGGCCTGTGGTGACGTGATGAAGCTGCAGATCAAGGTGAATGCGCAAACAGGGGTGATCGAAGACGCACGCTTCAAGACCTATGGCTGTGGGTCCGCCATCGCTTCGAGCTCGCTCGTGACCGAATGGGTCAAGGGCAAGACACTGGACCAGGCTGCGGCGCTCAAGAACAGCCAGATCGCAGAAGAGCTCGCACTGCCTCCGGTCAAGATTCACTGCTCGATCCTGGCGGAAGATGCGATCAAGGCTGCGGTGAACGATTACAAGCAGAAGCACACGGCGCTGCAGGCTCATTGACCGGAAGGGTGAACCGAGATGGCTGTTACTTTGACTGAAGCTGCGGCGCAGCATGTCGCGCGCTACATGGCCAAGCGCGGCCAGGGCGTGGGGGTACGCCTGGGCGTTAAAACCACGGGCTGCTCGGGACTCGCCTACAAACTTGAATACGTCGATGAAGTGGCGCCGGAAGACGTGGTCTTCGAGGGCCACGGTGTCAAAATCCTGATCGATCCCAAGAGCCTGGCCTACATCGATGGCACCGAGCTCGACTTTGTACGCGAGGGGCTCAACGAGGGCTTCAAATTCAACAATCCGAAAGAACGCGATCGCTGCGGCTGTGGAGAGAGCTTCAGAGTCTGATCGCCATGCGTCTTGACATGACCGCCTTCACACTTGTGATGGCGGTTTTTTATTGACATGAACCTTCAATCCAGTGACTTCGAGCTCTTTGCTGTCCCCGCACGCTTCGCACAGGAGCGTGCCGCGCTGGACCTGCGCTGGAAAGACCTGCAACGCGAGGCGCACCCCGACCGTTTTTCGCAGCATGGCGCCGCCGCCCAGCGCGTGGCCATGCAATGGTCGGTCCGTATCAATGAGGCCTATCAGCGCCTGAAGGATCCGCTCAAGCGCGCGGCCTACCTGTGCGAGCTGAACGGCATACCCGTCAACGCCGAAAGCAGTACGGCCATGCCGGCGGAATTCCTGATGCAGCAGATGGCGTGGCGCGAGTCGCTCGATGAGGCGGTCGGTCGTGCCGAATTGGATCAAATCAACGATGGGGTGGCTTCTGCGCGTCGTGAGGCGCTGCGAAGATGCGAGCAATTGCTTGACGTGGAGCACAACTATGCGCAAGCCGTGCAACAGGTCAGGAGCCTGATGTTCATAGCGCGTTTTGCCCGCGATATCGAAGACCGCCTGGATGCGTTCAATGATGCGAATGCGCAGGCCAGAGACACCTCCGCGGCCGCCGCCAACAAGGGACAATAGAGTCCGCTAACCTGACGAATCGACATGGCGCTTTTTCAAATTTCTGAGCCTGGCCAGTCACCCGGTCCGCACCAGCAGCGCATTGCGGTGGGCATTGACCTGGGCACCACACATTCACTGGTCGCCGCGGTGCGCAGCGGTGTGGCCGAGTGCCTGCCCGATGCGCAGGGCAGGGTGCTTCTTCCCTCCGTGGTCCGCTACCTCGCAAAGGGTGAGCGCAAGATTGGTTTTGATGCACTGGAGCCGCTGGCAGACGATCCGGAAAACACCATTGCCTCGGTCAAGCGGTTCATGGGTCGGGGTTTGCAGGACGTTGCAGATCATGACAAGCTGCCGTACCGGTTCGTCGATGCTGGCGTGTCCGGCGCCCCGGGCATGCTCTGGATCAATACAGTCGCGGGGGATAAGTCGCCAGTCGAGATGAGCGCCGAAATTCTGGCTACGCTGCGCCGTCGCGCCGAGGACACTTTTGGCGGCGCTCTGTACGGTGCCGTGATCACGGTGCCGGCCTATTTTGACGAAGCACAGCGCCAGGCTACCAAGGATGCGGCCGGGCTGGCCGGCATCCACGTGCTGCGCTTGATCAGCGAGCCGACGGCGGCCGCCCTGGCGTACGGGCTGGACCATGCCGTTGAGGGCATTTATGCGATCTACGATCTGGGCGGTGGCACGTTTGACATTTCCATCCTGCGCCTGACGCGAGGTGTCTTCGAGGTCCTCGCCACCGGCGGCGACTCGGCCTTGGGCGGGGACGACTATGACCGCGCACTGGCCGACTGGGTGCTCGCGCAGATGGACGTGCAAGCCGTCACTGCATCGGACATAGTGGCCGTCAAAGCGGCCGCGCGGGCCTGCAAGGAAGCGCTGTCAATGCTTCAGAATACTACTGATTCAGTAGCGTTCAGCGCTCGACTGACAAGGGCTAAAGTCGATTTTCATGTGTCAACCGTGCAATTCGACGCCGCCACCGCGAGCCTGACGGATCGCACGCTGGCTGCCGCGCGCAAGGCCTTGCGCGATGCGGGGCTTGGCAGGGACGAAGTCAATGGCGTGGTGATGGTGGGCGGCTCGACGCGCATGCCGCAGATTCAGCGCGCCGTCGGCGATTTCTTTGGCCACGCGCCGTTGAACAATCTCAATCCGGACGAGGTGGTGGCCCTGGGTGCAGCCATTCAGGCCAACCAGCTCGCGGGCCATGGTGCGACGCGTGATTTGTTGCTGCTCGACGTGATTCCACTGTCGCTCGGGATCGAGACCATGGGCGGCCTGGTGGAGCGCATCGTGCCGCGCAACCAAACCATACCGACCGCCATGGCGCAGGACTTCACGACCTTCCAGGATGGCCAGACCGCCCTCGCGCTTCACGTGGTGCAGGGCGAGCGCGATCTGGTGGCCGACTGTCGCAGTCTGGCCCGCTTCGAGCTGCGCGGGATTCCACCGATGGTGGCCGGAGCGGCTCGCATTAGGGTAACCTTCACGGTCGATGCGGATGGGCTGCTGAGCGTGCAGGCCAGAGAACAGACCAGCGGGGTCGAAGCCCGTATTGATGTGAAGCCGTCCTACGGACTGAGCGACGAGCAGATCGCCACGATGCTGCAGGACAGCTTCTCGACGGCCGCGCGCGACATGCAGGTGCGATCACTGGTCGAGGCGCGCGTCGATGCGGATCGCATGATTGCGGCCACCCAGAGCGCGCTGGCGGCCGACGGAGATTTGCTGTCTCCCTGCCAGCGCGCCAGCATTGATGCGCTGCTGGCCGCCGCCTTGCAGGCGAAGCTGCTGGAAGACCCCAAGGCGGTTGAGAGCGCGACGCAGCAGTTGGCAAAGGGGACGGAAGCGTTCGCGGCCCTGCGCATGAACCGCGGCATCCGGCAAGCACTGGCGGGCAAAAACGTGGAAACCCTCTAAGGAAAACGGTTGCATGCCCGTCATCAAGATACTTCCACACCCCGAATATTGCCCAAACGGCGCGCAGATCAGTGCGCCCGCAGGCACTTCGATCTGCGAGGCGCTGCTTGACAATGACATCGCTATTGAACATGCCTGTGACCTGAGTTGCGCATGCACCACGTGCCATGTGGTCGTGCGCGAGGGTTTGCAATCGCTCAATGAGATGGACGAGAGCGAAGAAGATCTGCTGGACCGTGCCTGGGGACTGGAGCCGAACTCGCGCCTGAGCTGCCAGGCGATCCTTGCGCAGATGGATGTGACTGTGGAAATCCCCAAATATTCGATCAATCATGCCAAGGAGAATCACTGATGACGCGCCAGATTGTTCTCGATACCGAAACCACGGGCCTGTCTGCGGAGGCCGGCGACCGCATCATCGAAATTGGCTGCGTGGAGCTGCTGGGGCGCAAGCTGACTGGCAACAACAAACATTTTTATTTGAATCCCGAGCGCGACAGCCATGAAGATGCTCTCAAGGTGCATGGCATCAGCAGCGAGTTCTTGCGCGACAAGCCCAAATTCGAAGCAGTGGCTGACGAGCTGCTCGACTACCTGCAGGGCGCTGAAGTCATCATCCACAACGCCCAGTTCGATGTCGGCTTTCTGAACAAGGAACTGGAACTGGCCGGACGGCCACCTCTGGGACAGTTTGTCGACAGCGTGACCGATACGCTGGCCATGGCGAAGGAAATGTTCCCCGGCAAGCGAAATTCGCTCAACGCCTTGTGCGATCGACTCGACGTCGACAATTCGACTCGCACCCTGCACGGCGCATTGCTCGATGCCGAACTGCTGGCCGATGTGTACATCAACCTCACGCGGGGTCAGGAGGCGCTGCTGATGGACGTGGAGGCGAGTGACGACGCGGGCGTCATCGTCGCGCGCGTCGACCTGAGCGGGTTTGATCTGCCCGTGCTGCGCGCCAATGAGCGGGAGGCTGCGGCGCATGAAGATATCCTCAGTCAACTCGACGAATCCAGCGCAGGCAAGACAGTGTGGCGGGCCTTGGCGCCGGAGACTGTCCCCGATATGGCATAATTTAGGGCTATCCTGACGAACAGGTTAGGGCGGTTAGCTCAGGGGTAGAGCACTGCATTCACACTGCAGGGGTCGCAAGTTCGAAACTTGCACTGCCCACCAATAAAATCGTTTTGAAATCAAGGGCTTGGCAGTAATTCCAAGCCCTTTTTTTGTCCGTCTCGACAAAACGTGAAGGCGGATGGATCCTGCCGGGTCAAGTTCGCTACTGCAAGCCTGTTACTCGAGCGTCCCGCCGATCCAACGGGCAGGTTGCAGATCTTTACGATATATTCACCTTGGAGACACTTTCAAGCAGCGTGTCCAGTTGACATTTGCATCATGCAATTCCATCAAGAAGTCGGCGATGTGCCATTTCCTGCAATCGGAATTGCGCGATGAATAAAACATGCCGTTGATCCAGTACTGCAGCGTCGCTGGCGGCAATTTCGGCGACGACATCAATCTGCAACTGTGGCCCCGATTCTTTCCTGACTTGGCGAATTTGACCGGGCGGGCCCCCTTCTATGGCGTCGGTACGGTGCTCGATGGCCGGCACGATGCCGGCATCAGAAAAGTGGTGTTGGGTGCGGGGCTGGGAAGAAGTCTTGCGGGCCGGCCGGATCCCAACTGGGACTTTCGTTGGGTACGTGGGCCGCAGACAGCCAGGCAATTCGGAATACCTGGTGAATTGGCACTTGGTGACTCCGCCATCCTGTGGCCCGAGTTGCTGCCGGGGCATGACCGTGCGGGCCCTGTAGGACTGATCCCTCATCATGCGACCTGGGACAGCTTCGACTGGGCTGACGTTGCGAGCGAGGCACAGATGGTGGCCATCAATCCCAGGCAGACGCCCGATGCGGTCATTGCGCAGATGCGTAGCTGCTCGCGCGTGCTGGCTGAATCGCTGCATGGTGCCATTTGCGCCGATACCATGGGCATCCCGTGGGCCGCGTGTGTGTTGGCGCATCGTTTCAACGAATTCAAATGGAGAGACTGGTTGGCCACCGTCGACCGGCCCTATGCACCCCTGGTCATGAGTGTTCCACTGGTCAGGTCCATCACGCTGGGCAAGTCCCTGGCGAACAGACTGGCCCGAGCGGTGGGATATCAACGTCGCACCCGGTGTCCGGCGTTGAGGCCGGTGGCAGCGGCGACGCAGCAGGATGTCAGGCGCGCCGCCGCTGCGCTGTGTGCCTATGGAAAGAGAGCAGATCACTTTTCCTGCAGCGATCCCCGCGCGGTGGAGCGACAAAAGGAGCGCATGCTGTTGCGGTGCGAGGAATTCGCCAGGGACTACAAGCTTCAGTTCACGCCCTGACGCAGCGTACGGTATTGACCTTCGTTGGAGTCTTGATAGTATTTCGTTGGTAGTATCAAGAATGTCATAACCACCGAAAGCCTGCCATGCCAGAATTGACCGGAGCCAACAAAGACAAATTGATCGACGACGTGCGGGTTGTCATCTCGGACGCCGAAGAGCTGCTTCGGGTGACCGCCGGCCAGGCCAGCGAGGGTGCTGCTGCGTTGCGCGGGCGGATCGAGGCCGGACTCAAGAAGACACGCGTAGATCTGGCGCGCTTGCAGGATGCCGCGGTCGTGAAAGCCAAAGCCGCGGGGCGGGTCACCGATGATTTTGTCAATGACAATCCCTGGAAATCGGTTGGCGTGGCCGCCGGCATCGGGCTGGTGGTAGGCCTGCTGATTGGTCGTCGGTGATTCGGCAAAGCCCGATTGGGTGCGCGTGTGGGTGAGCCGCTCAAGCCGGGGCAACATGGCGGCCTGTTCGCCTCGCTGCGTCAGTTGCTGGCGACGGCACTCGAGATGGCGCAGGTTCGCCTTGACCTGTTTCTGACCGAGATCGAGCAGGAAAAACTTCGGGTTTTCGATGGCCTGTTGTGGGCCAGCCTGGGCGTGATGCTCATGGGGGTCGGCGTGGTCCTCCTGTGCGGTTTTGTGGTGGTGCTGCTCTGGGACGGCTATCGCGTCGTCACTTTGGGGGTGTTGACACTGTTGTTTCTCGGCATTGGCGGTCTCCTGATGCGTGCGGCGCGCAACCGGTTGCGCAGCCCCGTGGACACATTGGGCGATACGGTCGATGAGCTCCGGCGGGATATTGCCGAACTCAGGCAGCACAAGGGGTGACGGCATGGCGAGTGATCGTGATCAGGAACTCGCGCTCAGGCGCCAGCGTCTGGTGATGCGCAGCGCCCAGCTGCGCCTGGCGCTGGCCACCCAAGCCGAAATGCTGCACGCGCCGCTGTCCCTGGCCGATACGGCGTGGGGCGGCCTGCAGTGGGTGCGCCGCAACCCCTACGCGGTGATCGGCCCCTTGATGCTGCTGGCCGCATTGCGCCCAGCACGTGCGTTGCGCTGGGCCAGGCGCCTGTGGTGGGGTTGGCGCGCGTTCAGGCAGTCCGGGCGCTGGCTGGCGGCGATGCAAACCAGGCGACGCTGACTCGCGGCTTTGACGCTATCGCCGGCAGGATATGGTCCGTCTGCCTAACGTTTCTGCCTGGCTACCTGTACCGGCAATCCCGCGAATGAGAACTTTCGTGCGCGCCGGTCCGATGTGGCGGACCAGTATGGTCCCGGTGCTCAAATTTTCGTTACCACTATTGCAGATGAGGTGCATCTTTCACGCGCTGCAACCGCTACGATGGGGCCTTCATTTTTTGGAGGAAGCTACGTGGCTCTACAGTCCCCCTTTTTCGGCAACAAGCGTGAATCCGACGGATTCAATCCACGTCCTACCCCGACCAGCGGCGGTGCCACAGGGTTGGGGGGGATCAACACTGTGCAGCCAGTCACGCCCGCGGCAACCTCGCTTGCCGGCAACCACACCGGTGCCGCGCCCGTGACAACGACGCCTGCAGTGCAGGAAAGTGGCAGCAAGCTGACGGTCGGTCCGAACATCAAACTCAAGGGCGTTGAGATCACCGATTGCGACACACTGGTGGTCGAGGGTCTGGTGGAAGCCACCATGGACTCGCGCGTGATGCAGATTGCGCAGCAGGGCGCGTTCAAGGGCTCGGCCGAGATTGATATCGCGGAAATTCGTGGCCAGTTCGATGGCAGCCTGACCGTGCGCGACAAGCTGGTGATCTTCGCCACCGGCAAAGTCACTGGCAAGATTCGCTACGGCAAGCTCGTGATCGAAGAAGGCGGGCAGTTGTCGGGCGAGGTGGAATTCGGTGCCGGTAACGGCGCGAAATCCGCGGCCGCCAAGGCTGCGTCGCTGCACGTCGCCACGGCCGCCGCCTGACATTTTTCAAGTGAGCCGCCGCACGATGGGGTGTCGGCCCGATCGTGCGGTTTTTTCGTTTCAGGTCAGGGCAGGTTGAAGTGGTGAGCCGGGACGCGCTTGACGACGTCGGCGCATTGGATCCCCTTGCGGCACAATGAATCGATGCACTACGTCACCTACCGACCCGGCACCTCGCCGCTGGTGCTTGATTCACCGCACAGCGGCGTCAATTATCCCGATGATTTTGCCTATGCCTGCCCGCTGAAAACGCTGCGCACGGCGGAAGACACACACGTCGAGAAGCTGTACGACTTTGCGCCTGCGCTGGGTGTCGCCTGGATCGAGGCCCACTTTCCGCGCAGCTATCTCGATGCCAACCGCGACACCACCGAAATGGACATGACGCTGCTGGGCGAGCCCTGGCCAGATCCGGTCGCGACCGATCCAGCCACGCTGTCCAAAGTGCGCCTGGGCAAAGGGCTGATCTGGCGCGAAACTGACGATGGTGTGCTCATTTACAACCGCAAGCTCAGTGTGACCGAGGTGCGGGCGCGTATTGCCCATTGCTGGCAACCGTATCACGCCGCCGTGGAGCAAGCGATCGATGCGGCGCATGCGCGGCACGGGTTCAGCATCCACATCAACTGCCACTCGATGCCGGCCGTTGCCGCGAGCCATGCGACCGACTTTCCCGGACTGGTTCATGCGGATTTCGTGATTGGTGATCGCGACCAGTCCACTGCCAGCGAAGCCTTGTCGTTGCTGGTTTGCGAGCATCTCCAAAGCCTGGGCTACAGCGTGTCCCACAACCATCCGTACAAGGGCGTGGAACTGGTGCGGCGCTATGGCAATCCGGCGCATGAGCGCCACAGCATTCAGGTGGAGGTCAATCGCAAGCTGTACATGAACGAGCAGACGCTGGAGATGACCGACGGGTTTGCCCCGTTGCAGATCAGCCTGCGCTCGCTGGTGCAGCGGCTTCTGCAGACCGATCCGCGGACCCTCTGATTGCGCCAGCGAGCGGCACTGTCGCATGGACAACGTCGATTGCATCGTGGTGGGTGCCGGGGTGGTTGGCCTGGCGGTGGCACGGGCCCTGGCGCTGCGCGGGCGCGAGGTGATGGTGCTGGAGGCGGCCGCGGCCATAGGCACCGGAACCAGTTCGCGCAACAGCGAAGTCATCCATTCGGGGATTTACTACGGCGCGGGCTCGCTCAAGGCGCAGCTGTGCGTGCTGGGCAAGCGGCTGCTGTACGCCTACTGCGCCGATCGCGGCATTGGGCACCGGCGCTGCGGCAAGCTGATCGTGGCCACCTCGACGGCGCAGGTGGCGCAGTTGGACGGCATCATCGAGAAGGCACGCGCCAACGGGGTTGATGATTTGCAGCGGCTCAACCGCGAGCAGGCACGGGCGCTGGAGCCGCAGCTCGAATGCGTGGCGGCAGTGCACTCGCCCGGCACCGGCATCGTGGACTGCCATGCCCTGATGCTGAGCCTGCAGGGCGAGCTCGAGCACGCGGGCGGTCTGGTGGCGCTGAATTCGCCTCTGGCCCGCGCCGAATGTTCCCGCAGTGCTATTACCGTGATAGCCGGCGACGGCACGGCATTGCGCGCCACCAGCGTGGTGAACGCGGCCGGGCTACAGGCTCCGGCGCTGGCATCGAAGTTTGCCGGCCTCGATGCGCGCTTCGTGCCGCCAAGCTATTACGCCAAGGGCAGCTACTTCACGCTCTCGGGCCGCTCGCCGTTCAACCGCCTCATCTATCCCGTGCCGCAAGCGGCCGGCCTGGGCGTGCACCTGACCATCGACCTCGGCGGCCAAGCCAAGTTCGGCCCCGATGTGCAGTGGGTGGACTCGCCCGCCGATCTGCTGGTGGACCCGGCATGCGGCGACGCGTTCTATGCCGAGGTGCGCAAGTACTGGCCGGGCCTGGCGGACGGTGCGCTGCATCCCGCTTATGCGGGCATCCGGCCCAAGATCGCGCCGGCGCAGGAGGCGGCGCAGGACTTCTGGATTCAGGGGCCAGCCGGGCACGGCGTGCCGGGCCTGGTCAATCTCTTCGGCATCGAGTCGCCGGGGCTCACCAGCGCGCTGGCGATCGGTGAATACGTTGCCGCATTGCTATCGAAATAGCAGCAAATAATCATTACACTGCATGGGTTACGCGCCTTTTTTTATCGAAAGCGCGGCCTGCCGCACCAGCTCCGGCCCCTTGTAGATCAGGCCGGTGTAGAGCTGCACCACATCGGCGCCCGCGCGGATTTTGCCCAGCGCGTCCTGCGCGCTCAGGATGCCGCCGACACCGATGATGGGAAATTGCTTTCCCAGTGCGGCGCGCAGTTGGCCGATGACGCGGTTGCTGGCCTCGAACACCGGTGCGCCCGACAGACCGCCGGCCTCCGTGGCGTGCGGCAATCCCTTGATGGCCTCGCGGTCTATGGTCGTGTTGGTGGCCACCACGCCGTCCATGCCGTGGCGCAAGAGCGCCGCAGCAATCACCGTCACTTGCGCCTCGTCCAGGTCGGGCGCGATTTTCAAGAACAGGGGCACGCGTTTTTGGTGCTGCTGTGCCAGGGCCTCGCGGCGCGCGGCGAGTGCGCCGAGCAAGGTATCGAGCGCGGCGTCGCCCTGCAGCGCGCGCAGGTTTTTCGTGTTGGGGCTGGAGATGTTCACCGTCACGTAATCGGCATGCGGGTACACGCCGTCCAGGCAGGCCAGATAGTCGTCGGTGGCGCGCTCCATCGGCGTGGCGGCGTTCTTGCCGATGTTCAGGCCCAGCAGCATCGGATTCCGGTGCCCACTGGCGCGCAGCGACGAGCGCTGCACGTTGGCGATGAAGGCGTCGAGCCCGTCGTTGTTGAAGCCCAGCCGGTTGATCAGCGCGTTCGCCCGTGGCAGCCGGAACATGCGTGGTTTGGGATTGCCGGGCTGGGGCTTGGGGGTGACTGTGCCGACCTCGACAAAGCCGAAACCCATGGCGCCCAGGCCATCGATGCAGCGGGCATTTTTGTCGAGGCCTGCTGCGAGACCGACGCGGTTCGGAAACCTCAGGCCCGCCAGCGTGACCGGGTCGTCCACCCGGCTGTTGCAGTACGCCCATTCCAGTGGCGTGCCTTGCGCGCGTGCCAGCGTGTGCAGGGTGAGTTCGTGCGCGGCTTCGGCATCGAGGCCGAATAAAAAAGGGCGGGCGAGCGCGTAGGGGAACAGGGCCATTGGATAATCTGCGTGTAGTCCGATCAAACTGGACGTTTCGAAGCTACTCTGTGACTCGTGCGGGCCCGTCGACCAGCCCAGGGCGAGCGGCTGTGTAAAACCAATTATCTCAAATGACTCAAGACGAACTCAAAACCCTGGTGGGCCAGGCAGCCCTGCACTATGTCGTTCCCGGCGAAATCGTGGGTGTGGGAACGGGCTCCACGGTGAACAAGTTCATCGATGCGCTGGCCGCCATGAAAGACCGGATCAGGGGCGCGGTCTCCAGTTCCGAGGCGTCCACGGCGCGGCTCAAGGCGCTGGGCATCGCGGTGTTCGACAGCAACGAGGTGGCCGAGCTGGCGGTCTACATCGATGGCGCGGACGAGATCGATGGCCAAGGCTGCATGATCAAGGGCGGCGGCGCCGCACTCACGCGGGAGAAGATCGTGGCGGCCCAGTCGCGCCGCTTCGTCTGCATTGCCGATGAATCGAAACGGGTAACGGTGCTGGGCAAATTCCCGCTGCCGGTGGAAGTGATCCCAATGGCCACTCAGCGCCTGACCCGGCAATTCGCGGCGCTGGGTGGGCGCGCCGCCGTGCGTCTGAAGGACGGGCAGCCGCTGGTGACCGACAACGGCCAGCATATCCTGGACGTCACCGGCCTGCGGATTACCGAGCCGCTGGCGTTCGAGTCGCAGGTCAGCCAGTGGCCCGGCGTGGTGACCGTGGGTGTCTTTGCGCATCAGCGGGCTCACGTCTGCCTGCTGGGTGCCGGCAGCGGCGTCGAAACCCTGACGTTTCAATAGAAATCAGCGCCAAGACCATGAGGGTAGTGCGCTGTCAGCTATGAAAAATAGAGTGAATCGATGTCAGAAACGTATGCCCGCGGGATTGTCCACCGCGCTGCGGTCGGGCGCTGGGTGAGCTGCCGGCGCAGCAGACGGCTCGCGGGCGGCGTCATTGGCGGCGGACGTTGCCCGCGGCTGTTTCTGCACGGCCACCAGCGGCGCGGCCGGCGGATTGTGGTAACTCGCCGGTAGTTGCGATGTCTTGGGGTACCCCGCCGCATTCAGGAACTGGTTCCACTCCGTGTCCGAGTAACCCTTGAGTTGCTGGCCGCCAATCGTGAGCAGCGGCAGGGTGTTGTCGCCACTGAGGCGCTGCAGGGCATCGGCATCCTGCGCCGAGGTGACCGTGCGCTCCGTGAAGGGCACGCCACGACTGGTCAACATCGCGCGGCCCGATCCGCAGGGGCCGCAATGGTCACCGGTATAGAGCGTGACAGGGTATTTTGCGGCGACCTGCTGGAGCTCGTAGGGCAATGCCGGACCCCCCGATGCCGGCCCTGCGGCGTCTGCGTCCAGTGTGGTGGATTTACCGGCAGTGGCGGGCGGTGCCTTGTCTGAGAACGTGACCCGTCCGTCCGGCCCCACGATGCGATAGACCGGTTGCGCCCACAGGCTCGCGCTGCCCAGGGTCAGCAATGCGGCCAGCAGCCCGAGAGCCGCCAGGCGAGGGGTAGTGCTGTTTCGAGTCATTCCAATCTCCCGGATGTCATTATCGTCAAGCCATTCCCTGGTGCCGCATCAGCGCGTCCAGATTCGGCTCGCGACCACGGAACGCCTTGAACGACTCCATGGCTGGCCGGCTGCCCCCCACCTCAAGGATGGCCTGCCGGTATTTTCTACCGGTTTGCGGGTTTGCGACACCGTCCCGGCCGGCCGTTTCTTCAAAGGCTGCATAGGCATCGGCGCTGAGCACCTCGGCCCACTTGTAGCTGTAATAGCCGGCCGCATAACCGCCCGCAAAGATATGGCTGAAGGTGTGCATCGCGCGGCTCCACGGCGGCGGCTGGATGACCGCCACCTCGTCGCGCACCCGATGCAGCAGCGGCATGAAATCCTGCGCCGGATCGTGCTCGGTGTGCAGCAGCATGTCGAACAGGGAGAACTCGATCTGGCGCAGCGTCTGCAGGCCGCTCTGGAAGTTCTTCGCAGCCAGCATCTTGTCGAACAGGGCCTTGGGCAGCGGCTCACCGGTCTCAACATGCGCCGTCATGTGCTTGAGCACTTCCCATTCCCAGCAGAAATTCTCCATGAACTGGCTCGGCATCTCGACCGCATCCCATTCGACCCCGCTGATGCCCGATACATCATGCTCGTTCACCTGGGTGAGCATATGGTGCAGGCCGTGGCCGAATTCGTGGAATAGCGTGGTGACCTCGTCGTGCGTGAGCAGCGGCGGCTTGCCGTCCACCCCCAGCGAGAAGTTGCATACGAGGTACGCCACGGGCGTTTGCAGCGTGGCGGTGTCCGGGCGCAGCCAGCGCGAGCGCGCGTCGTCCATCCAGGCGCCACCGCGCTTTCCGGTGCGTGCCGCAGGGTCAAGGTAGAACTGGCCGAGCAGTTGGCCGTCGCGCTCGATCCGGTAGAACTCGACGCCTGGGTTCCAGACGGGCGCGCTGTCCTTGCGGATTTCGACTTCAAACAGGGTCTCCGCGATCTTGAACAGGCCGGCCAGCACCTTGGGCGCCGGGAAGTACTGCTTGACTTCCTGCTCGCTAAAGGCGTAGCGCGCCTCCTT
>SCRR01000020.1 GCA_004322085.1 Burkholderiaceae bacterium
CAGCGACAGTGTCTGCGCCGTGACCACGCTCAGGTAGGTGGCGGTGCCGCCGCGGTACTGCGCCAGCGCCAGCCGTTCGGCCAGCTGCGACGCCTGCACTGCCTGGTCCTGCAATCCCACTTCATGGCCCAGCACCCGCAGCAGCGCCAGGTTGTCTTCCACCTGTTGCATGCTGCTCAGCACCGTCTGCTTGTACTGTGCCACCGAAGCATCGTAGGCCGCCACCGCCTGCTCGCTACGGGCTTTGCGCAGGCCACCGTCGAACAGGGACTGGGCCAGGGCGGCACCGAGCGACCAGACGCGGCTCGGCGTGTCGAACAGCGTGGCGAAGCTGGCGGCGTTGTAGCCGGCGCCGGCGCTCAGCGTCAGCGAGGGGAAGTACGCGGCCCTGGCCACACCGATATTCGCATTCGCCAAGGCGACGCGGCGTTCGGCACCGGCAACATCCGGACGGCGCTCAAGCAGATCCGAGGGCAGGCCTGCAGGAATCTTCGGTAGATGCGCGCCAAGCTGCTGCATCGTGAGTTTCACGGCAGGCAGCGCAAAATTGGCCGGCGCCTTGCCGATCAGGATCGCGATGGCGTGCTCTAGCTGGCTGCGCTGCGCCTGCAGGTCCACGCCCTGCGCCTGCGCGGTCTTGAGCTGGCTCTCGGCCAGCGCCACGTCCGAGCGCAACGCCACGCCCACGGCGTACTGGCTTTGCGTCAACCGCAGGGCCCGGGTGTAGGCCTCGGTGGTGACGGCGTACAAGTCGATCAGCAAGTCGGTCACGCGCAGTTGCAGGTAGTCCTGCGCCAGCGCGGCCTGGATGCTCAGGCGGGCCGCCGCCAGGTCGTCCGCGCTGGCCTGGGCACCGGCGTTACCCGACTCCACCGCGCGCCGCACGCTGCCCCACAGATCGGGCTCCCAGCTCGCGCCCAAACCGATGCTCGGGTAGGTGCCTTCCTTGATGCCGTTGCTATTGGTCACGGCCCGGGTGACTCCGGCATTCACGCCCACGCTGGGCCAGAAGCCGGCGCGCGCGGCATCGGCCAAGGCGCGCGCCTGCCGGTATTGGGCCTCGGCTTGGGCAATGTTCTGGTTGGCCTGGTTGGCCTGCGCCATCAATCGGTTCAGGGTGCTGTCGCCATAGGCCTGCCACCACGGTCGCCGGCTGTCGATGGATTGGGGTTCCGCGGTCTTCCACGGACCGCTCTCCTTGTAAGCAGCGGGCATGCTGATCGCCGGGCGCACATAGTCGGGGCCGACGGCCGCGCAACTGGCCAGCAAAGCCGCCAGCACAACACCAGGCAGCCGGCTGGTAAAACGTGCCGCGCGCTGCGGCGATCGCATCGTTGAAGAAATCATGACCTCCGGGATCCGTACGGTGTTTCGCTCATACGGGAGAGGGAGGGCAACGCCAGTGAAGTGGCGCCCGCATGACAACTTTCGTACTCTAGACGCCAGCCCGGTCTGCAGGCTGTCATGAATATGACCGTTCTGTCAGTTTCGACGGCTGGGGGCTGCGCCGTCGCCCGCTACCGCCTGCGAGACAATCAGACTCATGATTAAACACGCAAATGCTGGCGGCGAGTTCGAGCCCGATTTCATAGCTGGTCTGAAGACCCTGTTCGAAGAGCGGATCGCCTTCAATCAGATACTGGGTCTGAAGATCACCTCGCTGCGGCCAGACCAGGTCCTGGCGCGCATCGACATGAAGCCCGAACTCGTCGGCCACTTTACGCACAACCGCCTGCACGGCGGTGTGATCAGCGCGGGACTCGACTCTGTGGGCGGGCTGGCCGTGATGGCGGCGATCGGCGCGCGCCACATGGATGAGCCGCCCGTGCAGCGGCTGCAGCGCTTTGGCAAGCTCGGCACCATCGACTTGCGCATCGACTATCTGCGACCCGGTATCAGCGACCATTTCGAGTTGCGCGCGCAGGTCATGCGCCTGGGCTCGCGCGTGGCGTCCACCCGCATGGAGTTCCTGGGCGCCGACGGCAAGCTGCTGTCCACCGGGGTGGCGGCTTACATCGTTTCCTGAGCGGGAGTCATCAAAGCCATGAGCGATGCCGTCCATATCGAAAAGCTG
>SCRR01000286.1 GCA_004322085.1 Burkholderiaceae bacterium
GCGCTTCATCACCTCGGTGGGGCACGGCGAGCCGGCCATGATGCCGGTGCGCAGGCTGGACAGATCGAACTCCTTGAAGCGCGGATGGTCGAGCTCGGCAATGAACATGGTGGGCACGCCGTGCAGCCCGGTGCACTTCTCGGCCTGCACCGTCTGCAGCACCGAAAGCGGCTCGAATCCGTCGTTCGGATACACGATGCAGCTGCCGTGCGTGATGCAGGCCAGATTGCCCAGCACCATGCCAAAGCAGTGATATAGCGGCACCGGAACGCACAGCCGGTCGGCAGGCGTCAGCTTCATGCACTCGCCGATGAAGAAGCCGTTGTTCAGGATGTTGCGGTGCGTCAGCGTCGCGCCTTTCGGGAAGCCCGTGGTGCCGCTGGTGAACTGGATGTTGATCGGATCACTCGCCTTGAGCGTCTTCTGCACCTCGGCCACACGCGGATCGGCCGCGTCGCCGCTGGCCATGAGCTGCGAGAAACGCTGAAACCCGGGTTCGTCCACGCCCACGCCGGCCTCGTCGATCCAGTACACCGCGCGCAGATGCGGCAGCCGCGCCGAGGCCAGCTGGCCCGCCTGCGCATGCGCATACTCGGGCGCGAGTTCGCGCAACATGCCCAGGTAGTCGCTGGTCTTGAAGCGCGCCATCGTCACCAGCGCCCGGCAGGCCACTTTATTCAGCGCGTATTCCAGCTCGGCCGTACGGTAAGCCGGGTTGATGTTGACCAGGATCAGGCCCGCCTTGGCCGTGGCGAGCTGCATCAGCACCCACTCGGCGTTGTTGTGCGACCAGATGCCGACGCGCTCGCCCGGGGCCAGACCCGAGCGCAACAGCGCGCTGGCCAGTTGGTTGGCCTCGGCCTGCAGCTTTGTGTAGCTGTAGCGGCGCTTCTGGTGCGCGCTGACGAGCGCCTCGCGCTCACCCTGGCGCGCCGCCATCGCATCGAAAAAGTCGCCAATGGTTTGTTCGATCAGCGGCACTTCGGTGGCGCCTCGGTCGATACTCTGTGCAAGTCCAGCGGTTGTCATGCTTATGTCTCCTGCAAATGGGGCCTGGTTGCGAGCCTACACCCATGCGCTGCGCATTTGCGGTCACAATAGTTGCAAATCATGCCAAGCCCAGCCAACGACCGGATCAGTGCCGCTCTGGTACCTGCAGGCCGCACCGCCGCCACGCCCATGGCCTTCGTGCGGGCGATCGTGGCCGCCTACACGCGCTACGGCGTGAGCCCGGCCGGGGCGCTGCGCCAGGCACAGATTGCGCCGCGGCGGCTGCGCGAGGCCGATGGCCATGTCACCGCCGCGCAGTTCGAGGTGCTGTCGGCCCACGCCATGCAGGAGCTCGACGACGAAGCGCTGGGCTGGTTCGGCCGGCGCCTGCCCTGGGGCAGCTACGGGCTGCTGTGCCGCGCCTCGGTCACCGCGCCCACGCTGGGCGTGGCGCTGAAACGCTGGTGCCGGCAGCACCGGCTGCTGACCGACGACGTGCTGCTGCACTTCGAAGCGGACGCCACGGCCGCGACGCTGCGCATCGAGGAGCGCCGCGCGCTCGGGGAGCTGCGCGAGTTCTGCCTCGTCACGCTGCTGCGCTACCTGCACGGCTTTGCGTGCTGGGCGATCGACTCGCGCATCGCGCTGGCGCGGGTGGACTTTCCGTTTGCGCCGCCACCGCACGCTTCGGTGTACCCATTGCTGTTCCCCGGGCCGGTGCGCTTCAACGCCGCCACGGCCGGCTTCCGCTTCGACGCGCAGTACCTGGCGCTGCCGCTGGTGCGCGACGAGACCGCCACCCGCGCCATGCTGCAGCGCGCGCTGCCGCTTACGGTGCTGCAGTACCGGCGCGACCGCCTGCTGGTGCAGCAGGTGCGCCAGGCGCTGGCCGCGCACCCGCACCAGACCCGCAACGCGAATGGCCTGGCGGCACTGCTCGCCATGTCGCCGCGCACGCTGCACCGGCAACTGCGCGAGGAAGGCGCGAGCCTGCAGGCGCTGAAGAACGAGGTGCGCTGCGAGCGCGCGAAGGCGCTGCTGTACCGCAGTGCCAAACCCGTGAAGCAGGTCGCCGCAGCCGCCGGCTTTCGCAACGAGAAAAGCTTCATCCGCGCATTCCGACAGTGGACGGGGTTGTCGCCGGGGGAGTTTCGGGCGGAGTTGGGAGCGCGCGATGGTGGCAGTTGAGATTGACCGCTTCGCGAATGCGGTCGCTCGGAGAAGGGCAGCCGCCGACCGCTCGTAGCCAAAGCGGCCGTTCGAGAGCTTTACGACGATCGCAGGCTTGTGAGACTTTCACCGGGGCTCCGAACATCTCGTGAATCAACCATTCGCGGCGCCAGTCATCTGGCATCCCCGCTTCGCCACTTCGCTAAGGCACAATCCCAGCACTGCGAACCTGACCTTGGCACATCGGTGTTCGCCGGGCGCATGCGCAGGAGGAGTATTGGGGTTGCGATGGACGAGCCGTTCGAAATCGAGCGCCGGAGCGTGGCCGGGGGCATCAACCCCATGTTCGGCGATTGGTAGCAGCGGTTCGACTTTGAGCCAGTCTCCTACGCCAACGGCGGCAACGCCCGCGCCGCGTTCAAGGCCGCCGTTCGCGCGCAGCTCACGAACAAGTTCGTGTTCGTCGGCGAGATTTCGCTGCGGGTCGTGCTCTACCTCGATGAGCAGAAGATGCTCGAAACGCCGTCCTACGGCGATATCGACAACCACGCCAAGCAACTGCTCGACACGATCAAGGGCCATGGCGGTCTGCTGATTGACGATTGTCAGGTTCAGCACATTGACATCTCGTGGATCGACGTTCCGTACGGCGCGCACTTCGAGATGGCGATCAAGGCCTCGCCCGATGACTTCATGGCCCTGCCCCTGCGTCTCTACGAGATGCCGGACGGACTGTACTACCCGCTGTCGGATCAGGCGTGGACGATCGAGGGCCTGAAGCCAGTTTCGGCGGAACAGACCCTCGCCCTGGCCCACGCGCTAGCGGATATGACCAAGCGCAAACGGACGCTGCGCCACGATCTACGTCAGGCAGGTCTGTCGCAATTCCGTGCGTTCCAGCACGGCAAGTACGTTTCGCCGATCCTGATGGGCTTCCACCGCACACGGGTCGAGCAATCCGGTTTTGAACTGGTTGCCCTCAAGGCCTGGACAATGACCGTAGGAAACTGACGCCGCGATAAGACCTACCATTCGACTGCAGTGACCCGGCAGTGGGTCCAGCGGCGTGTTTCACGCAGGCGTTGACGAAAGCGGCATAGACCGAGAACACACCGATAGCCGAAGATACTTCCCAAAGGAGGAAAAGCCGTGTCCCTGCTACAAGAAATTCAGAAGGAATCCAATGGAGCGCTGTTTCGGCGCGCGGACCTTCACATCCATTCGTTCGGGCCTGACGGTTCCTACGATGTCACGGATGCAACGATGACGCCTGAGGCCATTGTTGACACGTCGATCGCGGAGCGGCTCGACCTCATCGCCATTACCGATCACAACCAGATCGGGAACGTCCGGTCGGCGCTGAAATACGCTCAGAGCAAAAGCCTGCTGGTCATGCCCGGCGTCGAGCTTTCCACGCCGCAGGGACACCTACTTGTCTACTTTGAAACTGCTGACCAGCTGCAGCGCTTCTTCGGCAAGCTGACGATCTCGAATGACCGGAAGGTCTGCCACAACACCGTCCCGCAGTGCCTGCAATTCGCGGCCGAATTCAACGGCTTCGGCATTTGCGCGCACATCGAAATGGATAGCGGCCTGGAGAAGGCGGCCCCGAAATTCGATGCATTCAAGCAGGAAGTTTTCAACTGCTCGAACCTGCTGGGCCTGGAGATCGCCAACGCTTCAAACAGCGCGATGTTCTCCCACGACGATACCGACGTAAACCGAAGGAACTGCGCCGTCACGCGATGCGCGGCACTCGGTCTTGAGGAAGGGGTAGACCTGGCGAAGGTGATGTCCTCGGACGCGCACACACTCAACGCGCTCGGCCGCAACGCGAGCGGCAACAGGAAGCTGACCAGGCTGAAGATGGAGGCTCTAACGTTCGCTTCGCTGCGGATCGCGTTCATGGACGCGACCGCGCGCGTGCGACTGGAAGACCTTATCCCCGCGTCCGTACCGAGGTTCGTAGGCATGAAGCTGGAGGGCGGTTTCCTCAAGAATCAGGTCGTGCATTTCAGCCCGAACCTGACCTGCATCATCGGTGGGCGTGGCGCCGGGAAGTCAACTCTGCTGGAATCACTTCGTGCGGCGTCCGGAAACGCCGCCGAAAGCACGATCATCGACTCGGAGGTCTGGCCCGACGCCATCTCGCTCGTGTACGAGGACGAGGTGGGAGAACGCCATACGCTGATGCGCAGCAAGCTTTGCGATGTGACGAATGCCGATCCGGAAGGACCGACGACCGTCGCGATCGAAAGCTATGGACAAGGCGAAACGGCTGACACGATCCAGCACTGCGACACCGACCCGTCGATCCTCCTCCGATTCCTGGACGGCTTTATCGACTTTGGCGAACTGCGCAAGCAAGATGAGGCGCTGCGCGATGCGATCCTCGCCAACCAGGCATTGATTGAGACGCTGCAGCAGAGCATCAACCAAATCGGGCCTACGGAAAAGGCCAAGGGCATCGCGGACACGCAGGTGGCGACCCTGAAAAGACAGAACGCAAGCCAGGTAGTTGAGCTAGAGGAGAAACTGGCGAAAGAGCGGCGCTTCCGCGACGGTTTGAAGCGCAATCTGTCTGAGCTTCTGACTTCCATCACCAACAGCCTTGCAGGTGGCGAGCTACGCAGGTTGACGGCCGACGTTGATGGAGACGCCCTTGCTGTCGGCAAGGCAGAGTTTGACGTCGTCAAGGCGCTCGTGGACGGCCTTGCGACCGAAATCGACACGCTCTCCGGCCAGCTCAAGCAGAAGGTCGTCGCCGCGAACGACAAGATCGCGGCGCAGCTTCAAGTCTGGGTCACGCGCGAGAAAGCGACGCAGGAAAGGATTGAGGAGATCCGCCGCGATCTGGAGAAGCAGAACATTAAGCTGGACATCGCGTTCATCCGCAAGGTTACAAAGGACGCCGCCGACCTGCAGGCGCGACTGACCGAGCTGAAGAAGAGCCAGCCGAAGCAGCAGGAAACCTTCAAGGAGCGCAGGCGCCTGATCCAGGAGCGCGCCGCCCTCCGCGCAAAGATATTCAATGCTCGTCAGGCCTTCGCGACGACGATGAACGGAAATCTGGCCGCGGCGGTAGTCGATTACCGGGTCAAGTTCCAATTTTACGAAAGCTTGCTCTCTCCCGAGATGGAAGAGCTGATCAAGACCACGATGAGCTGGCGCACTTCTCAGGTTCCACGTGCAGCGCTCATTGCCGCCACGATTTCGCCGGCTCAACTCCTTGTCGCCGTCAACGCGAAGGATGCATCGGTATTCGAACAGTTGAATGATGCCGATGGCAACCGTGTGTTCTCGAAGGCCGACGCTGGCGACATCATCGCGAAGCTATCGGAGTGGCAGGTCAGGTGTGCATTGGAGCGCATCGCGTTTGAAGACCGGCCCGAAATCAAGGTGACGCAGGTCGTCGAGAATCCCGACGGCACCAAAGGCTATCGGGTCCGTGATTTCGCCAAGCTTTCGCTCGGCCAGCAGCAGGCAATCCTTTTGACGGTGCTGCTGTTCTCCAAGAGCCGTGTGCCCCTGATCATCGATCAGCCGGAGGACAACCTCGATGGCGAGTTCATCTACAAAACGGTTGTGCGATCGCTGCGCAGCATCAAGGAACACCGGCAGGTCATCATCGTCACGCACAATCCCAACATCGCCGTCCTTGGGGACGCTGAGCTAATCATTCCGTTGCGCGGCGCCAGCGAAGTGTCGGTGATCAGGGACCGTGGGTCGATCGACACCACCGAGACCAAAGACATCGTCTGCACAATTCTTGAAGGTAGCCAGAAGGCTTTCAAACGTCGGCAAGAGGTCTATGGGTACTGACATTGCATCGCGCTCTGTCTCCATCGACTGAATTGGGACGTTTGAATGCGTAGCTGGAACAACGACTTGCGGAAGCGATTCAAACGCATACTTTCTGGCGTCCGCGCGCCGCACCTTTGAGCAAGTCCATCAGCTGGCTGCTCGACGGGAAGCGTGATGCCGGCCAGTGAACGCTCCCGACCGTCGCTGACCTTCGGGCTTCGGCATCGAGTGTCCGGGTCCAGCCTGAAGCAGTCAACGCCGTAGCCGCGGGCGATGCATTCCTGCAACGAGCGTACCTTCGCAGTTGAGCTTCAATACTCTGATTTCCAGAGCTACATATTCAATTCCCATAAGGACTACAGTCACTTTTCATCTAATCTTTCGAGGTTTTGCGGTACGCGGCTTCAATCCCGGTCCGGCGCTCCCAGGGGGAACAGCGGCCGGTACGACCGCGCTTCGTCCACCGCCCGGGCGAAGGACGGGCGGGCCAGCAACCGTGCGCGGTAGGCGCGCAGCCGCAGAAACGCTTCGGGGATCCGGTGCGTCCAGTCCGCGTAGAACAGCGAGGGCGCGGCTGCGCAGTCCGCCAGCGTGAAGTCCGCACCAGCGGCCCAGGTCTTGCCGGCCAGCTGCCCTTCGAGCCACGCGTAGGCGAGTTCCAGCTTTTCCACGGCAAACGCCAGTCCTTCCTGGCGCTTTTTCGGGTCACCCGTCAGGGCGCCGCTGACCGCGTGCTGCACCGGGCTCATGACGTGCAGATCGAAGCAGCGGTCGAGAAAGCGCACGTCCAGCGCAGCCATTGGCTCCGCCGGCAGCAGGCGCACCGGGCCGGGATGCACGAGCTGGAGGTACTCGATGATGATGGGGGTCTCGGCGACGTTGCGCTCGCCGTCCACCAGCAGCGGGAACTTGCGCAGCGGCCAGCGCCGCAACCACTCGGCCGCGTGTTGCGGGGTCTCCGGCTCGAGGCAGCGGAATTCGAAGGGCGTGCCGTTCTCATACAGCGCGATAAGCACTTTCTGTGTGTACGAGGAGAAGGGATGACCGTAGAGCGCAAGCGACATCGGGAGACCTCGTAGTTCAACTGCTTGCATTATGCAAATACAGAACCCCAGGAATTTGACTCAATCGATAGTGCTTGCCCGGCGACGCAGCCGGCGCGAGAATTCAGGTGGTGTAGGCGCGATGGAAAACAACATGGATGCCAACGTCAAACCCGAGAGGCCGTACCAGGGCAACGATCGGTTGCTGTTCGGCATCATCATGGGCGTCGTCGCGTTCTGGCTCTTTGCCCAGACGACGCTCAACATCGCGCCCGACATGGGCCGCGACCTCGGCATGGATGCGAGCATGATGAACGTCGCGGTGGCCGTCACCTCGCTGTTCTCGGGCATCTTCATCGTGGTGGTGGGCGGCCTGGCCGACCGTGTGGGCCGGCTGAAGATCACACGCATCGGCTTTTACCTGAGCATCGCCGGCTCGCTGCTGGTGGCACTGACGCCGCGGGGTCAGCTGGCCGCACCGGTCATCCTGTCGGGCCGTGCGCTGCAGGGCCTGTCGGCGGCGTGCATCATGCCGGCCAGCCTGGCGCTGGTGAAGGCCTTTTGGGACGGCCCCGAGCGCCAGCGCGCCATCAGCATGTGGTCGATCGGTTCCTGGGGTGGATCGGGCCTGTGCTCGCTGGTCGGTGGCCTGATGTCGCAGAACTTTGGCTGGCGCTCGATCTTCTGGGTGGCCGCCGCGGTGAGCGTGCTCGGCCTGTGGATGATGCACGGCACGCCCGAGAGCAGGGCCGAAACCAGCGGCGAGTACAAGTTCGACCTGTTTGGCGTGCTGGCTTTCATGGTCACCATGGTGGCACTTCAGGTGCTGGTGACGCAGGGCAACAAGCTCGGTTGGACCAGCCCGACGAGCCTGGGGCTGCTGGCGGCAACGGTGCTGTTCGGCTGGCTGTTTGTCCGCATCGAATACAAGGCGTCCCGTGCGTTCTTCGATTTCAGCCTGTTCAAGAACGCGACCTACACCGGCGCGACGATCTCCAACTTCCTGGTCAACGGTACCGCCGGCACGCTGATCGTGTCGCTGCAACTGGTGCAGATCGGCGGCAACCTGAACGCCCAACAGGCGGGCTTTCTGACGCTGGGTTACGCCATTGCCATCATCGCCTTCATCCGCGTGGGCGAGAAACTGCTGCAACGCTTCGGCCCGCGCAAGCCGATGATCTGGGGTTGCCTGATCACGGGTCTGGCGATCCTGATGGTGTCGCCTGCCAACCTGCTGCTGTCGGACTACAAGATACTCGCGAGCGTCGGCTACACGCTGTTCGGTGTGGGTCTGGCGTTCTATGCCACCCCCTCGACCGATGCCGCGCTATCGAACCTGCCTGCAGCCCAGACGGGGTCGGGTTCGGGCATCTACAAGATGGCTTCATCCCTTGGCGCCGCCTTCGGCGTGGCGATTTCCGCCACCATCTTCACGGCGCTCAGCGGCGACAGTGCGAGTGTGAACTGGCTCGATGGCGTGATCACCTTCGTCGGCCGCCAGGACAACCTGGCCGTGCGCGAGGCCGCCATCGTTGCGCTGGGCTTCAACTTGCTAATGGTCGTGATGGCCATCTTCTCGATCGTGCTCACGGTCCCCAAGGGAGCCAAGGCACAGGTCTGAATCTCCAATTTCACTTCACTTCATCACTTCTGGAGTCATCATGAATGCACTTACCCAAGCCCTCGGCACCGCCGAACCCGCCCTGATGGCCGAACTCGAAGCGCTCTACAAAGACATCCACCAGCACCCCGAGTTGTCCATGCAGGAAGTGCGCACCGCGAAGATCGTCGCCGACGCGATGCAGGGCCTCGGCTACGAGGTGACGCGCAACGTTGGCGTGACCGGCGTGGTCTGCGTGATGAAGAACGGCGCCGGCCCGACCGTGATGCTGCGCGCCGACATGGACGCGCTGCCGATGGCCGAAAACACCGGGCTGCCCTATGCCAGCAACGTGATGGCGCGCGATGCGGACGGCGTCCAGGTCGGCGTTGCGCACTCGTGCGGTCACGACATGCACGTGACCTGGATGATCGGCGCGGCGCGCATCCTGGCCGCGAATCGCGGCGCCTGGCACGGCACGCTGATGATCGTGTTCCAGCCGGGCGAGGAATCGGCCGAGGGCGCGACCGCCATGGTGCGCGACTGGGGCGAAGGGCGCTTCCCCAAGCCCGACATCATCCTGGGCCAGCACGTGATGGTCGGTCCGGCCGGCACCGTGAATTACCGTCCCGGCGTCACGCTGTCGGCCGGCGACAGCCTCAAGATCAAGCTGTTCGGGCGCGGCTCGCACGGCTCGCAGCCGCAGACCTCCATCGACCCCGTGATCATGGCTGCCTCGACCACGCTGCGCCTGCAGACCATCGTCTCGCGGGAGATTGCGCCGACTGTGCCCGCGGTGCTCACGATCGGGTCGCTGCAAGCCGGCACCAAGGAAAACATCATCCCGGACGACGCCACCATCAAGCTAAACATGCGCACCTTCGACGAGGACACGCGCGAGTACATGCTCAAATCGATCCGCCGCATCTGCTGCGCCGAGTGCGATGCCTCCGGTGCCGAGCAGCCGCCCGAATTCACGACGATCAACAGCTACCCGCTGACCGAAAACGACCTGGTCGCGACGCAAAAGGTGGCGCAGGTATTTGCCCAGCAGTTTGGCGAGAACGCCTCGCTGGCACCCGGCCCGGCGTCGGCCAGCGAGGACTTCAGCATCTTCGGCCGCACCTGGGGCGTGCCCTATGTGTTCTGGTTCGTCGGCGGCACCGATCCGGCGGTGTATGCGAAAGCCAAACAGGAAAAGGCGATCAACAAGATCCCCAGCAATCACTCGCCGAAGTTCGCGCCGCAGATCCACCCGACGCTTGAGACCGGTTTGCAGGCCATGCTGACCGCCGCCGGCGCGTGGCTGTGCCCCAGTGCATGAACGTCCACGAGTTGGTCCTTGCCGGCCTGAATGACCGTCGCCTGTTCACCGTTCTCGACCATGCCGTGTTCGCCGGCGCAGTGCAATCCAGCCATAGATCGCCAGATTGATCACAACGACCCCAACGGCAAGCATGAACTGGATATCGCGGGTCAGGCCGGATGGATAAATGACGCCGACGAGGTAGTGCTCGACAAAGCTTTGCGCATAGCCCGACTGGCCGGCCCTGATGCGAAGGTGGTTCTCCAGATAGGTGAGCGGACAGATGCGACCCGTCAACTCGACAAAGACCGCCCAGGCCACCGCCGGAAGATGAAGCAGTGGCGCCCAGCGCCACAGCGCGGCAAGGGCCCCGCCGAAAACGGCAAACAGGATGAATGCCAGGTGAAACAGCAGGGTGCCGTCAGCGGCAAGACGAAAGAGCATGGCGACAGCCGCGGCGGCTGCTCAACCGAAAAACTCCACCGCGCCGGTTCCAAGGTTGTACATCGCACCGACGATCTTGATCGTGCCCTTGGTTTCCAGCTCCGCAAGCACCGGGCTGTCCTTGCGAATGTCCGCTATCGTCAACTCGACGTTCTTGCGCGCCACGGCGTCGACAAAGGCATAGTTCGTCGCGGAACGATCACCCGTGTAGATTGTTGCCTCCACGGCGGGTTTGATCTTGTCCAACAAGCCAGTGAGGTGGCCCAGCTCGGCGTTGGCAATGGCGCCCTTGACAGCGCCACACGAGGTGTGACCCATCACCACGACCACTTTTGCTCCAGCCAGTTTGCATGCGAACTCCATGCTGCCAAGGATGTCGTCGCCTTCGACGTTGCCGGCAACACGGCAATTGAAGACATCACCGATGCCGAGGTCCATGATCACTTCGGCCGGCGCGCGCGAGTCGATGCAGCTCAGCAGCACGGCCGCGGGATACTGCCCACTCGCGCTCGCCCTTTGCTCACGCAGGTAATTGCGAGCCTTCCTCTCGCCCTTTCGAAAGCGCTCGTTCCCCCGCTTCATGGTCTGGATGATCTGCTCTGGCGTCATGCTCTTGCGCTGTGCCTTGGTCAACGCATCGGCGTATGCCGGGCCCGCAACAAGGGCGCCGGCGGCGAGCCCGAACCGCAGTGCCGTTGCGGTGCCGGTCAACTTGAGAAAACTCCTGCGGCCTGAGCCGTCGTTGTGTCCAGAACATTCATCAGCGTCGCACATGATCAGCTTCCTTTCTGTCAATCGGCGTCAATTGGCGTCAATTCAATCCAGGGTCAAGGTCACGCTTCGAGCGCACCCCATGTTCCTGGCCAGCACGTATCACAGGAAGCCATGGGTTCGATGTATGGACAGCAACCTGCGAAACATCAGCGACCTATCTGGACACCGTGAGCATCATAAGCTTCACCTCAGCAATGTCTTGATAATTTTGCGGTGGCGGGAAACCAAAGCGTGATCGCTCCTGATTTAATAGCTATTTGTCGATATCCCGTAATGGTTACAGCCACTTTTTATATGAATTTCCAGAAGCGCGCATCATCCCGTACTTTGCGCAGTAGCTGGAGAGTCCATTCCCGGATGTGAGGGACTGAAGCCAGTCTGCCATGCGCCGATGCCGGCCCATACAATGACCGACGCGGACGAATACTTCATGCCCGCCTGTTTCCCCGTATTGGAATCTCCATGGACCCATCCACCAGCAACGCCCGCCCGACGCCGGGCAGCAAGTTCATCAGCCCGCAGGGCACCCGCGCGATCAAGGACGGCATCCGCCCGAGCGCGTTGAGCAGCGTGCCCGACGCAGCCCCCAAGCCGGCCTGGCTGCGCGTGCGGTTGCCGACCGGTGCGAAATACCAGGAAATCCGCGACATTGTGCAGACCCACAAGTTGTCGACGGTGTGCGCCGAGTCGAAATGCCCGAACATCGCCGAATGCTGGGGGCGTGGCACCGCGACCTTGATGCTGATGGGTTCCGTGTGCACGCGCGCCTGCAAGTTCTGCGCGGTCAGCACCGGCAATCCGCACGGCTGGCTCGATCCGCAGGAGCCCGCCAGCGTCGCCGACGCAGTGGCACTGATGAATCTGAAATACGTGGTGTTGACCTCGGTCGATCGTGATGACCTGCCCGATGGCGGCGCCGGCCACTACGCCGCCTGCATCCGCGCGATCCACGGCCGGATGCCGCAGACATCGGTCGAGGCGTTGACCCCCGATTTCGCCGGCCACCACGAGCATGTTGCCAAGGTGATCGATGCGGGATTGGCGACTTATGCGCAGAACATCGAAACGGTCGAGCGGCTGACCCATCCGGTGCGCGATGCGCGCGCGGGCTACCGGCAGACCCTGGGCATTCTCAAGTTTGCCAAGCACCATGCGCCACAAACCATCGTCAAGACCAGCCTGATGCTGGGCCTGGGCGAGACCGACGCCGAGATCGACCATACGCTGGACGACATCCGTGCGGCCGACGTCGACGTGGTGACCATGGGCCAGTACATGCGGCCCACGCACAACCACCTGCCGGTCGCGCGCTTCGTGACACCCGAACAATTCCAGCAGTACCGCGAAATGGCGCTCGCCAAGGGCTTCCTCGAGGTCGTTTCCGGGCCGCTGGTGCGATCGAGCTACCGTGCCGAACAGGTGTTGCAGCACAACAATGTCGGTCTCGCGGAAGGCATCGCCGACGGCATTCGCCAGACGGCCACGATGCGGTGCTGAACCCGCGCGCCGTCGCCGCGCTGCCGTTTGTGGCAGTGGGCATTGCGGCTGTCATTGTGGGCGGCGCCACCGCGGCCGCGGTGGCGTACCAGCCGACCGAACACCTCGTGTGGATGGTGGCCTATCTGGTGCTGGTGGTGGGTGTCATGCAATGCGCGTTCGGCGCCGGGCAGGCGTGGCTGGCGCAGGATCCGCCACGAGGGCGGGTGACGTGGGGTCAGTGGGGCTTGTTCAACCTCGGCAACGCCGGGGTGATTGCGGGAACCCTCGGAAACCGGTTTGGCCTGGTTGCGGGCGGTACGCTGCTATTCGTGTTCGCCATCGCGTGGTTCCTGTATGGGGTCCGTGCCGTCCGATGGCGTGGCTGGGGCATGGCGTACCGCGCGCTCGTGGGTCTCGTCTTCGCCAGTTCACTGATCGGGCTGGTGATCTCGATGCTCGGGAAGGGAAACTAAACCGGGTCAGTTCCAGGGAATGGCCGTGAGCAGCGCGGCCCTGAGGCTGGCCTCGTCCATCGCGGCGAGCAATTGCTCGGCCTCGAGCAGACTGGCCGCGTCGAGTTCATTTTTCAACACCTCGTCACCACCCATCCGGCTGAAAATGACCAGCATGATGCCGTAGGAGGCGTCCAGCATCGCGGCCTCCCAGCGGTTGCCCTGTGCATCGTCGAAACTGCGCATGATGTGTGGCTCTGAATGAAGGCTCATAGCATAGCGCGTGAGCGCCTGACATGCGTGTGATGCGCGCATGACGCGCTCCCACGGCAGCGCGCGGCGCTCGCCCTGTTCTTGTTCGACATCGATCCGATGCGTCATCCGAGCCCGGCTGCGCGCGCGATCAGAAGCAATCCGACCCCGACGACGACGACTCCGATGGCTCGCGCGACGCGCTCACCGGCCGGGGCGAGACGTTCGGCCGTCATGGCCGCCACCACGGCAGCCATCACGCGAAGGTCCATGACCCCGATGATCAGCAGGATCGTCATCAGACCGCCAGAGCAGTAGATGCAGTGCTCGCCGAGCCGCAAGCCATATCGCCAGGCCGTGCCGGCGTCAGCTAGAAGCGCGCGGCCCGGTCCGGGCGCCGCCCGGCAGCAGGCGAGGTGACGCGCCTTCAACGCAGTGAATTGGAGCGCGCCGGCGATCAGGACGACCACGCCGACCGCGATCGGTACGGCGCGCGCCAAGGCAGGGAACTGCGTCAAGGCCGCCGCGAGCCCGACGCCGAGCACAAAGGTGGCCATTCCGACCACGGTCCACACAAAAAAGTACCCCACGCCGACCAGCGCGGTCAGCCGACCCAGGTGCGTCCCGCCTGTTCTGCCGACGGCCTGGCGGTAGTGCCACAGCATGGGCGTCAGGGACGGCAGCATCATCGCCACCATCATCACGATCCACATGCCGAGGAACGCCGCCGCGACCGTGGACCACGTCTGTCCGCACATCCGCATCCACGCCATCGACATCGACCAGCCGCCCGGCATCGGCATCTCGCCCATCGCCGACATGGACCCGCACCAGACGATCGTCACCGTTGCGCTGGCGGTGAAGAGCAAGGTCGAGACGCCGAAGAAGGCTCGCTGGGACGCTGGCCTGGAATTCATGTCTCACCCGACTAGCCGTCGCGTTCTCTAAAAGCGGCCTCTCCGGCATCCGACACCTCAACCCACTTCGGGTCGGGCGCGGCGTCGGGGACGTAACTGTCGTGCCAGTTCCACCACTTGTACGTTCGGCTCTGGGGGTAGCCCTGCGGCGAGTCCTCCCACGCTTCCTGACGCCCGAGCGCCGTCATGTCGAGGTAGCTCCAGACGGTGCCCATCGCCTCATCACCGCGGCTGTTGATGAAGTAGGTCCGGAACACGCGCTCGCCGTCGCGGATGAACGCGTTGTGGCCGTGCCATTCATCCACCCCGAAGTCGGTGTCGAAGCTGTCGGTGATGGTGTACCAGGGGATGTCCCAGCCCATCCGGGCCTTCAGGCGCGCGATGTCGGCCTGCGGTGCGCGCGAGGCGTACACGAGCGTGGTGTCGCGCGCGTTCAAGTGGGCAGGGTGAGAGACCTGGTCGACCCCCAGGGAACAGCCGATACAGGCGTGTTCCGGCCAGCCGTGAACGCCAGGCTCGAAGAAGGCGCGGTAGACGATCAGTTGACGGCGGCCGTCGAACAAGTCAAGCAGGCTCGCCCGGCCCTGAGGTCCCTCGAACGCGTACACCTTCTCCACGGCGACCCACGGCATCCGCCGGCGCTCGGCGGCCAGCGCGTCGCGGGCGCGGGTCAACGCTTTCTCCTTCACAAGCAGATGCTCGCGCGCAGCGTCCCACTCCTGCGACGACACGATCGGCGGTGTGTTCATTGCGATCCGTCCGCCTTGGCGCTCGGTCTCGGGTGATTCAGTTGTCACGGTTGTGTGATTCGTCGTCATTGCCTACTCCTTAATGTCGTTGCATGGGGGCGTCAGCCCGATCACGATCTGGCGCCTTTCGGCCG
>SCRR01000287.1 GCA_004322085.1 Burkholderiaceae bacterium
CTGGACCTGCCGTATCTGCCGTACACAGCCACTCCGGCTCCAGTAACGGCAGGCATGCCAACCAACCCGGATCCGAACATCTACGGATTCAACAATGCGTTGCTCGCCACGGGCACCGACCCATTGAACTCCCCGCCCACCTCACGCGTAGCGGGGGCAGATGGTTATGGGAGTGACATTCTGATCTTGCGCCACCGGGCTGGCGAGACTTTCCCGGGCTCAGGGAAATCTGACAAATCCATGATCGACTGTTCCGGAAATTCACGCGATCCCGTCACTTATGGCAAGTACGACCGCACGGTCAGCATCATCCACGTCGCAGTGAGTCTGGGCGAGCCTTCGTTGATGTGTAGCACCTTGGCAGATACTGGAAAATTCTCAGCGCAACCCATTGTTCAGGGCGTGGAGAACTTCCAGGTGCTGTATGGCGTTGACGCCGTGACCGCTGGCGTCGCACCTGCCGCAACAGGCGATGGCGTACCCGACCGCTTCCTTCGCGCTGACCAGTTGACGGTGGCCGGCGATCCGGTCGGAACCAACGCCAACTGGCGCCGTGTTCGCAGTCTGCGCATCGGCATGGCTTTGCGGGCATCCCCGAACTCGGCACAAGAAAAAGTCGCGCAAACCTTCTATCCGCTTGGCGCAGCGAAGTCTTCAGGGACAGGGGTTGTTGGCTCTGCCATGTCGTCTGCCAGCGACCCGGGCACCATCTTCACACCGGCCGTCGATGGCCGCCTGCGTCACGTGATTACTTTCACGGTGCATTTGCGCAACGACCAGGGCCTCTGAAATGCCGGGAGATTTGATGATGCTTGCCCCATCTTTGCCCACGCTACGCCACCGCGCACAACGCGGCGCTTCCCTGGTCATCGTCATGCTGATCCTGATTGTGGTATCGGTGCTGGGCATCGGTAGCGCTCAAATCGCCTTGATGAGCGAACGTGGCGCCAGAAATGATCGTGACCTGCAAGTGGCCTGGCAGGCTGCCGAGGCGGCGTTGATGGACGCGGAATTCGATATCCACCCATCGCCGCGGCCTGCCACCCCCACTGTGCGCCAAAGCCAGTTCGACGGGAAAAGTTCAACACCATTTATCGATGGATGCGGCACATCGGGCAATTCAGTCGGTCTGTGCAATTCGGGATTGACAGGTAAACCAGCGTGGCTCACTGCAGACTACACGGCCACCGGCTCCAGTGCCGCGACGGTGCAGTTCGGAGCTTTCACCGGCCGCGTCTTCGCCGCCGGCACACCAGGCGTACAGCCTGCCACGGCGCCCCGCTACATCATCGAGCTGGTGCCCGATCTTGTCGGTGACCGGTCCAACCCCACGTTTTTGTACCGGGTGACCGCCATGGGATTTGGACCGCGCACCGACATTCAAGCCGTGCTGCAAACGCTCTACCGAAATTAGCCACGGGAACGACGCCATGCACACGATTACACAAGCTATTTCACGAATTACGGCAATCAAAGCGCGCTGTGCCGATGGTTTTTCACGATTCACCAGTCGCCCACCACCACGCTGGCTGTGTCAGCGTTGGATACCGTGGCTGCTGGTCCCGGTGATTGCTGCGGTGTCGTTCGTTGCGATCAGTCAAAGCACCGCACCCACTCCGCCCAACATACCACCCGTCGTCCTGTCTGCCGACCCACTGTATGCGACAACCACCGGCGACAAGCCTGCATTAGCACTGACTTTGTCGGTGGAATACCCGACGGTGGGGGCACAGTATGTCGACGTTCCCCAGGCGACGACGGACGGCTCCTACACCAACACAAAGGAGTACCTGGGTTACTACGATGCGGAGAGCTGCTACACGTATAACAACGCGCCGACCGAAACACCGGTGGCACCGCAAACCACGGCGGACTTCAAACGCTTCGACCGCAGCGGCCCGGCCACTGCACTGACCATGCCTGATGCGATGCAGCCCACCAGGACGAGCCGGATGTGCACGAACGCCTTCAGCGGCAACTTTCTCAATTGGGCCTCCAGCTCGGCCATTGACATGTTGCGACTGGCGTTGACCGGCGGTGATCGCTATATCGACACGCCGTCATTGACCATCCTCCAGCGCGCGGTGCTGCCGGACGGCGATCCCATCAACTTTTGGAACAGCCAGAACTTCCCGGGCAAACAGTTGCTGAAAAGCGGGGGCTCGTCGGGTGCCGCTTACTTTGGGGCCGTCCCCACGGCCATGGCGACTGCCGCGGGGGCCAACGACATCTGGGTTGTTAACAGACTCAACCAAATCTATTTTGGCATCGCCAAGGTCGGGAACGATGCAGGTTCTGCCACAAGCTACACATTGGGCGGCGTGGCCGCCAGTTCATCGACAGGTCCGGTTGTGAATCCCTATCAAACACAGAGCACGGGCCAGAGCACTTTTGGTGGAAGTTATTGCTCCGATGAGAACGGCAATTGTTCTTTTACCGGTGTCAAAGAAGTGCTCTATGGCGCCCCGAGTTCCGGGGGTCAGGCGGGTGGCTGGATCACTTTTCTAGCGTCCAACGGAGTAACCTGTGGCAATAACGTGACGGGATCTTTTGTGGATCCCGCGCCAAGTATTGGCAAGAAATGTTATACGCGAGCCTACAACGGGCCTTGGGCGCCAATCACGACAGGATCCTTGAACAGTGATGGTTTTTTCTACTCGCGCGTCCAGGTATGCAACGTGGACAATTCCGGGCTGCTGCAAGACTCACGTGACTATGGCTTGTGCCAAAAGTATCCCAATGGCAACTACAAGCCGTCCGGCGTCATCCAGAAATACAGTGACCAACTGCGGCTGGCCGCATTCGGCTACCTGATGGACCAGACCGCCAGCTACAACAACGGGCGCTATGGTGGTGTATTGCGCGCGCCCATGAAATATGTCGGGGCCAGGACTTTTGATGTCAATGGCATCGACAGCACGCCGACCACCGGCAATCCCGTCAAGGAGTGGGACGAGACGACGGGCGTCTTCATCGTTAACCCCGCAGACGACGCAACGTATGGCAAAAGCGGTGTGACCACCTACCTCAACCAGTTCGGCCGCACCGGCCCGGTCAAAGGGCGATACAAGATATACGACCCGGTTGGAGAACTGCATTATGAAGCGCTGCGCTATCTGCAGGGCTTGCAGCCAAGCCCCGACGCCGTGAGCAATATCCAGCCAGCGATGTACGACGGATTCCCAGTGACAACAACCTGGGCCGACCCGTACGGAGACGGTCGCTCCAATAGCAGCGACTATTCATGCCTGAAAAGCAACATCGTGATGATCGGCGACATCAATACCCACGACGGCAACCGATTGCCTGCCGCGAACACCGCCAACAACATCCCCGACATCAACTATTGGCGCAGCATCGTGCAGAGCTTCGAGAAGAATTCGGCCACCTCCTACATCGACGGCCAGGGTACGTCGCGCACGACCGGAAATCCAAACGGCGCCAATGGCAGCGTTCCAGGCAATACTCAAACCAGCCAGATCATGGGCTCCGCCTATTGGAGCCACACGCACGACATTCGTGGGACAAATTGGACGGGTACGAGTGGACCCGCCAAACAACGGCCTGGATTGCGCGTCAAGACCTTTACCTTCGACGTCAACGAATACGCTGCGCAGAACAATGTGAATACCCGGCGTTACGCGAACCAGCTCTTCACGGCAGCCAAGTATGGTGGTTTTGAAACAGACCCCTCCAACCTGGGCAAAGCCCCCTACAACACGTTTGGCAACCCCTTCAAGAAGCAGGATGGCACCAACGACAACAACGTCTGGCAAGACCCCGCCAATCCTGGGGAGGCCAGTACCTACTACTTGCAGAGCAACGCGCGCGGTGTACTGAGTGCCTTTGACAGCATTTTCAACCGAGCGTCGACCGCCGCGCGAAGCATTGCCGGTGGCGCGATCCAGTCCAAGAACCTGACGCAGGCAGGCGACACGATCTACCAGGGAACGTTCGATACATCCGATTGGAGTGGTGACCTTCTGGCCATTCCGGTGAGCGTGAGCGAAGGCAATGTGGTCACCATCTCGAACTCCACGACCTGGACCGCATCGGCCCAACTGGCAGCACTGGCATCACCCGCTACCGCGCGCAATATCGTGGTGGGCAACGCGGGGGCAACCGCGTATCCGGTCGCCACGTCATTCAGTTGGGGCTCCATCGAAAGCAGCTTGCAAGCCGCGCTGAACAAACCAGCCCCCACGTCTGCCAGTGACGGTTTGGGACAGGATCGTCTGAACTACCTGCGCGGTGACCACTCCAAAGAAAGCACAGTGTTCCGCAAGCGCAACAAATTGCTGGGCGACATCATCAATTCAGGCGTGGTGTATTCCGGCGCGCCGGCAACCAACATCATCTCCAGCACTTACACGGGTTTCTACACCACGAACGCCAGTCGCACACCAGCCGTGTTTGTGGGCGCCAACGACGGAATGTTTCACGCGTTCCATGCCAAGACCGGTGACGAGTTGTTTGCCTATATTCCCAGCTGGATGGGCTCAAAGCTGTCGGCACTGACCAGTCCCGCCTACGTCAATAACCACCAGAGCTATGTGGATGGCCCGCCCGCTGTCGCCGAGGCGCAAGTGGGGTCGGCGGGGAATGCTGCCGACTGGAAAACCGTGCTGGTCTCGGGCACGGGGGGCGGTGGCCAGGGTGTCTTTGCACTCGACGTGACCAATCCCGCCGCCTTCACCGCATCGAGCGTGATGTGGGAATTTACCCATGCCGACGATCCCGAAATGGGGAATGTGATGGGGCGGCCCCAAATATTGAAGCTGCGCACCAGTGCCGCAGGCGTGAAACCGGCCACCTACAAGTGGTTCGCTGTCGTAGGTAGTGGCGTGAACAACTATGTAGCCGACAGCGCGGGCGTGTTCAGCACCACCGGAAGCCCCGCGCTGTTTCTGCTCGACCTGGGAAAGCCAGCCGGCACGGCCTGGGTGCTGGGCACGAACTACTACAAGATATCCCTGCCTGTCGACGGCACACTGAGCGCCACCAAAGCCACGGGCTTGATCAACTTCAGGGCAGCATTGGGTTCAGCCAGGGAGGTCACGCAGATTTTCATGGGTGACCTGCACGGCAATCTCTGGAAACTAGATTTCTCGATGTTGGGGATCACCGACTGGACCATCAACAAGCTGTCCCCCTTCAGCAGAGGGTCGGTGCCGGTTCCATCGCCTCTGTTTGTCGCGAGGGACGCGTCCGGAAATGTTCAGCCCATCACCATGGCTCCCAGCATTGCCTATGGCCCCGTTCAAGATAGTGGTGTCATTGCCAGCTACGTCACCTTTGGAACAGGCAAATACCTGGAGGTATCGGACAGAAATTCGACCGCGCAACAAACGGTCTACATGGTGTACGACAACGGCGACGGTACGAACGACACGAAGCCCGCGGGCCTTAGCGCCATCAACGGTCGCGGGAGGCTGCAGGCGGGCACAGCAAATGCTTCGACCGGGGCCATCACAGTTCCAGCGTTCACCTTGGGCCGCGCCGCCAAGGACACCGACACCACCCAGCGCTCCGGATGGTACGCTGACTTTCCGACTTCGGGTGAACGGCAGATCAGCAGTTCCACCGTGGTCGGGAATTCCATCGTTTTTGGCAGCTTGATCCCGGCCGCCTCGGCCGGCAGCTGTTCGGCTGCAGGAGGGGGAAATCAGTACACCGTGAATATCGCGAGCGGCGGCGGCACGGCCATCAGCTCCAGCGTAGGCATCATGGGGGAGCCGCTGGTAGCCGAGGTCAGCGGCGCCACGGCCTACAGCATCAGTGACAGTACCGGGCGACGGACCAAGACCGTCACCAGCCAGGTCATCCAGCAGGGATCCATCGGTTTGTCGCTTGGGGGTACCGCCACCACCAAGGTGATCGCAGGCCGGCTCAGCTGGCGGCAGATCAACAATTACCAAGACTTGAAGAATGCGCCATGAAAAAGAGTCCTATTCACGGCTTTACCCTGATCGAACTGATGATCGTCGTGACCATCGTCGCGCTCTTGGCCAGCATTGCTTACCCCTCCTACAAGGACTCCGTACTGAAGGGCAGGAGGGCCGAGGCACGGACGGCACTGTCGGAGCTGATGCAGCAACAGGAGCGGTTTATGACGCAAAACAACAGCTATTTTGCGTTTACGAACGTTGGCGGCGTCGCCACACCGGTCGTGACGCCGCCAACAACCGTGCCCTTCAAGACCTTTTCGGGGGACACGCCCGCGAAAACTGCCTACTACCTGAGTGCATCGGCCTGCCGTCTTCCACCATCGCCGAATGCGTGATGGTCGCCGCCGAGCCCGTCATGGCCGACCCCGATGCGGGCACCCTGCAAATACTCAGCAGCGGTACGAAAACCTGCACGGGAACCAAAAGTTCAGTGTGCTGGAAATGAAGATGCATCGTGCTGCCAGCAAGGGCTTTACCCTCATCGAGTTGATGGTGACCGTGACGCTGGTCGCGATCGCACTGGCCCTGGGTGTTCCCAGTTTCACGACATTCCAGCGCAACGCGGAATTGACATCGGCAGCCAACTCATTGATCGCCACCATCAATGCGACGCGTGGCGAGGCAATGAAGCGCGGCATGCGCGCCATGATGGTACCGGCCGACGGTGCAAACTGGAACAGCGGCTGGGTCGCGTTTGTGGACAAAAATCAATCGCAAGCATACGAGGTCGGCAGCGACATCACCATTTCGACCGGTGATCCTTCCCCGGCCTATCTGTCGGTCACCGGCAATGGGCCCGCAGGGGACACAACGCCCTACATCATGTACGACGCGTCCGGCTACTCGAAGGTGAAAGGGGGTGGCTTCGGTGCCCTGACCCTCACCATTGCCCGCAATGACGTTGCGGGAAACGCGCTGGCCAAGCAGACACGCCGCATCAAAATCGCCTCGACCGGACGTCTGCGCGTCTGCACACCCAAAACCACCACGGACCTGGAGTGCAGCGCCTCGGCCTCGCAGCTTTGACGCCATAATCGCGCGATCAAGTCACCCGGTTTGACCCCGGGCACAAACCATGACCTTGGCACTTTGGGCCGACGCGTTGGCGCTGGCCCGGCAATCCATCGGGCTGTCCAGCCCCAACCCCCGGGTTGGCTGCATCATTGCGGACGCTCAAGGCGTAGTGATCGGCCGCGGCTTCACCCAGCAGCGCGGCGGCCCGCATGCGGAAGTGGTAGCGATGGAGGATGCGCGCATTCGCGGCCACGATCTTCACGGTGCCACCGCCTACGTCACGCTGGAGCCCTGCTCCCATCATGGGCACACCGGCCCCTGCTGCGACGCGCTGATCGCGGCGGGCATCAAGAAAGTGGTGGCGTCCATTGCCGACCCCAATCCGCTGGTCGCGGGCCAGGGTTTTGCGCGCCTGCGCGCGGCCGGCGTCGAGGTGCAGGTCGGGCCGGGCGCGGCCGAGTCACGCGAGCTGAACATCGGTTTTTTCAGCCGCATGATCCGCCGGGTGCCCTGGGTGCGCATGAAGGTGGCGGCCTCGCTGGACGGCAAGACGGCGCTGGACAATGGCATCAGTCAGTGGATCACTGCAGAGGCCGCACGCGCCGACGGCCACACCTGGCGCGCGCGCGCCAGCGCCGTGCTCACCGGCATCGGCACGGTGCTCGAAGACAACCCGCGGCTCGACGTGCGGCTGGTCGAGATGCCGCACCAGCCGCATCTGGTGGTGGTGGACAGCCGGCTCGAAATACCGCTGGAAGCTCACCTTTTCATAGCTGAACGCACCCTGTACATCTACGCTGCAGTCCGAAATGATGCAAAAAAGGCGGCGCTGGAGGCGCGCGGCGCAACCGTCATTTACCTGCCAGGCCAGACGCCGCAGACCTCGGCCAAGGTGGATCTGGCGGCCATGTTGCGTGACCTGGCCCGGCGCGAAGTCAACGAGCTGCATGTCGAAGCCGGATTCAAGCTCAACGGCTCGCTGATCCGTGAAGGCCTGGTGGACGAGTTTCTGGTGTACCTCGCGCCCAAATTGCTGGGCCAAGGGCGCGGCATGGCCAACTTCGGGCCGCTCACCGAGCTCTCGCAGGCGGTGCCACTGGCGTTCCAGTCGAGCCAGATGATCGGGCCGGATCTGCGCATTCTGGCCAGAATTCCGGGGCGCGATCAGTTTTAGCCCCAATCCCTGCGAAAATAGCAGGATGTTCACCGGAATCATCACCGGCGTGGGGCGCATCGCCGCAGTCCACGACCTGGGAAGCTCTTTACAGCACGGCAAGCGCCTCACCATCGAGGCCCCCGCCGGCTACCTGGACGACGTCGCGCTGGGCGACAGCATTGCCCTCAATGGCGCCTGCATGACGGTCACCCTGCTTTCGCCATCCCAGCAGCAGTTCAGCATCGACATTTCCGCGGAATCGCTGGATAAAACCACGGGCCTCACGGAGCTCGGCCCGATCAACCTTGAAAAAGCCCTGCGCGCGCACGACCGCCTGGGCGGACACATCGTGGCCGGCCATGTTGACGGCATTGGCACGGTGAGCCACTTTGCGCAAGTCGGTGAGAGCTGGGAACTGCGCGTCAATGCGCCGCGCGAATTGGCCAAATATTTGGCTTACAAGGGCTCCATCACGGTCAACGGCGTGAGCCTGACCGTGAACCGCGTGTCCGACTCGGAGGCGGGCTGCGAGGCCAGCATCAACCTGATTCCCCACACGGTCGAGAGCACCACCCTGTGCCACCTGCGCTCAGGCTCGCGGGTGAACCTCGAAATTGACCTGATCGCGCGCTATGTGGAACGCATGCTGCGCGCCGATCCGCAGCAACCCGACAGAAACTGACCGAAACCCTCCATGACAACGCACTCCCCCGTCCCCATTTCCCCGGTTGAAGACATCGTGGCCGACATGCGCCTTGGGCACATGGTGATCCTGGTCGACGAAGAAGACCGCGAGAACGAAGGCGACCTGATCCTGGCCGCCGACCACGTGACGCCCGAGGCAATCAACTTCATGGCGCGCCACGCGCGCGGCCTGATCTGCCTGACCCTGTCGCGCGAAATGTGCGAGCGGTTGCATCTGCCGCCCATGGTGGCGCGCAACAACGCCAAGCATTCGACCGCGTTCACGGTCTCGATCGAAGCCGCCGAGGGCGTGACCACGGGCATCTCCGCCGCCGACCGGGCCCATACCGTGCAGGTGGCGGTGGCCAGGGGCGCGAAGGCCGAGGACCTGGTGCAACCCGGCCATGTCTTTCCGCTGCAGGCCGTCGATGGCGGCGTGCTGATGCGCGCCGGCCACACTGAGGCCGGCTGCGACCTGGCCGCGATGGCGGGTTGCTCGCCGGCCGCGGTGATCTGCGAAGTCATGAAGGACGACGGCACCATGGCGCGCCTGCCCGACCTGCAGCTGTTCGCCGCCGAGCACGGCTTGAGAATCGGCACGATTGCCGATCTGATCGAACACCGCAGCCGGGTCGAATCGCTGGTCGAGCCCGTCGGCACGCGCACCATCAACACGGCCTACGGCGAATTCACCGCACATGCGTATCTGGACAAACCCAGCCACGGCCTGCATCTGGCGCTGGTCAAGGGGCAGTGGCAGCCTGATGACACCGTGGTCGTGCGCGTGCACGAGCCGCTGTCGGTGCTCGACGCGCTCGAGGTCAACCGCTCCATGCACACCTGGGGCCTGGACACCAGCCTCAAGCACATCGCGCAGTTGGGCCAGGGCGTGGCCGTGCTGCTCAATTGCGGCGAGAGTGCGGCCCAACTGCTGGCCCAGTTCGAAGGCACGGCGCGCGCCAGCCACGGCCCGGAGCGCGGCCGCATGGACCTGCGCACCTACGGCATCGGCGCGCAGATCCTGCGCGAATGCGGCGTGCGCAAAATGAACCTCATGGGCACTCCGCGCCGCCTGCCCAGCATGGTGGGCTACGGGCTGGAAATCACCGGCTACACACCGAAGGAATAAAGCATGTTTGGCGCAGAAAAGGGAACGGCCGCGCGGCCGCTAGACGGCAGCAAACTGCATATCGGCATCGTGCAGGCGCGCTACAACGAGAGCATCACCAACAGCCTCGCAAGCGCCTGCAAGGCGGAGCTCGCGGCGCTGGGCGTGCCAGACAACAGCATCGTGCACGTGCTGGTGCCCGGCGCGCTGGAAGTGCCGCTGGCCCTGCAGGCGCTGGCCGAACAAAACAAATTCGACGCGCTGATTGCACTCGGTTGCATCATCCGCGGCGAAACCTACCACTTCGAGCTGGTGGCCAACGAATCGGGCGCCGGTGTGAGCCGGATCGCGCTGGACTACCGCTTGCCGGTGGCCAACGCCATCATCACCACCGAAAACCTGGACCAAGCCATCGCCCGGCAAACCGACAAGGGCCGGGACGCGGCCCGCGTGGCGGTGGAAATGGCAAATCTGCTGGGCCAGATGGCATGATCATGGAAAAACCTGCGACACCCGACAGCGCGGCAAACCCGGCCGGACGCCCGCCGCGCCAGTCCCGCACCGGCCTGACCAGCACCGGTGCGCGCAAGGCGGCCGCCAAGTCCAACCGTTCGCGCGCGCGCGAGTTCGCGCTGCAGGCGCTGTACCAGTACCAAGTCGGGCGCAATGACGCCGCCGCCATCGACAGCTTCACGCGCGACCTCGCCGGCTTTCACAAGGCCGATGCCACGCACTACGATGCGCTGCTGCATGGCTGCATCGAGGAGTCGGCGACGCTCGATGCGCTGATCCTGCCGCTGCTGGACCGCAAGATGGCCGAGATCTCGCCGATCGAGCACGGTGTGATGTGGATCGGGGCGTACGAGTTCAAACACTGCCTCGACGTACCCTGGCGCGTGGTACTCAACGAGTGCATCGAGCTGGCCAAGGAGTTCGGCGGCACCGACGGCCACAAATACGTGAACGCAGTGCTGAACGGCCTGGCACCCACCCTGCGTGCTGCCGAGGTGGCTCTTGATCGCACGAAGGGCATAGGACGATGAGCGCAAGGGCCACGACATGATGAAAATCTCCACCCGCGCGCAGCGCATCGAACCGTTCTATGTAATGGAGGTGGCCAAGGCCGCCTCCGCCCTGGCCCGCGAAGTAGCCCATACCGAACGGCCCATGATCTTCCTGAACATCGGAGAGCCGGACTTCACCGCGCCGCCGCTGGTACAGGAGGCGGCAGCCCGCGCGATTCGCAACGGCAGCACGCAGTACACCCAAGCCACCGGGCTGGAGCCGCTGCGCGAGCGCATCAGCGACTGGTACCAGCAGCGCTTTGGCATCAGCGTGCCGGCCCGGCGCATCATCGTCACCGCCGGCGCGTCGGCCGCGCTGCAGCTGGCGTGTCTGGCCTTGATCGAAGCGGGCGACGAAATCCTGATGCCGGACCCGAGCTACCCGTGCAACCGGCATTTCGTAAGTGCCGCCGAAGGCCGCGCTGTGCTCATTCCCACCTCCGCGCAAGAGCGCTTCCAGCTCAGCGCCGACAAGGTGCAGGCCGCTTGGGGCGACAAAACCCGCGGCGTGCTGCTGGCCTCGCCGTCCAACCCCACCGGCACCTCGATTCACCCCGGCGAACTGCGCCGCATTCACGCGGTCGTGAGCGCACGCGGCGGCATCACGCTGATCGACGAAATCTACCTGGGCCTGAGTTTCGATGACACCTTCGGGCACACGGCGCTGGCGCTGGACGACAACGTCATCAGCATCAACAGCTTCTCCAAGTACTTCAGCATGACGGGCTGGCGCCTGGGCTGGCTGGTCGTGCCCGAGCCGCTGGTACCGGTGATCGAGCGGCTCGCACAAAACCTGTTCATCTGCGCGAGCACGGTGTCACAGCATGCGGCGCTGGCCTGCTTCGAGGCGGCCAGCATCAAAGAGTACGAGCGTCGCCGCGCCGAGTTCAAGGCCCGGCGCGACTTCTTCATTCCGGCGCTCAACGCCATGGGTTTGAACGTGCCTGTCGTGCCCGACGGCGCCTTCTATGCCTGGGCGGATTGCTCCCAAATCTGCAGCAGACTCAAGATCAGCGGCAGTTGGGACTTCGCTTTCGAAGTCATGAGGCAGGCTCACGTCGCGGTCACACCGGGGCGCGATTTCGGCAGCGCCGGCGAGACGCACAACTTCGTGCGCTTTTCCACCGCCAGCTCGATGGCGCACCTGCAGGGTGCCGTCGCGCGGCTGCAGGCCATGCTGGCATGAGCGGAACTGTGCAGGCCAAACAGATGTTTCACTGGCCGGTGCGGGTCTATTGGGAAGACACCGACGCCGGCGGCATCGTCTTTTACGCCAACTACCTCAAGTTTTTCGAGCGCGCGCGCACCGAGTGGCTGCGCTCGCTCGGCATCGGGCAGCGGCGGCTGCGCGAGGGCAGCGGCGGCATGTTCGTGGTGGTGCAAACCGATGTCCGGTACCACCGGGCGGCGCGCCTGGACGACGCCTTGCAGGTGACTGCATGCTTGAGTGAATTGCGCCCTGCATCCATGACCATCCTGCAACAGACGCTATTAGAATCAGAGCACACTTCGACTGCACCGGCGGAACTTTTGTGCGATGGCAGCATCCGAATCGGGTGGGTCGATGCGGCCACTCTCAAGCCCGCCAAAATCCCGAAAAATATCCTGGAAGTCCTAGAACAATGAATCAAGATCTGTCGATCGTCACCATGGTGGTCCACGC
>SCRR01000021.1 GCA_004322085.1 Burkholderiaceae bacterium
CTACCCTTCTGCCCCTTCATAGGGGGAGTCTCTAGGTCAGGTCTATCGTGACTGATTTAAGTCTTCAACTGCAGCAGGCCGCAAGCCAACTACCAGTTTCCAGCTACTTTGACGAGGCGCTGTACCAGCGCGAGCAAGGCACCATTTTCAAGCCTGGCCCGCGTTATGTGGGGCATGAATGCGCCGTGCCACAGATCGGCGACTATCACACCCTGCCCGCCGAGGGCGAGGGCCGTGCCCTGGTGCGCACGCCGCAGGGGGTGTCGCTGATCTCCAACGTGTGCCGGCACCGCCAGGCCCTGATCCTCAAGGACCGCGGCTCGCTGCAGGCCAACCAGCCGGGCAGTGCAGGCGGCAATATCGTGTGCCCGCTGCATCGCTGGACCTACAGCGGCGGCGCCGATCAGACCTCCCAGGCCGGCACGCTGCTGGGCGCGCCCCACTTCCCGCAAGACCCCTGCCTGAACCTGAACAACTACCCGTTGCAGCAGTGGAATGGCCTGCTGTTCGAGGCCAACGGCCGGGACGTTGCGGCGGATCTGGCCGGCATGGGGCCGCTGGCGGCCCTCGATTTTTCCGGCCACGTGCTGGACCGGGTGGAATTGCACGAATGCAATTACAACTGGAAGACCTTCATCGAGGTTTATCTGGAGGACTACCATGTCGGCCCATTTCATCCCGGCCTGGGCCAGTTCGTGAGCTGCGAAGACCTGCGCTGGGAGTTCAAGGACGCCTACTCGGTGCAGACCGTGGGCGTGGCCAACCGGCTGGGCAAGGCCGGCAGCCCGGTGTTCGAGCGCTGGCAGGAGGCGCTGCTGCAGTACCGCAACGGGCAAGCCCCGCGCTACGGCGCCATCTGGCTCGCTTACTACCCGCACATCATGGTCGAGTGGTACCCGCACGTGCTCACCGTCTCCACCCTGTATCCGATGGGTCCGCAAAAGACCATGAACATGGTGGAGTTCTTCTACCCCGAGGAAATCGCGGCGTTCGAGCGCGAATTTGTCGAGGCCCAGCAGGCCGCCTACATGGAAACCTGCGTGGAAGACGACGAGATCGCGCTGCGCATGGACGCTGGCCGCAAGGCGCTAATGCAGCGCGGCGACAACGAGGCCGGCCCCTACCAGAGCCCGATGGAAGATGGCATGCAGCACTTCCACGAGTGGTACCGCCGCGCGATGCGGCGCACGCCCGTGCAAGCCTGACCTGACGCACGCTGCCCCGATGCCCTCTTTCGTGCAAGGCCGGCACAGTGGCACCGTGGTGCCGCTGGACCGCGCCAATATCGATACCGACGCCATCTTCCCCAAGCAATACGGCCGCTCCACCGCCAAAAGCGGTTATGGCGATGTGCTGTTCGACAGCTGGCGCTATCTTGATCCGGGCGATCTGGGGCAAGACCACTCCAGGCGCCGGCGCAACCCGGATTTCGTTCTGAACCGGCCCGCGCTGCGCGGCGCCACGGTGCTGCTGGCGCGCGACAATTTTGGCTGCGGCTCCAGCCGCGAGCATGCGGTCTGGGCGCTGCGCGACTACGGCTTCAAGGCCGTCATCGCGCCCAGCTTTGGCGACATCTTTCGGCAAAACTGTCCGCTCAACGGCGTCGCCGCGATCACCCTGGCCGCGTGCGATGTGGATGCGTTGTTCGCCATGGCGCAAGCGCAATTGCTGTATGTCACGCTTGACCTGCCGGCTGGTCGCGTGCAGGCGGGTGCGCAGTCCTTCAGTTTCAGTTTGAGTCAGCGCGAGTGCCGGTTGCTGACGCAGGACGGCGACTGGATCGCCGCCACGCTGGCGCATCGCCCCGCCATCGCCGCTTTCGAGGCGGCACGGTTGGCGCGCCAGCCGTGGCTGGCGAAATCACTGGAGCATTGATGCAGGCCCTGTGGATGCTTCTCGCGTCGCTGTTTTTCGCCAGCATGGGGGTGTGCGTCAAGTTCGCGTCGAGCTACTTCAACAGCGCCGAGCTGATTCTTTACCGTGGCCTGGTCGGCATCGCCTTCATGTGGGCGCTGGCCCGCGCACAGCACATCACGCTGGCCACGCGCTTTCCCGGCATGCACGCCTGGCGTAGTCTGGTTGGCGTGATGTCGCTGGGCGCCTGGTTCTACGCCCTGGCGCACCTGCCGCTGGCCACGGCCATGACGCTCAACTACATGAGCAGCGTCTGGATCGCTGCGTTCCTGGTGGGCGGCTCGCTGCTGTTTGGCCGCATTCCCAAGCAGGGACCGTTGGTGCTCACCGTGATGCTCGGCTTCGTCGGCGTGGTGCTGATGCTGCGCCCCACCTTCGACCACCATCTGGCCTTCGCGGGGCTGATCGGCCTGCTCTCGGGCATGGGCGCCGCGTTTGCCTACATGCAGGTGATGGCGCTGTCACGACTGGGCGAGCCCGAAACGCGCGTGGTCTTCTACTTTTCCGTGGGCTCCGTGCTGGCGGGCGGCGCGGCCATGCTGTTGACGGGCGCTTCCCCCTGGCTCTGGCCTTCTGCACTGTGGCTGATTCCGGTCGGGGTGCTGGCGTCACTGGGCCAGTTGTGCATGACACGCGCCTATAGCCATGGCTCCACACTGGTGGTCGCCAATTTGCAATACTCGGGGATTGTGTTTGGCGCGATTTACAGCGTAGCCCTGTTTGGCGATGCCATTGCGCTCATGGGATGGGCCGGCATGGGCCTGATCGTAATCAGCGGCATCGCCGCCACCGTGCTGCGACAGCACGCCATTCCCCAAGCCCCCGCCGAGGAACACTGACATGTACACCACCTTGATCTCCGCCGAACAACTGCAGGCCCTCACGCAAAGCGGCCAGCCGCTGATGGTTTTTGATTGCAGCTTCGAGCTGATGCAACCGCTGGCCGGCGAGCAGCAATACCGCGAATCGCATATCCCGGGCGCGGTGTACGCGAACCTGGACACGGCGCTGAGCGCGCACGGCCTGCCCGACGCCAGCGGAAAATTCCAGGTACCGGTGGATGCGGCTTCGGGCGGGCGCCATCCGCTGCCCTCGCGCGAGAAATTCGCCATCTGGCTTAGCAGCGTGGGCTTTGCCAACGACATGCAGGCCGTGGTGTACGACCGCCAGGGTGCCAACTATTGCGGGCGCCTGTGGTGGATGCTCAAGTGGGCCGGGCATGAGAACGTGGCTGTGCTCGACGGCGGCCTGCAGGCCTGGCAGGCCTGGCAGGCTGCCGGCGGCGCCACGGCGAGCGGCCAGGAGCCCGCGCACTTCCAGTCAAATTTCATGTTGACCGCTGCCAGGGCTTCACTCGTAGTTACAAAAACAATAGCGGATCAGCTCGGCCGGCCGACCCAGACCCTGATCGACGCGCGTGGCGCGCCGCGCTTTCGCGGCGAGGTGGAACCGCTCGACCCGGTGGCCGGCCACATCCCAGGCGCACTGAACCGACCGTTCAACCAGAACATCGGCCCGGATGGCAAATTCAAACCCGCCGCCCAGCTCAAGGCCGAATTCGAGACCCTGCTGGCCGGCCGCGATCCGGCCAGCGCGGTGCACCACTGCGGTAGCGGCGTGAGCGCCGTGCCCAACATCATCGCCATGGAACTCGCCGGCCTGGGCCGCGCGGCACTGTATCCGGGCAGCTGGAGCGAATGGAGCAACACCCCCGGCCTGCCCTGCGCGCAGGGCTGAGACGGCGCTGCCCCAAGCCGTGAGGCTATCGACTCACCGAGCCGGCTCGTCGGCGTAATCGCGGTCCGGGTTATTCGGGTTGCCCAGCTTCCAGTAGCCGCGCGCCACCACGCTGCGGACTTCAACGCCGCGCTCCTTGACCCAGAAATCGCGGATGCGGCGCATCGCCGTCGATTCGCAGCCCACATAGATTCGCCCCGGCCCGGGCGGCAAGGCGGCCAGCGCGCGCAACGCGGCGTCCAGCGCCTGGCCCGGCGCCGCTGGATCGCTCTGGCGCACCACCCATTGGACATCGACCTTGGCGAGGCTGCGCAACTCCCGCTCCTCGCCGCGGTCCGCCACCTCCACGAAGACCAGCGCCCTGGCGCGCGCCGGCAGCTCCGCCAGAATCGTCTCGATGGCGGGCAGCGCGGTGTCATCGCCGGCCAGCACAAACCAGTCGGCGTCCGGGTCGATCTTGTAGCCTGGCGCCGGGCCCATCAGCACCAGCCGGTCGCCCACCTGCGCGCGCGAGGCCCAGCGGCCCGCCGGGCCAAAGGCGTGCAGCACAAAGTCCACGTCCAGCAGCAGCGCCTTAGCATCGAAACTGCGCGGCGTATAGGTGCGCATCAGCACCGAGCGCGGGCCGTCGTCCTGCGGCATCGGCGCCTCGTGTTGGCCTTCATCGGGCACGGTGAGCTTGAGATGACCCGCGGGGCCGCGCCATTCAAAGCCTGCCAGCCCGGCGCCACCAAACGTGATGCGCGTCATGTGCGCACTGAGCGGCTGGATTTTCAAAACCTCGATACGCCGCGGTGTCGGGCGCGGGCGAGAGGGACGTGCATCGGTCGAAGAGTGGGGTTGTGGT
>SCRR01000427.1 GCA_004322085.1 Burkholderiaceae bacterium
GCCTTGCCGGTATTGAAGCTGCGCGCGTAGTAGCTGCCGAAGGCGTTGCCGGGCAACGTGCGCACGCCGTCGCCGGCCGAGGATTCGACCTTGGTGACATCGGCGCCGAAATCGGCGAGGTACTGCGCCGCGGTCGGGCCTGCGATGAACTGCGACAGGTCGACGACCCTCTTGCCAGCGAGCGGCCGCGGCAGGCCTTCACCCGCTTCACTCATGGATGACCCGCTTCGCCTTGTGCACCGTACGCGGCAAGGTTCCGATCGGAACAACCTCGACGTGGAAGCGAACCTGAAGCTTTTCCCGCAGCTTGTGCGACAGGCGCTCGCCGATGTCGGCAGGCGCATTCGTCTCGGGCTCGACACGCAGCTTCACGCCGGTCAGGAAGCCGGTCTTCGGGTCCTTAAGGCTGTCGTCGAGCACGAGAACGTACTCGTTCGTCAGACCGGTGAAGCCGCGCACGATGTCCTCCACCGCCGAGGGGAAAAGGTTCACACCGCGGATGATCAGCATGTCGTCGGCCCGGCCGAGCACGCCACCCGAGAGGCGGGCGTGGGTGCGGCCGTCGGGTGCAGTCTTGCTGTCACGCACCACCATGTCGCCAGTCCACCAGCGCACCAGGGGGCAGGCCTGCTTGTCAAGGTGGGTGAGCACCAGGACGCCGCGTTCGCCATCGGCCACGGGCTCTTCTGTTTCCGGGTGCAGCACCTCGACGTAGATGAAGTCCTCGGCCAGCGTGGGCCCGAGTTGCGCGGCCGTGTCCCAGCCGATCGGCTGGCATTCCAATGCGCCATAACAGTCGAACATCTTTGCGCCCCATTGCCGCTCGATGCGCTCGCGCGTGCCCGGGATGCTCGCGCCCGGTTCCCCACCGACGCAGACCATCTGCACCGTGGACTTGGAAAGATCGCGACCCATCTTCTCGGCCGCCTCGGCCATGTGCGCCATGAACGAGGGTGTGCCGATCACGCAGCGGCTGCCGTACTGGAAGATGGTTTCAATCTGCCGTTGCGTGTCACCCGACGAGGCGGGGATCACGAGCGCGCCCACGCGCTGGGCCGCCAGCGTGGCACCGAGCCCGCCGACGAACCACGCATAATTGAACATGCACTGGAACACGTCGCCGCGCCGTAGACCCTGTGCATAGAGATAGCGGGCATACAGGCTGGCCCAGCGGTCGATGTCGGCCTGGGTCCAGAGCACCGGCGCGGGCCGCGCCGTGGTGCCGGACGAGAAGTGCACTCGCACCGCCTCGCCGGGCTTCACCGCCGCCATGCTGCCGAAAGGCGGCTCGGCGGCGAGGCCCAAGACGTAGTCCGATTTACGCGTGAAGGGCAGGCGCCGCAGGTCGGCGAGGCTCTTCAGGTCGCCGGGCCGGAAGCCGATCTCGGCGAACACGCGGCGGTAGTGGTTGCTGGTCTCGCCGACGCGCTGGAGCTGTCGGCGCAGTGCATCGAGCTGGAAGCTTTCGATGCGGTCGCGCGACCAGGTCTCGGCTTCATCCCAGATGGTGTCCGAGAAGGGCTGCTTTTCTTGCTGCTTCATGATTTGTGTCCTTGAGAATGCCGCGCATCGCGAAGGCGGCCAGCGCATGGGCGATGTCGTCCACCGCCTCGGCGCTCTGCAGTCGACGCTGGCTGAACCAGACGGTCGCCCAGTTGAGTACGCCGAAAAAGGGTTTGGTGGCGAGCTTGGGCGCCAGGTCGACGAACAGGCCCGCGCGCACGCCCTCGTCGATCACCTCGACGAAGAGTTCTTCGTAGTCGTCGCGCATCTTCACCACCGCGCGCAGCCGCTTGAGCGCCGAAGAGGCGCCAAGCAGGCCCCGCTCCAGTCCCTGCACCGCGACCTTCTGCATCGGCAGCTCGGTCAGCAGGATCTGCGTGTGCCGCAACGCCATCGCAGCGAGCCGCTCGATCGGGCCACCCGGCCCGCGCGCGATCGGCTCGACCTCCTCGTTCAGGCGGTTCATGGCCGCGATCTGCACGTCGAAGAACAGGTCCGCCTTGCTGCGGTAGTGGTGGTAGATGCGGCCCTTGGTCGCGCCCAGCCGCTGCGCCACCGCGTCGATCGAGGTCGCCGCATAGCCGAATTCCATGAACAGCTCCGCAGCCGCCTTCAGGATCTCGTCGCGCGATTCCTTGCCCACCGCGTCCGCGTCCGCGACCGTTCGTTGTTCCATTGCCATCGCCACCTCTTCTCGTGCCTGGGTTCATGCCTGAAGCTCCTCCGCCTCCTTGCGAACGGCACGCGATAGAACGAGCCGCTGGATTTCGGAGGAGCCTTCGTAGATCTCGAGAATACGCTGGTCGCGGTAGAGCCGCTCCGCGATGGTCGGCTTGCAGTAGCCCAGCCCGCCCCAGATCTGGACCGCATTGTCCGCCGCCCGGTGCGCAACCTCGGAGGTGAAGAGCTTGGACATCGCGCCGAGGTTGGACACATCCTCGCCGTTGTCATAGGCACGCGCTGCCTCGTACAGCATCATGCGGGCCGCCGAGATCTCGGTCGCCATGTCGGCCAGCATGAAGCCAATGCCCTGGTTGTCGCCGATCGGCTGGCCGAAGGTCTTGCGCTGCACCGCGCGCTTGGCAGCCTCGTTGAAGGCCGCGATGGCCAGGCCCATCGACTGGGCCGACACCATGATTCGACCAACGTTGAGGGTCTGCAGCGCGAGCCGCAGCGCGCGATTCACCTCGCCGATGCGCGCGCTGTCGGGCACCACAAGGTCGACCTTGAGGTTCGAGGTCTGGGTGCCGCGGATACCCATCTTGTCCGATAACTCGTCGATGGCGGCGCCGGGCTGCTCCTTGTCGACCATGAAGGCCGTGATGCCGCGCCCGGCCAGCGCCGGGTCGGTCTTGGCGAAGACCACGTAGTAGCGCGACGCGCCGCCGTTGCCGATCCAGTACTTCTCGCCCTTCAACCGCCAGCCGTCGCCCTCGCGCACGGCCGTGGCCTCGATGGCGGCGGCGTCCGATCCGGCGATGCGCTCCGACAGCGCGAAGCTGGTGGCGCGGCCCTGCGTCATCTCGCGCAGGTAGAAGTCCTTCTGCTTGTCGGTGCCGGCCAACAGGATCGGAAAGGCGCCGAGCTGATAGGCGCACATGATGGCCGCGGTCGACGCGCAGTGAGTGCCCAGCGTTTCCACCGCGGCGACGGTGGACACCAGGCTCGCGCCCTCCCCTCCCCATTGGCGGGGCAAAAACAGGCCGACGAACTTGTGCTCGACCAGCGCCTCGATAGTCTCCCACGGGTAGCGCTGGTCGCGGTCGAGTTCAGGGGCCAGCGGCGCGAAGCGTTCGCGGCCGAGGCGCTCGGCCAAGGCCTGCCATCGGGTGGCGGTTTCGTCGAGGGTCGGTTTCCATATCACTGTCATTTGGGATTCTCCAGAGGAGTAGAGGCGGGTGGATCGGAGGTTGGCGCCGGCTTGGCGCCCGAGCGGAACAGTCGTGCCAGCGGACGGGCAAGGCCCATCAGCCCGTCCGGGAAGAAGCCGAGGATCACGACCAGCACGCCGCCAAGCACGATCTTGTCGAGGTTGCCGCCGAGCGAGAAGAACTTCTCTTGGGCGAGTACCAGCGCGGTCGCGGCCAGTGGACCAAGCAACTGGCGCCGGCCGATCAGCACGACCGCCGTTAGCATCAGGATCAAGAAGTAGGTCTCGAGCACGTCGGCACTGACATAAGCGCGCTGGTAGGCGTAGAGCCAACCGGCGGCGGCGGTGATCGGCGCTGAAAACAGGAAGACCTGCAGTCGTACGCGTGCCGGGTCGGTGCCGCCCATCGTCGCGAGGCGCGGGTTCAGGTGGGTCATGATCGCGGCCGCGCCGAGCCGCGAGTGGCGGAAGCGGTCGATCAGGTAGACGGTGATCGCGAGCAGGGCGAACGCATACGGCCACAGTTCGCGGTCGTTGCGTGCGGTGAGCGAGAGGCCGCCAATTGAGAGGTCGAGCAGCGGGATGCCGCGCATTCCGTCGGAGCCACCAAGGAACGACCAATTCGACGCAACCGAGACCGCGACCACGCCGACCGCGTAGGTCACCAGCGAGAACACGAACTCGCGCAAGCGCAGCGTCACGAGCCCGATGACTGCCGCAAACACCAGTGCCATCGCGATCGCACCCACGAGCGTGGCCCACGAGCCGAGCCCGCCGCGCGTCGAGAGCAACGCGGCGGTGTAGCTGCCCACCGCGAAAAACACGGTGTGCGCGAGACTCACCTCGCCGAGGTCGGACACAACCACGTCGAGCCCATAGGCCATCACCGCGAAGATCGCGATTAGCACCGCGGCGCTGTAGACCGAACCGCTGCCACCGAAGATCGTCGGCGCGGCGAAGATCGCCACGGCGACCGGCAACAGCGCCAGTCGGGCCCACGAGGTATGCGACGAGGTGCGGCCCATCAATGCACTCCCGCCGCCGCGCCGGCGCTTAAGCCGCCCGGTCGCAACACGAGCACCGCGATCAGCACCAGGAACGCCGCCGCCGTGGTGTATGCGGGCGAGACCAGCGCACTGAACAGCGCGGTGAACAGGCCGAGCGCCACGCCGGCCACGTAGCTGCCAGCCACGCTCCCGATGCCACCGAACACGACGACGACGAAGGTCATGATGACCTCCTCGAACCCCATCGACGTGAGGATCGGCGTGCGCGGCGCGATCATGCCCGCGGCGAATGCGACTGCTGCGCCTTCGAACGCGAATACGCCGTAGTACACGCGCCGCACGTTGACGCCGGCGAGCTCGGCAAGTTTCGGGTCTTCCGCGACCATGCGCACCAGGCGGCCGACGCGCGTGCCGTCGAGCACCCACTTCAGGCCGACGAACACGATCATGGTCGCGACAATGATCGCCAGGTCCTGCCAGGTCAACCAGAGCGGGCCCATTGTGATCTCGTTGCGCGACAACGTGGTCTCGAGGATTTGCCCCGTCGAGCCGAAGATCATCGCCGCCCCGCCCTGCAACACGTAGCCGAAGCCGAGTGTCATGATCATGATCGAGACCAGGTTCTTCTCGAAGGTCGCCTTGAGCATCACGCGCTGCATCACGAGACCGAAGGCCGCGCCGATCAGCATTGAGACCGGCAGCGCGAGCAGGTACGGCATACCGCCCTTGGTCACCGCCCACCAAGTCACGAAGGCGCCCAGCATGTACATCTGCCCGTGGCCGAAGTTGACGAGCCGCGCGACGCCGAGCAGCAATGTCCAGCCGATCGCGACAAGCGCGTATGCATGGCCGATCACCAAGCCATTGATAAGTTGCTGAGTAAGGTTCATGTTTGCTCCCTGGGCGCTGTGCACCATCCCTCCAAGAGAGAGTTAGCGCTTTCGGGCGGCCGTGCGGCGCTCATGCCGCGTGGGCTCCAAGGTAAGCCTGCGCGATGCGCGGATCGTTGCCCATCTCGGCCGCTGGGCCTTCCATCACGACGCGGCCGCGGTCGAGCAGCACGAGGCGGTCGACGACATCGATCGCAGCACGTACGTTCTGCTCGACCAGCAGGATCGAAAGGCCGGAGGCCGCGAGCGTTCGCATCGTCTGCAGCACCTGCGCGACCAGCATCGGCGCGAGGCCAATCGAAGGCTCGTCGAGCAGCAACAGTTGCGGGCCCATCATCAGCGCGCGGCCGATGCCGAGCATCTGGCGCTCGCCACCCGACAGCTGCGATCCGAGATGCTGCCGGCGCTCTTTCAAGCGCGGGAAAAGTTCGTAGATCTCGTCGCGCGCATAGACCTTGCGGCCCGGCGCCGCGACCGGCACGAAGGCGGTCGACAGGTTTTCTTCGACGCTCATGCCGCCGAACACGAGGCGGCCTTCGGGCACAAGCAGCATGCCCGCACGCACATGCTCGTGCGCGGCCCAGCTGTCGACACGCTGGCCCGCAAATTCGACTTCGCCAGTGACCTTCGGTTTGCCGCGCGACCATCCGGTCAACGCGTTCACCAGGGTCGACTTGCCCGCGCCGTTCGCACCGACCACACCGACTACCTCGCCGCGCGCAACGTGAAGGCTCTTCACGTCTACTGCGCGGTTACCTGCGTAGGCGACCTGCAGGTCGCGCACCTGAAGCACGCTCGCGATCATTGCGGTTTGCCCAGGTAGGCTTCGAGCACGCGTGCGTCCTGCTGGATCTCGATCGGCGTGCCGTAGGCGAGTTGCCTACCGAGATCGAGCACGCAGATGCGGTCGGCGACGGCCATGATCAGGTCCATGTGATGTTCGATGACGACCAGCGCCACGCCCTCGCGCTTGAGTTCGCCGAGCAACGCGACGAGTTTGGCCATGTCCTCGCCGCCGAGCCCGGCCGCGGGTTCGTCGAGCAGCAACACGGTCGCGCCGTCACCGTAGGCGAGAGCGATCGAGAGCATGCGCTGTACGCCGTATGGGATCTCTTTGGGGCTGCGGTCGTGATAGACCGCCGGCACGCCGAAACGCACCAGCTGCGTCGCCGCGTAATCGCAGGCGGCCGCTCGCTTGCGTGCCGCGCCGGCAGGGTTCACGACGCTGCCGAAGAGGCTCGCGTGAGCGCGCTTGCCGAGCGCCGCGATGAGGTTGTCCATCACGCTCAGATCGTCGAAGAACGCGTTCTGCTGGAACGCGCGCTTGATGCCGAGGGACGCTAGCCCGTAGGGCGGGACCGCCGTCACGTCGCGACCTTCGAGCACGACACGACCCATGCGAGTGACCATCGCGGTCACCGCGTCGTAGCACGAGCTCTTGCCCGCGCCGTTCGGCCCGATGATGCCAAGAAGCTCGCCGCGGCGGACTTCCCAGCTAACGTTCTGCAGCGCGATCAGCGCGCCGTAGTGCACGCCGAGGCCCTCGACGTGCAGCGTCGGCAGCGCGTTCGCATGCCCCTGGCTCGCGGCGTTCACCTGCATGTCCGTTTGACTACTTCTGCACGGCGATCTTGCCGCCCTGTACGGTAAAGAGATAGTACTTCGAGACCAACTGGCCGTTTGGCTCGAAAGTGACGTCGCCCATCACGGTGCTCTTGAAGCTGCCGCCGCGGATGCGCTTGGCAATGGCCTCGCGGTCGAGGGTCTTCAGCTCGTTTGCCGCCATAGCCCAGACCTGCAACGAGGTCGCGCCGAGCGCCATGAACTTGTCGGGCACGTACTTGAACATCTCCTGCGTTTTCGCGACGAAGCGCTGGTTCGCCGGGTTCGAAACGAAGGGCTCTATCTGCGGGAAATAGATGTCGGCGCTGATCAAGCCGTTCGCCGCTTCGCCGGCGACCCCGATCACGCTTGGCGCGACCGTGCCGACCGCGGCGATCAGCGCGCCCGGCAGTTTCGACTGCCGCGCCTGGCGGATGATCGCAGGCTGGCCTAGGCCCTCGTTCGCGTTGATCGCGACGGTCACATCAGGGTTGGCCGCTCGAACGCTGGTCAGTGAGATCCGGAAGTCAGCCTGCGAGAACGGAAATTTCTCTTCAGCGACCTTCTCGTAGGCGTAGTTCATCTTCTTCAGCTCGCCCTCGATCGAGGCTTGCGCGCCATTGCCGTACGCGTCGTTCTCGGTCAGGAACGCGACCCGTTTGGCCTTGATGCCGACTATGTACTTCGCGATCACCGCACCGTCCTGCGAGTTGGAGCTGTTCAGGCGGATCGCGAGCGGGTTGACGTCGCCCGAGAGGATCGGATCGGCCTTCGAGATGGCGGTAATGTCGAGCACACCGCCACGCGCGATCACTGGCTGCATCGCCAGCGTCACCGGGCTGTTCCAGCCTTCGATGATCACCGAGACACCGGCACTCATCAGCTCGGTCGCACGCGAGACGCCGACGGCCGGCGTCGATTCGTCATCGCGCGAGACCAGCTCAATCTTCCTGCCCATCACGCCTCCGTTCTCGTTGATCACGGCGGCCATCGCGGCGATCGCGTTGGTCACGTGCTGGCCCTGTGGGCCGGCGCCGCCCGAGAGCGGGAAGATGGTGCCGACCTTGATGGTGGCTTGCGCCTGCGCCAGTACGCAAAGACCGAGGCCGAGGCTCGCGGCAACAATCAGTTTTCGAATCTGCTTCATGCTTATCTCCAGCTCTTTTGTTGAACAAACGCCTTGGGCGCGCCTTACTTCTGCACGACGATCAGGCCGTCGCGCACCTTGAACGCATGGGCAGGCAGCTGCAACTGCCCGTTGGCAGCAAAGCTCACGTCGCCGAACACCGTGCCCTTGAAGCTGCCGCCGCGGATGCGCTTAGCCAGCGCTTCACGGTCGAGCGTCTTGAGTTCGTTGGCCGACATGGCCCACAACTGCAGCGCCGCAGCGCCGACCGCCATGAACTTGTCCGGCGTGTTCTTGAACATCGCCTGCGTGCGCTCGACGAACTTCTTGTTCACAGGGTTCGAGGCGAAGGGCTCGACATCTGGAAAGTAGATGTCGACGCCCGACACGCCGTTGGCGGCTTCGCCCGCGACCGAGATTACGCTCGGCGCCACCGTGCCCAGCGCGGCCAGCAGCTCGCCGGGCACCCGGCCCTGCTTGAACTGCCGCAGGATGGCGGGCATGCCCAGACCCTCATTGGCGTTGATGGCCACGGTCACGTCGGGCGTAGCCGCACGCACATTGGTGAGCGGGATGCGGAAGTCGGCCTGCGCGAACGGGAATTTCTCTTCGGCGACCTTCTCGTAGGCGTAGTTGAGCCGCTTGAGTTCGGCTTCGATCGAGGCCTGGGTACCGATGCCATAGGCATCGTTCTCGGTCAGGAACGCGATGCGCGTGGCCTTGAAGGTGTTGGCGATCACGCGCGCAACGGCCGCGCCGCCTTGCGAGTTCGAAGCGTTGAGCCGGATCGCAACCGGGTTGCCTTCGCCCGAGAGCACAGCGTCGGCGCTGGCGAACAAGGTGATGTCGAGCACGCCGGCACGCGCAATGACCGGCTGCATGGCGAGCGCGACCGGGCTGTTCCAGCCTTCGAGGATCACCGAAACCCCCTGCGCCACCAGGTCGTTGGCGCGCGAGACGCCGACGGCGGGTGTGGACTCGTCGTCGCGCACCACGATCTCCAGGGGGCGTCCCATGATGCCGCCCGATTCGTTGATCAACGTGGCCATCGACTGGATCGCCTGGCTCACGTGCTGACCCTGCGGCCCGGCCCCGCCCGACAACGGAAGGATCACGCCGACCTTGATCGGGCTTTGCGCCCAGGCAGCCGTTTGAGCGGCCCATGCGACCAGCACCAGTGCAAGCCAGCGGCGTGGAATCTTCATTTGGTCTCCTGGTTGGGCGCGCCGGTGCTGGCGAAACTCGAACATACCATAACGTATGTTAAATAGTCAAGAAATCGAGAGAAATCATTTCATAGGAGGTTTCCCTAAGCTAAAACTCGTGGAATCGACTAGTACTTCGTTTCATTAAAACATTTACATTTAGGTCATTTGGAAGTCGAAGTTCTTCCACTGGAGCCGCACCGGATGAGCGTTCATTTCGTCGATGCCTTTGAGGATTCGCTGGCGCA
>SCRR01000288.1 GCA_004322085.1 Burkholderiaceae bacterium
GGACGGCGTGGTCGTGGTGCCCGCCGCCATTGCCCAGCAGGTGGCTGACGTGGCCGAGAAACGTGAGAATCTCGAAGAGGACAAGCGCGCCAAGTTCGCCGCCGGCGTGCTGGGCCTGGATTTGTACAAATTCCGCGAGCCGCTGGAAAAGCTGGGTCTCAAATACATTGACTGATCCACTCCCTCCCCCGAAAGGGGAGGGAGTCAAACCGAAAGACAAATGACCTTGCAATTCACCAAAACCCCCGGCTGGCTCGACTGGTACGACGGTCCGTCCAGGCCGAAATTCAAGCTGCCGGCTGGCGCGGTGGACGCACACTGCCATGTGTTCGGCCCCGGCGCCGAATTTCCCTACGCGCCCGAGCGCAAATACACGCCGTGTGACGCCAGCAAGGCCCAGCTCTACGCGCTGCGCGATCATCTGGGTTTTGCCAAGAACGTGATTGTGCAGGCTACCTGCCACGGCGCGGACAACCGCGCCATGGTCGATGCGCTGGTCAACGCCCATGGCAAGGCGCGTGGCGTGGCCACCGTCAAGCGCACGGTCACCGACGAGGAACTGCAGGCTATGCATGTGGCCGGCGTACGCGGCGTGCGCTTCAACTTCGTCAAGCGCCTGGTGGACTTCACGCCCAAAGACGAACTGCTGGAAATTGCCAACCGCATTAAGCCCATGGGCTGGCACGTGGTGATTTACTTCGAGGCGGTGGACCTGCCCGAGCTGTGGGACTTCTTCACCGCACTGCCGACCAATGTGGTGGTCGATCACATGGGCCGCCCCGATGTGAGCAAGCCGGTGGACGGCCCCGAGTTCGGGCTGTTCCTGAAGTTCATGCGTGAGCACGGCAACGTCTGGAGCAAGGTCACCTGCCCGGAGCGCCTGAGCGTGACGGGCCCGAAGGCTTTGAACGGCGAGCAGAACGCCTACCGTGACGTGGTCCCGTTCGCCCGGCGCATCGTGGACGAGTTCCCGGATCGCGTGCTCTGGGGCACCGACTGGCCGCATCCGAACCTGAAGAACCACATGCCTGACGACGGCCTGCTGGTGGATTTCATTCCGCATATCGCCGTCACCGCCGAGTTGCAGCGCAAGCTGCTGGTGGACAACCCGACCCGACTCTATTGGGGAGACTGAAATGTCGCTTGTGAAACCTTATCTTGACGTCCCCGGCACCACCATCTTCGATGCTGAGCAAAGCCGCAAGGGCTACCACCTGAACCAGTTCTGCATGTCCCTCATGAAGGCGGCGAACCGCGAGCGCTTCAAGGCCAATGAGCGCGCCTACCTCGACGAGTGGGCCATGACCGAAGACCAGAAGCGCGCCGTGCTGGCACGCGACCTGAATCGCTGCATCGCGCTGGGCGGCAACATCTACTTCCTGGCCAAGATCGGCGCCACCGACGGTAAGAGCTTCCAGCAGATGGCCGGCAGCATGACCGGCATGACCGAAGAGGAATACCGCGACATGATGATCCGCGGCGGCCGCTCGGTCGAAGGCAACCGTTACACCGGCGAAGACGGCGACGCGCAACCCCAGCACCAGCCCCAGGGCAAGGCGGGCCGCAGCGGCCAGAAAGCGAGCGCTTGAGATGGCCCACATTTCCTCCAGCGTCTACACCTCGCACATCCCGGCCATCGGCGCCGCGCTCGACCTGGGCAAGACCCACGAGGCGTACTGGCAGCGGGTGTTCCAGGGCTACGAATTTTCCAAACAGTGGATGAAGGAGCACAAGCCCGACGTCATCTTCCTGGTCTTCAACGACCACGCCACGGCTTTCAGCCTGGACATGATTCCGACCTTCGCGATTGGTACCGCCGCCGAGTTCAAGCCGGCCGACGAAGGCTGGGGTCCGCGCCCGGTGCCCAAGGTTATCGGTCATCCTGAACTGGCCTCGCACATCGCGCAGTCGGTCATCCAGCAGGACTTCGACCTCACCATCGTGAACAAGATGGACGTGGACCATGGCCTCACGGTGCCGCTGTCGCTCTTGTGCGGTCAACCGCAGGCCTGGCCCTGCCCGGTCATTCCGTTCGCCGTCAATGTGGTGCAGTACCCGGTGCCGAGCGGCCAGCGCTGCTTCAACCTGGGTCAGGCCATTCGCCGCGCGGTCGAGAGTTTCGACGAAGACCTGAACGTGCAGATCTGGGGCACGGGCGGCATGAGCCACCAGCTGCAGGGTCCGCGTGCGGGCCTCATCAATAAAGAATTCGACAGCGCCTTCCTCGATCAGCTGATCGCCGACCCCGCAGCGCTGGCGCAAAAACCCCATATCGACTACGTGCGCGAGGCCGGCAGCGAGGGCATCGAGCTCGTGATGTGGCTGATCGCCCGCGGCGCCATGGCCGACGTCGCCGGTGGCAAGCCGCCCCGGATGGCGCATCGCTTCTACCATGTCCCCGCATCCAACACGGCCGTCGGCCACCTGATTCTGGAGAACACCTAATGTCCAAAACCATCAAAGTTGCGCTCGCGGGCGCCGGTGCGTTCGGCATCAAGCACCTGGACGGCATCAAGAACATTGATGGCGTGGAAGTCGTCTCCTTGGTCAGCCGCGAGCTTGAAAAAACGAAGGAAGTCGCTGCCAAATACGGCATCGGGCACGTCACGACCGAGCTGGCCGACAGCCTCGCCTTGCCCGAGGTGGACGCCGTCATCCTGTGCACGCCCACCCAGATGCACGCCGCGCAAAGCATCGCCTGCCTCAAGGCCGGCAAGCATGTGCAGTGCGAGATCCCGCTGGCCGACACGCTGGCCGGTGCCCAGGAAGTGGTGGCACTGCAAAAGCAGGTGGGCCGCGTCGCGATGTGCGGCCACACGCGCCGCTTCAACCCCAGCCACCAGTACGTGCACCAGCAGATCCAGGCCGGCCGGTTCAACATCCAGCAGATGGACGTGCAGACCTATTTCTTCCGCCGCACCAACATGAACGCGCTGGGCCAGGCGCGCTCGTGGACCGACCACCTGCTGTGGCACCACGCCGCGCACACGGTGGACCTGTTCGCCTACCAGGCGGGCAGTCCCATCGTGAAAGCCAACGCCGTGCAGGGCCCGATCCACCCCACGCTGGGCATCGCGATGGACATGAGCATCCAGCTCAAGGCCGCCAACGGCGCGATCTGCACGCTGTCCCTGAGCTTCAACAACGA
>SCRR01000449.1 GCA_004322085.1 Burkholderiaceae bacterium
CCTCACTGAACCTGGAACCGCCATAGCACAGGCGCAGGGCGGTACCGCCCTGGAAGACGACGTGCGGAGCGATCTCGCTCTCAGATAGGGCCATCAGGATGTCGTAGTGCAGCAGCTCCTTGACGACGGCCGGGCGCGTCTGGGCGTCAAGGCCGCCACTTTCGGCGGCGGCGAGATCCAGCAGTTCGGCGAAAGTATGGCGCATCAGTTCATCTCTACGGTGGAGGGTGCGTGTGATCAGAACGAGTACGGCCTGTCCTGCCAGTCCTTCAGGACGCGGTAATCGCGTTCGGGTAGCACGATGGTGCCCTCCTCGGCAGCCCGGATGACGCGTTCACCGGCTTCCGACTCCACGCGGTTGCCGTGGAGCATGTAGAAGTACCAGGCGAACGGCACGCCGACGCGGCGATCGAGCTTCTGCAGGGCACCGTAGAACTCATAGTCGCCTCCCTTTCTGGCGTTGACCTTCGCCAGCGGTTTAGCGAACGTCCACTGTGGAATGAGCATCATCGTGCGTTTGCCCTTGGCGTCGGTGTAGTCGCTCAACTCCAGGAACCAGTGATCGCATAGCGCCGCTGTGCTCCCTGCGCTGGAGCGCTTCCAATCGTCGAAGAGACGACGGTAGCTGGGTGGATAGCGATCCCAGCCGGGATTGAGTTCGTCGAAGGTCATCGTGGTCTCCGATGGACCGTCTGGCGACGAGGAGGTGACGGTGTAGATCCGTTTCCGGAGTTCAGCGCGCTCTTGGGCTTCCATGGCATCCGCCTCTTCGAGCCAGCGTGCGACGTCGATCACCCGGCGTAGCCGGTAGGTATCGGGTCGCACTGCAACCTTTTCGGCATCAGCAAGCCCCAGCCCATGTTCGGAGGCTTGGACCAGATCATGAAGATCATCCGGCGCACGCCACGAATCTGTGCCCAGCTTGCGGTCGAGGACTTCGTGCTCCAGGAGTACCTCGATCTGCACCTGCTGATCCGGATCGCTGCCGCGTGCTGCCGTGAGGTAGAGTCTGACGAGGCTGCATTGGGTGAGGTGCAGGCCCTCGCGTTGATTGAGCTGCTGCATC
>SCRR01000429.1 GCA_004322085.1 Burkholderiaceae bacterium
CTGCAGATGCCGCTGGCCGCCACCAGCGGCAAGAATCTGCAGCAGCTCCCAGTGGCCGGTGAGTTCGTCACCGAACTCATCGACTACGACGGCTCCATCGGCGTCTACCGCAACCTCGAAAAGCTGATGAAGCGTGGTGATATCAGCATGGTGGTCAACGCCTGCGATGCAGGGCGCGAGGGCGAGCTGATCTTTCGCCTGATTGTCGAGCATGCCAAGTGCGCCAAGCCGATGAAGCGCATGTGGATACAGTCCATGACGACGGATGGCCTCAAGGAGGCCTTCCGCGCGATGCGCCCGGCCGCCGAGTTCGACAGCCTCTCCGACGCCGCGCATGCGCGCTCGATCGCCGACTTCCTGGTCGGCATCAACGGGTCACGCGCGATCACCTACATGCGTGATGAGCAGTCCACGGCAGGGCGAGTACAGTCGCCGGTCGGCATGCTGATCTACGACCGCGAGATGGCCATTCGCCATTTCAAGCCGACGGACTACTGGGAGATCCACGCGACCTTCCAGGCCGAGGCGGGGCAGTACCTGGGCAAGTGGTTTGATCCCAGCAAGGCCAAGGCCAGGCCCGACGACGAATCGGTGGAAGCCGAGGATGCGGACAAGACCGAGAAGCAGGATGCCTCGTCGGGCCAGCGCATTTTCGATCGCGCGGTGGCCGAGGCCATCCTCGCGAAGTGCCGAGGCAGGCATCCGTCGTCGGTGACCGACACGGCCAAGCGCGCCAAGCGCGCGGCGCCGGATCTGTACCACCTGACCTCGCTGCAGCAGGACGCCAACCGCCGCTTCAAGTTGTCGGCGAAGAAGACGCTGGAAATTGCGCAGGCGCTCTACGACGAGCACAAGCTCACCACCTACCCGCGTACGGATGCGGACGCGCTGCCGGAGGATTACGCCGACACGGTGCGCGCGCTGATGAAGAACTTCGGCGGCACGCCGTACGCGGCCCACGGCCAGCGCGTGCTCGACAACGGGTGGGTGAATCCTTCGGACAAGGGGATCTTCAACAACGCGAAGATCTCCGACCACTTTGCGATCATCCCGACGGAGAAGAGCCCGGTGGGCGTCACCCTCTCCGACGACGAGCGCAAGGTCTATGACCTGATCGTGCGCCGCTTCATGGCGGCGTTCCATCCGGCCGCCGAATTCGACGTGACCACGCGCGTGAGTGTGGTCGAGGGCGAGAACTTCAAGTCCACGGGTCGTGTGCTGGTGAAGGAAGGCTGGCTGGTCGTGTACGGCCATGGGGTCGACAATTCGACGAAGGAGCCGCCGCTGGTCGCCGTAAAGCACGGCGAGGCGGTGAAGACGGTGGACGTGAAGGCCGTCACCTGCCAGACCTCGCCGCCGTCGCGCTACACCGAAGCGACGCTGCTCAAGGCGATGGAAAACGCCGGCAAGGACATCGACGACAAGGCGATGCGCGAGGCGATGAAGGGTCGCGGTCTAGGCACGCCTGCGACGCGTGCCGATACGATCGAAGGCTTGCTCTCCACGGGCTCGCGCGCCAGGCCGCGGGCGCCGTACGCCACCCGCGAGAAGAACTTCATTGTCCCCACGGACAAGCTGCTGCTGCTGATGGCCTTCATCCGTGAAGAGCAGCTGGAACTGCTGGCGTCGGCCGAAACCACGGGCGAGTGGGAATACAAGCTGGGCCTGGTGCAAAAGGGTGAGTTGTCGAGCAAGGTCTTCCTCGATGGCATCAAGGCCGAGGTGGCCAGCATGCTGGCCAAGATCCGCAGCAAGGCCAGCTCCATGCCTGCCGCGAATCGCACGCTGCTGCAGGCGCCGTGTCCGAAGTGCGGTCAGCCGTTGGCGGTGGGGCCGCGCACGGTCGACTGCCAAGCGGGGTGCGGCTTCAAGCTGTGGCGCGAGGTGTCCCACAAGGTGCTGTCGGATGCCGAGCTGGACACCTTGCTGAAGGAAGGTGCGATCACCAGGGTCGATGGACTGGTCAGCAGGGCGGGCAAGTCCTATTCGGCGGGCCTGACTTTCAACGGCGAGAAGATCGAGATGGTCTTCGAAGAGCGCATCGGAGGTGCCGACCGGCCGCTCGCTTCGGCGCTGCCGTCGCTGGACGCGCCGTGCCCCAAGTGCAAGGGTACGATCCGCATCCACGGCGGTGATCACCCCAAATTCGCGTGTGAGAAGGGCGATTTCACGCTCTGGCGCGTCATCGCACAGCGTGAACTCTCCGAAAGTGAGGCCGTCGCCCTGATCACGCGAGGCTCCATGCCTGCGGTGAGCGGCTTCATTTCTGGCAAGACCGGCAAACCCTTTGCCGCGGGCTTGCGCCTGTCCAGGGACAAGTCGAAAGTCGATTTCGACTTCGGGAAGTGACATGGGATCGGTCGCTGAAGCCTTTGTTCCGGGTGTATGGGCTGCTGACGTGATGCTCGCGGAATCCGACTGGGCCATGCGCGTGTGCGTGGGCTCGTTCGAAAGCGAGCGCCGCGCCGAGCAGGCCGCGAATAGGGCCATGCCCACGCTGGTACACGCGGGCGAGCAGCCAGGCGTGGTGGTGACGGTGGGCGGCCAGCGTCACATGCTGATCGCCGACCAGGTAGAGATCATGGTCCTCACCGCCGAGGCGCGTCAGCGCCTGGACGGTCGAAGGGCGAGCGAGGACGCCAGCGCCCGCCGCGCGCTGGCCGAGAGCGATTATGAGCCCGTATGGGACAACGACAAGGCGCTTGCGCTGTTGTTGGCCACACATGGGGAAGGTTACACGCCGCGCCAGATGGGTGTCGGCGTGCGTTGGATGCCGCTGGATCTGTCGCACGAGGACGAGCTGACAGAGATTGTGGCCACGGGGGAAGAACTGCCGGACTCGCTTCGCGAGGATCTGCTTCTTGAAGCCATTGCGGACGACGCGATAGCGCGGCACCGCATGAAGGATTAGGAGTCATACCGTGGCACGTGTGGATTACCGTCAGCGCCTGACCGACCAGCTGGTCAAGGCGATCGAGGAGCATGGTCAACTGCCCTGGAAACAGGGCTGGGACGGTGCAGCGCTTCGCCCCTTCAACCCCAAGAGCGGGGTGAAGTACAAGGGCGGCAACGTCATGAACCTCCTGCTGGCCCAGCTGGAGCGCGGGTCGAACGATCCGCGTTGGATGACGCTTGCCCAGGCCAACAAGGCGGGCTACGGCATCCGCAAGGGCGCCAAGGCCTCCTATGTCGAATACTGGGACTTCGGCCAGCCGCTGGTGATGCCCAAGCCCGACGATCCGTCCGGCGTGGCGGTGAACGTGGTTCCGGAGCCTGAAGGCGATGGCACGGTCGAGACGCCGGTTTCCCGGCCGCGTCCACGGGTG
>SCRR01000289.1 GCA_004322085.1 Burkholderiaceae bacterium
AATTCGCGCAGGTCCGCCACATCCTTTTCCGCATAGGGTCGGGCGCGCCGCGCCAGGTCGCGCAGAAACGCAATCACTTGCGCGGGCGACTCGGCCATCTTGGGCACCAGCGAGACTTCGGCAAAGTTTTTGTAGCCCAGCAATTGCGCTTCCTCGCGCCGCAGCGCCAGCGTCTCGCGGATCAGCGCGGAGTTGTCGAACGCGCGCGCGTCCTCGGGCGCCTGGTCGGATGCGCGGGTCACGTAGGCCCGGTACAGCGTCTCACGCAGCGCGCTGCTGCGCGCGAACTGCATCACGGGCAGGTAGCAGGGCATCTTGAGCGTGAGCTTGTAGCCTTCCTTGCCGTCGGCCTGGGCACCGGCAAGCGCCGCTTGTTTGACGTCATCGGGCACGCCATCGAGTTCATCCTCACGCGCGTAGTAGGCAAACGCATCGGTCGCATCGAGTGCGTTCTCGCTGAACTTCTGGCTAAGCTGCGCCTGCCGCTCCTGGATCGCGGCGAAGCGCGCCTTGGCGTCACCCTTGAGTTCGGCTCCTGACAACACGAAGTTGCGCACTGCATTCTTGTGCGCCTGGCGCTGCTCGTCGTTCAGCGTCGCCGCGTCGATCGCCTTGTACTTGGCATACAGGCGCTCGTCGGCACCAAGCCGGGTCCAGAATTCGGTGACGCGCGGCAGCGCCTCGTTGTAGGCTGCGCGCAGCGCAGGCGAATCGGCCACGGCGTTGAGATGGCTCACCACGCCCCAGGCCCGACCCAGCTTTTCGGTCGCGACGTCGAGGATCAGCGACAGCGTGGTCCAGGTCGGGGGAAAGTCGGGGTGCGTGACGGTCTCCAGCGCCCGCTGGGCCTGTGACAGCAAGTCGTCGAGGGCCGGGCCGACGTGCTCGGGTTGGACCTGGTCGAACGGGGGAAGGTCAGTGAAGTCGAGCAGCGGATTGTTCATGGCGTTTATTTGGTGGCGCAGAGTTGCAAGTTCAAGATAGTGCGCGCAGTCGAAACCAATGCGGCGGCGCAGTGCACCGGCAGCATCAGATGCGCTCTGCCGCCTCCAGCGTGTTGACCAGCAGCATGGTGACGGTCATCGGGCCGACGCCGCCGGGCACTGGGGTGATCCAGCCTGCGACTTCTCGCACACCTGCAAAATCAACATCGCCACACAGTTTGCCCTGCTCGTTGCGGTTCATCCCCACGTCGATCACGACGGCGCCGGGTTTGACCATGTCGGCTCTCAAAGTGTTGCGCCGGCCCACGGCGGCGACGATCACGTCGGCCTGCAGCGTGTGCGCCTTGAGATCGCGCGTGGCGCTGTGGCAGATGGTCACGGTGGCGTTCTTTTGCAGCAGCATCAGGGCCATGGGTTTGCCGACGTTGTTGCTGCGGCCAATCACGACGGCATGCTTGCCTCGCAACTCGATGCCGGTGCTCTCGATCAGCTTGATGCAGCCATAGGGTGTGCAGGACCAGAAGCCTGGCGTGCCGGTCATCAGCGCGCCCGCGCTGGCGATGTGAAACCCGTCCACATCCTTGGCCGGCGCAATGGTTTCGATCACCTTGTGTGCATCGATGTGCGCCGGCAGCGGCAGTTGCACCAGAATGCCGTGGATGGCCGGGTCCGCGTTGAGTGCCTGCACGCGTCCCAGCAGCGCAGCTTCGCTCAGATCGGCACTGTATTTCTCGAACACCGAGTACAACCCCACCTCCTGGCACGCCTGGACTTTCTTGCCGACGTAGACCTGGCTGGCCGGGTCGTCGCCCACGAGGATCACGGCCAGCCCCGGAGTGATGCCACGGGCCTTGAGCGCGGCCGTGCGCCGGGCCACGTCGGTGCGCAATTGACGTGCGATCGCATTGCCGTCGATGAGTTGGGCAGTCATGAATCAGTTCTCAAGTAAAAACGCCCGCTAGTCCTTATCGGGCGGGCGCTTGACGCTATCAATGCAGTAGTTTCAGGTTTTCACGGCAGCTTGCCCCAGCGCGATCTTGAGCAGGTCAGCCACGGTGTTGGCGCCGAGCTTTTCCATGATGTTGGCGCGGTGTGCCTCCACCGTCTTGATGCTGATGCCAAGATCGTCGGCGATCTGCTTGTTCAGCCGGCCGGCCACGATGCGCTCGAGCACCTGGGCTTCGCGTGAGGTCAGCTTGGACAGCAGCGCGTCCCGGCTCGCAGCCTGCTGATGGTCCGTGAAAGCGCTTCGTGCAGACTCCAGCATGCGCTCGACCAGACCCAGCAATTCTTCTTCCTTGAACGGCTTCTGGATAAAATCCATGGCGCCCTTTTTCATGGTGTTCACGGCCATCGGCACATCGCCGTGCCCGGTGATGAACACCACGGGCAGAGGCGACTGGCGTTCCACCAGCCTGTCCTGCAGCTCCAGCCCGGTCATGCCGCCCATGCGAATGTCGACGATCAGACAGGCAACCTCTCGCGTGTCATAGCGGCTCAGAAAAGACTCGGCCGACTCGAAACAGCGCACCCGGTAATCCTTGCCCTCCAGCAGCCATTGCAGCGAATCCCGGACCGCCTCATCGTCGTCCACCACGTAGACGGTTCCTTTTTTAGGAATCAAACTCATGCAGTTACCCCAGCGTCATTTGTCGTTGCTACCGAATCTGTAGTCTCGTTGACAGGGCTGGAGAGCGGTATCCAGAAGGAGAACCGGCAGCCCGTCACTTCGCCGCCATTGTAGAGGTTCTCCGCGTGCATCCGGCCCTGGTGCGATTCGACGATGCTGCGGCACAAATTCAGGCCGATCCCCATGCCCTCGGCCTTGGTGGAGAAGAACGCTTCGTAGAGTCGCTCCATCGCTTCGGGTGCCAGGCCTTTGCCGGAGTCGAGCACGGAAAACTCGACCACCGGCTGCTCGTCGAGCTGGCGCGGCACCACCTGCAGCTCCACGGTGCGCTGCGTGGGCGGGCGCTCTGACAAATCGATGGATTCAGCGGCGTTCTTGAGCAGGTTGACCAACACCTGTTCGATCAGGATGGGGTCCACCATGATCTGTGGCAAGCGGGCGGCCACATAGGCGTTCAGCTTGACGTTGCGCCGGCGCAGCTCGATGCCAGCCAGCTCGACCGCCTCGTTGACCATGGCCTGGATGTCGGACGCCGTGCGGTTCGGCTCGCTGCGCTTCACGAACGAGCGGATGCGCTGGATGACGTGGCCGGCACGCCGGGCCTGTTTGGCCGTTTTTTCGAGCGCTGCCAGCAGGTCCTCGTCGGTGATCTGCTTGCCCTTGATGCGTGAGACCATGCCGTTGCAATAGTTGTTGATGGCGGTCAGGGGCTGGTTCAATTCGTGCGCCACGCTGGAGGCCATCTCACCCATGGTGATAAGACGGCTGGCGGACTGCGCGCGCTCGGCCTGCGAGGCCGACAGATCCTCCGCGTTGCGACGCTGCGTGATATCGGTGGCGATCACCATCTGCGCAAGGCGCCCGTCGACCCAGGTCAGGTAACGCGAGCGGACCTCGAGCCACTTGCCGAGATCCGGCACATAAACTTCGGAATGGCCCGCATGTGCGCGCGTGAGTGTGTCGGTTGGCAGGCCCATATAGGCGTCTACATCGTCCTGGGCTTCTTCGCTGCCGGAGGGGTTGCTGGAGACCACGCCGGCCTGTGCGACCAGTTGCAGGTGGCCGACCGTGTGGGAGCCGAACCAGAGCCGGTACAACTTGTTCGCAAACAGCAGTTCCTTGCTGCCCAATGGCGCCACGGATACTGATGCGTCCAGCGCCTCGAGCACGGTCGTGAAGCGCTCGTAGGAGGCCGACAGCTGCTCGCGAATCCGGTTTGGCTCCGTGATGTCGGTCATCGAGGTCATCCAGCCGGTTTGCTGCCCCCGCGCGTCGATCAGGGGGGACGTGTACATGCGGGCATCAAACAGGGAATTGCTCTTGCGCTTGACGCGCACCTGAAAACCGCCAGGGATGGTGCGCCCGTGAAGTTCATCCTCGAGACGGGCGGCGAGCGGCTCCAGGTCAGCCTCGGGCCAATAGGGGAAAGGTGCGGTGCGCCCCACCAGCTCACGTTCGCTCCATCCCGTTATCTGGCAAAACGCCGCGTTGACGTAGGTGATGCGCCCCTGCAAGTCCAGCGCACGCATGCCGGTCAACATGGAGTTCTCCATGGCGCGGCGAAAGTTGGTCTCCGACACCAGCGCCTGCTGTACTTGCACGCGGCGCCGGGTGTGGCGCCATGTGGCAATGAGCATCCAAGCCGTGAGGATGCTCAGGGCGCTGACCAGCCAGAACAAGCCACTGCCAATGACGCCCATCGATGTGCGATAGGCCTGGGCCCGGATGATGAGGCCATTGCCGACCGGCGAAACCGGTACTTCATATTCATTCGGTGGGGCGGTCCACGGCAGCAGGCCGGTTCCGGGCGTGCGCGCAGGCACCGTATTGCCTGCCAGCACGTCGCCCTTGCCGTCCAGCAACGCCACGGAGTAGCGGGCTGACACTTCCGCTGGTACACCGTAACGCAGAAGACCATCGAGCGAGTATTCACCCAGCACATCACCAGCGAACTTGCCGCCGTCGGCCAGCGGCACGTGCAACTGGAGCACAGCAACCCGGTCGGCACGGGCCGGTGGCTGCGCGTACACGGGTTGCTGCAGTTCGCGCGCCAGGCTGAAGCTGTTTTCGGTTTCACCGATTTTCAGAATATCTCCCGCGACGCGCTGCTGGGCCGGGGCCACACTGGGTGCTGCCCGGCTGGCGATGATGCGGCGCCTGGCGTTGATCCAGGTGATGGCCAGCAGTTCGGGGTATTGGGCCTCCAGCGATTCCGAGCGCGCCATGAACTCTTCAGGATCGACTTCCTTGTTGGACACGTCGCGCGCCAGTCGCATGAGTTGCTCCTGGCGCTCCAGCAGGCGCAGGCGCACCCGTTGCTGGGCGTATTCGACATCGCGCTTCACGGCCTCCTGCTCGCGGTCGATCTCCTCCACCTGCAAGTACCAGAAAGCCACGATGATGGCAGCCAGGAACAGCAAAACGGAAGTCAGCGGCGCCAGCATGGCCAGGCGGTCCTGACGGTTCGGACTTTGGCGACGCCACCAGTTGCGCCAAGAACGTAGCGGCGCGGCGGCCACCGGTTTGGCCGTGCCAGCGATACTCGGCGAGGGGCGATTTTGCATGGCTCAAGTGTAGGTGACCCACTTCGAAGCGGTTGTGACGTGTGTGAATTTTATATTTCATATTATGGATTTAGAAATCGCTATTTGAAATATTAAATAAATATGAGAAACTCGGGAACTCGTACTAAATTACGTTCGAAATACAAGGGGATTTAGATGTCTGCACTGCCCGGAAACGCCTTCTCCTCATCAGCCAACGACGAAGATTCGCAGGAGGCGCGCGAATGGATGGATGCCCTGTCCGCCGTCATCGAGAGCGAGGGTCCCGAGCGTGCTCACGCTCTGCTGGAGCAGTTGCTCGAGCATGCCCGGCAGAACAGTATCGACATGCCGTTCTCTGCCAATACCGGTTATGTCAACACCCTCGAGCCGGATCAGGAGGAACGCAGCCCCGGTAACCTGCAGATGGAGGGGCGGTTGCGTGCCTACATGCGCTGGAACGCCATGGCCATGGTCGTCAAGGCGAACCGCCACCACCCCGCAGATGGCGGCGACCTGGGCGGTCATATTGGCTCGTTCGCGTCCGTTGCCAGCATGTTCGGTGCCGGCTTCAACCACTTCTGGCATGCCGAGAGTGAAAGCCATGGTGGTGACTGCCTCTACATTCAGGGCCACAGCTCGCCCGGGGTGTACGCGCGCGCCTACCTCGAGGGGCGGCTCAGCGAGGAGCAGTTGCTCAACTTCCGCCAGGAAACGGGCGGCAATGGCCTGTCCAGCTATCCGCATCCCAAACTGATGCCCAATTTCTGGCAGTTCTCCACCGTCTCCATGGGGCTGGGGCCGCTGATGGCGATCTATCAGGCGCGTTTCCTCAAGTACCTGCATGCGCGCGGCATCGCCAATACCGAGAACCGCAAGGTCTGGGTGTTCTGCGGCGACGGTGAGATGGACGAAGTGGAAAGCCTCGGGGCCATCGGCTTGGCGGTGCGCGAAAAACTCGACAACCTGATCTTCGTGATCAATTGCAATTTGCAGCGCCTGGACGGCCCGGTGCGCGGCAACGGCAAGATCATTCAGGAACTCGAGAGCACTTTCCGCGGAGCCGGCTGGAACGTGATCAAGCTGCTGTGGGGCAGCAATTGGGATCCGCTGCTGGCGCGCGACAAGGAGGGCGCCCTGCGCAAGGTCATGATGGACACGCTTGACGGTGACTACCAGGCGTTCAAGGCGAATGATGGCGCCTTCGTGCGCAAGCACTTCTTCGGCCGCGATCCGCGGGCGCTGGAGCTGGTGGCAAAGATGAGTGACGACGATATCTGGGCCCTGCGTCGGGGCGGGCACGATCCGCAGAAGGTGTATGCGGCCTATCACGCGGCGGTGCAGCACAAGGACCAGCCCTCGGTACTGCTGGTCAAGACCGTCAAGGGTTACGGCATGGGCAAGATCGGCGAGGGCAAGAACACCGTTCACCAGACCAAAAAACTCACTGATGAAGCCATCAAGGAGTTTCGTGATCGCTTCAACATCCCGATCCCGGACAGCCAGTTGGCCGACATTCCCTTTTACAAGCCGGCCGACGACACGCCCGAAATGCAATATCTGCATGAGCGCCGCAAGGCACTCGGCGGTTACATGCCGCACCGGCGTACCAAGGCGGATGAGAGCTTTACGGTTCCCGCGCTGGAGACCTTCAAGGCCGTGCTCGACCCGACTGCCGAAGGCCGCGAAATATCGACCACGCAAGCCTTTGTGCGTGTGCTCACCCAGTTGTTGCGCGACAAGGCCCTCGGCCCTCGCGTGGTGCCCATTGTGGTGGACGAAGCGCGTACTTTCGGCATGGAGGGGCTGTTCCGCCAGATCGGCATCTACAACCCCGCCGGCCAGCAGTACACCCCGGTCGATAAAGACCAGGTGATGTATTACAAGGAGGACAAGCAAGGCCAGGTTTTGCAGGAAGGCATCAACGAAGCCGGCGGCATGGCCAGCTGGATCGCGGCAGCCACGTCCTACAGCACCAGCAACCGTATCATGGTGCCGTTTTACGTTTATTACTCGATGTTCGGCTTCCAGCGCTTTGGTGATTTGGCCTGGGCCGCAGGCGACATGCTGGCGCGCGGCTTTCTGCTGGGCGGGACCGCAGGGCGCACTACGTTGAACGGCGAAGGCTTGCAGCACGAAGATGGGCATAGCCAAGTCCTGTTCGGGGTCATCCCGAACTGCGTGAGCTACGACCCGACCTTCGCGCACGAGGTCGGCGTGATCATGCAGCACGGCCTCAAGCGCATGGTGGAGAGACAGGAAGACGTCTTCTACTACATCACGCTGCTCAACGAGAACTATCCCATGCCGGGCCTCAGGCCGGGCACCGAAGAGCAGATCATCAAGGGCATGTATCTGTGCAAGGAAGGCGGCAACTCAAAGCAGAGGGTGCAATTGCTCGGTAGCGGCAGCATCCTGAGGGAGAGCCTGTTTGCGCAGGAGTTGCTGGAGAAGGACTGGGGCATCGCGGCCGACGTGTGGAGTTGCCCGAGCTTCAATGAGCTGACGCGTGATGGTCAGGACTGCGAACGCTGGAATTTGCTTCATCCGACTGAGACTCCGCGAGTCTCCTTCGTCACGCAACAGCTCGAAAAGCACAGCGGTCCGGTGGTGGCGTCGACCGACTACATGAAGAACTATACCGACCAGATTCGCCCCTTTATGCCCAAGGGCCGCATCTACAAGGTGCTCGGTACCGACGGTTTCGGTCGCAGCGACTTCCGCAGCAAGCTGCGTGAACACTTTGAAATCAACCGGCACTATGTTGTGGTCGCCGCGCTGAAGGCGCTGTCCGAGGATGGCGCCGTACCGGTCGCAAAAGTGGCCGAAGCCATCAAGCAGTACGGTATCCAGACCGACAGGATCAATCCGCTGCACGCCTGAGAATACTCATCGTTGATACGAACCGAGCGCAGCGTGGCAATCCCTGATGGACTGCCACGCTGCTCGCGCAATAAGAAACCCGAAAACTGGAGGCAAACACCATGTCCGTCATAGAAATCAAGGTTCCCGATATTGGTGACTTCGATGAAGTCGCTGTGATCGAACTGCTGGTCAAGCCGGGTGATTCGGTTGCCGCCGAGCAATCGCTGATCACCGTCGAGTCCGACAAGGCCTCGATGGAAATTCCCTCCAGTCATGCCGGCGTGGTCAAGGAACTCAAGGTCAAGCTGGGCGACAAGGTCAAGGAGGGGTCGGTGGTGCTGCTGCTGGAAGCGGCTGGCGCCGATGCCGCCGCACCAACCCCGGCAGCCGCTCCCGCTGCGTCCTCAAAGCCGGCCGCGGCCCCCGCCCCTCAAGCACAGGTTGCTACCAATGCTGCAGCGCCAACTGCTCCGGCAAGCGCCAGTCTGATCGAAGTGCACGTGCCTGATATCGGTGACTTCAAGGACGTCGCTGTGATCGAGGTCATGGTCAAGGCGGGCGACAGCGTGAAGGTGGAGCAGTCGTTGATCACGGTCGAATCGGACAAGGCCTCGATGGAAATTCCGTCATCGGCCGCCGGTGTCATCAAGGAGCTGAAGGTCAAACTGGGTGACAAGCTCAATATTGGGGACCTGCTGGCCATTCTGGAAGGTGTGGCCCCAGCGGCTGCAGTGGCAACCGCGGCGCCGGCATCTGCGTCGCCCGCTGCTGCTGCGCTAGTCGCCACCACGACGGCAGCGCCCGTGCCCGCCGCTGCCGTGCCCGCACACGACCCCTCGGCACCGCAGGGACGCCTGCCCCATGCTTCGCCGTCGGTGCGCAAGTTTGCACGCGAACTCGGTGTGCCGTTGGCCGAGGTCAAGGGCAGCGGCCCCAAAGGCCGCATCACGCAAGCCGACGTTCAGGGCTTTACCCGCTCCGTGATGGCCGGTGCGGCGCAGACGCAGGCACAGTCGGCCCGCGCGCCGTCCGGCGGCGATGGTGCCGCGCTGGGGCTGATCCCGTGGCCCAAGGTGGACTTCACCAAGTTCGGCACGGTGGAGCGCAAGGATCTCTCGCGCATCAAGAAGCTCAGCGGCGCCAACCTGCACCGCAACTGGGTCATGGTTCCGCACGTCACGAACAACGACGAAGCCGACATCACCGAGCTGGAGGCGTTCCGCGTCGCCACCAACAAGGAAAACGAGAAGAGCGGCGTCAAGGTGACCATGCTGGCCTTCGTGATCAAGGCCGTGGTCAGTGCGCTGAAGAAGTTTCCCGACTTCAACGCGAGCCTGGACGGCGACGCGCTGGTTTACAAACAGTATTTCAACATCGGTTTTGCGGCCGACACGCCCAATGGGCTCGTGGTGCCGGTGCTCAAGGACGCCGACAAGAAGGGCATCCTGCAGATCAGCCAGGAGATGGGCGAACTCGCAAAGAAGGCGCGCGACGGCAAGCTGGGCTCGGCCGACATGCAGGGCGGGTGCATCTCGATCAGCTCGCTGGGCGGTATCGGTGGCACGCATTTCACGCCGATCATCAATGCACCTGAAGTCGCCATCCTGGGCTTGTCCAAGAGCCAGATGAAGCCGGTGTGGGACGGCAAGCAGTTCATGCCGCGTCTGGTCCTGCCGCTGTCGCTGTCTTACGATCACCGCGTGATCGACGGCGCCGCCGCCGCGCGCTTTAACGCTTACCTCGGCCAGGTGCTGGCCGACTTCCGCCGGGTCCTGCTGTGACCACTGTGGTGGTGGTCAAGAAGGCGGGGCACACGGCGATTGCCGCCGATACGCTGGTGACCTTTGGCGACACGCGCTTGGGTCACCGCTTCGAGGCCAACAGCAAGCTCTTCAAGGTGGACACGCTGGCCGGACTCAATTATGTGGGGATTGCGGGCACGGCAGCGCACTTTCCGGTGCTGCGCAAGGCCATGACGGCCCTGCCGCAGGACCAGCTCAAGCTCGGCAGCAAGGACGAGGTGTTCGACACCTTCACCAGGCTGCATCCGCTGCTCAAGGAAAGCTTTTTCCTGCAGACCAAGGAAGACGACAACGACCCCTACGAGTCCAGCCAGTTCAGCGTGGTGATTGCCAATGCGAGCGGCATTTATGGCCTGTACAGTTACCGCGAAGTGTTCGAGTTCAATGAATTCTGGGGCATAGGCTCGGGGCGCAGCTTTGCGCTCGGTGCCATGTACGCCAGCTGGGACAAGGCCAAAAGCGCCCGCGAACTGGCCATCGTTGGCGCGCACGCGGGTTGCGAGTTCGACAAGAATTCGGCCGGCCCGGTGGACGTTTACACGATCAAATTAAAGCAGTAAGACAAGAGAGACAAACATGGCACTCCTAGAAATCAAGGTTCCCGACATTGGCGATTTCGCGGAAGTCGCGGTGATTGAACTGCTGGTCAAGCCCGGCGACACCATCGAGCCCGAGCAAAGCCTCATCACCGTGGAGAGCGACAAGGCCTCCATGGAGATACCCTCGTCGCACGGCGGCGTGGTGAAAGAGCTCAAGGTCAAGCTGGGTGACAAGGTCAAGGAGGGCTCGGTGGTGTTGATGCTCGAAGCGCAGGGCGCCAACACAGCAACTCCGACCTCGGCCCCGCCTCCAGATGTCACATCGAAACCGGCCGCAGCCCAGACTCAACCTTCATCTACTACTACACAAAACAGAGCAACTCCGGCACCGGCCGCTGCCAGCTTCTCCGGCACGGCCGATCTGGACTGCGATGTACTGGTGCTCGGTGCCGGCCCCGGCGGGTATTCAGCCGCGTTCCGCGCCGCCGATCTGGGCCTCAAGGTGGTGCTGGTCGAGCGTTACGCCGCGCTGGGCGGCGTGTGTCTCAACGTGGGTTGCATTCCATCCAAGGCTTTGTTGCATGTGGCGTCCGTGATGGATGAGGTGAGCCACTTCGAGGCGCTGGGCGTGAGCTTCGGCAAGCCCCAACTCAACGTGGACAAGTTGCGTGGCCACAAGGACAAGGTCGTCGGCAAGCTCACTGGCGGGCTGGCCGCCATGGCCAAGATGCGCAAGGTGACCACGGTGCGCGGCTACGGCACTTTTGTGGGCGCCAATCACGTGCAGGTCGAAGAGACCGCGGGGGACGCCCAGGAGAAGACCGACAAGAAGCAGACCATTGCCTTCAAGAACTGCATCATCGCGGCGGGCTCGCAAGCGGTGCGCCTGCCTTTCATGCCGCAAGACCCGCGTGTCGTCGACTCGACGGGCGCGCTGAACCTCCAGAGTGTTCCGAAGCGCATGCTGGTCCTGGGCGGCGGCATCATCGGTCTGGAGATGGGCACGGTGTACAGCACGCTGGGTGCGCGCCTGGACGTGGTCGAAATGCTCGACGGCCTGATGCTGGGCGCCGACCGCGACCTGGTCAAGGTCTGGCAGAAGATGAACGCACCGCGCTTTGACAACATCATGCTGCGGACCAAGACCGTGGCTGGCAAGGCAACGGCGGACGGCATCGAGGTGACGTTCGCCGCGGCGCAAGAGGGCGGCAGCGCACCGGCGCCGCAAACCTACGACCTGGTGCTGCAGGCGGTGGGCCGCTCGCCCAATGGCAAGAAGATCGCGGCCGAGAAGGCCGGCGTGGCCGTGACCGATCGCGGTTTCATCCCCGTAGACATCCAGATGCGCACCAATGTGCCGCATATCTTCGCCATCGGCGACATCATCGGCCAGCCGATGCTCGCTCACAAGGCGGTGCACGAAGCGCATGTGGCAGCCGAAGTCATCGCGGGCGAGCTGCAAGGCAACAAGGAACTCGCCAGTGTGGCCTTCAACGCGCGCGTGATCCCCAGCGTGGCCTACACCGACCC
>SCRR01000290.1 GCA_004322085.1 Burkholderiaceae bacterium
GACAGCAAGTACCCTGTCTTGACACAGGAGTACAAGGTGGTGTGGCCCGTCAACAAGGCCAACCCGAAGCTGGCGGAGGCGCTGAGCAGTTATTTCAAGCAGGTGAACACCAGTGGAGAGCTCAAGACCCTGTTGAACGCTAAGGGCATTACTGACGCGCTTCACTTCACGGGCCGCTGACCTGGTTCTCGATCCAGTTGTTGTCCACGGGCAATTGCCCGTCGTCGACGAAGCGCGCGAGCGCTGACCGCTTGTAGCTTGTAGTTTCGCCGACCACATGCCTTTGACTCGATGGGCAACGACCGACAGAAGCACCGTGATGGGGTAAGAGAAAAATCAGATTCCGTGGTCAATCGCTGGCGCGATTCAATCACAGAGAATTTCTGTTTGGCAAAGGCGGGGAAGCCCTTGTAGTTTGAGATAAGCTGAATGCCCCTGCGTGTCCACTTGAAGAGTTAGGTACCCCTCGCCGCAGGAGTTGCCCCAAGTCGAACGAGCACCCAGCGAACTAGTTCATCTCCGGATGAGGACTGAGTCTCTACAAGCATTTTTAAGTCCGCCTCATAGAACTGTCCAATGGCGGGATTCAGAACTTCAATTTTTGCTTCATCCGAAACTTTGCCAGCATATGCTCTACCGTCGTCACTCGACAATATCTCGTACCGCTGTGTCCGTGAGTTGAAGCCTATCAACTTGCCGCTGACCGTAATCTCTTCTGACATGGCAACATCGATGCGGTCTACGATGGCGTAAGCCCTCTTGACCTGCGCGGCGGTCAGAAGGAACTGGCCACCTCCAGTAGCGCTGACACTTCCCCAGTCCAGGGTGATTCCCGAGTCGACGTCGGATAATTCCTTGAGCAAGCGGCGGTACTTCGATGCTACCCGGCCCTTGAGCGCGTGCAGCTTGTTGCTGAGCAAGTCCTCAGAGTCCTCTGCTTCCAGCAAATAGGTGAGTTGTCGAAGGGCAGCGGCGAGTACAGATTCGTCTAGTAAATCGCTGAGCTGTGTCGATCTGAACTGCACACCAAATGAGCCCCAAAACGAGTGCGAGACATTCACACGGGTCTGATGTAGAAGGTCTGCTGCGATCGGGCCACGCACCGTAGGCTCTCCCAGTGCGGCTTGGCCCAGTGCATCTACAAGCTCTTGCGTAGAGGTGAGGATTCCACCGAGCTTTCTGGCAGGGATCTCGTGCGAGCTTGGTTGGTCTGGGAAGATCCGGTAGTTGAAGGTCTCCCGCCGAGTGGCTGTAGCAACCTGCTGAGCAGTCAGTGATACATCCGGCTCCGACGCTTGATCGGAGACCACAATCGAGTAGTCGGAAGACGGGAAATCCTCGTCTGGTATCTGCTCCGGCAATACGTACGACGCGGTATGCGCCTGATCCTTGTAACGCGAGACGATGCGAATCAGGTAACCTCCTTCGGGCTGTTTCAGTGCCCGACGAAGGGGCAGGCTTCCGCTGAGTAGGCTCTCTAGCCGTAGCGATGAGACGGGCAGGTATATCCAGTGCGACTCGGTCTCGTCGTCAAACGTGGAAATGGCGATGTAGCTCTGCCCTGTGATGCTTCGGCAGGTGAACAAACGCGGGAAGTCGTAGTACTCAACTACATGACCCATGGACAGGTCACCAAGGAATGTGCCTGAAGGAAGGTCACTCATTTGGCGCCTTTAAAGGTTCATCAAACTTTGCGAAGAGCGGACGAACGTCGCTGGGCGTTGGTTCGCGCCACCAAGTGCAATGGCCGTTACACGACCCGGAGGGCGTTGGCGCGACGACGCCAACTTGAGTTGAGATTTCGGCAATGGCTATCCGTTTTTTTCGAAGGGCCGGAATGCCTTTTCGCATCTGGCCGCAGTCCGCCCAAGTGCGAACGACCGATATGCCACGCGCTTGACAGGCGCGAGTTCCCCAGTTCGCTGCGGGATTTCGCTCATAGTGGGAGATGAAATCTCGATCAGCTGGTAGTGTGCCGTTTATAAACCGAAAGACCGTGCCAGCAAGGTTGACGGCACCGACAGGCGGACAAGACGGTGGAAAGTGAATTGGCCAAACGTACAAAAGTATCTCCCGATTGCGCCTCTTCCGTGCGCTGATTCGCATGATCTCACGCGGGCTGTATCCGCGCAGTGGCTCTGGGGGGCCTAACTAAAACAGACGACAGCCATCCTGCAAGGACCGGCCGCCTGATGAAAGCGTAACGCAGCGTTTTAGCTGGAAAAATCTCTCGACACAACAAATTGTCTAACCTGAAATTCCCCCATAGAAGCCAATAATCATCCCGCATGACAAGCTCCTGCATCCGCCAAACCGCCCACAAGCGGCATCGCCATTCCTGCCGATTATCGTTACATGGTAATTCACCTTTTTGCAGCCCCACCCCAGCGCAACGCCCCCTCCCCCGCGCACCGCCCGCTCGCCAGGCAGGCCGTTAGCAGATAGCCACCGGTCGGCGCCTCCCAATCGAGCATTTCGCCGGCGCAGAACACACCGGGCAACTGCGTCAACATCAGATGCTCGTCGAGCGCCTCGAACGGCACGCCGCCCGCACTGCTGATGGCCTCGTCGATCGGCCGCGGCGCGACGAGGCGGATCGGCAGGGACTTGATGGTGGCGGCGAGTTTTTCGGGGCGCACCATATCTTCCTTGGCGAGCAGTTCGTGCAGGATGCCCGCTTTGATGCCGTCCAGGCCGAGGCGGCTCTTGAGGTGGCTGGAGAGCGTGCGCGAGCCGCGCGGGTGCGCGACCTCGGCCAGCACGCGCTCGGGCGATTTGTCGGGCAGCAAATCCAGGTGCAAGGTGGCGCTGCCTTGCGCGGCAATCTCGTCGCGCAGCAGGCTGGATGCCGCATAGACCAGGCTGCCTTCCACGCCCGTGGCGGTGGCGACAAATTCGCCCTTGCGATGAAAGCTACGGCCCTGCGAGTCGGTAAAGTTAATTGCCACCGTTTTGAACGGCTGGCCCGCGAAGCGGCTTTTGAAATGCTCGGTCCAACCGGCGCGATCCAGGGTTGCCACATCGAAGCCGCAATTGGCGGGCCGCAAGGGCGCGATGGGGATGCCGCGCGCAGCCAGCAAGTTGGCCCACTTGCCGTCGGAACCCAGGCGCGCCCAGCTGGCGCCACCCAGCGCGAGCACGACGGCGTCGGCCTGCACGCGCACCAGGCTCGCGTCCAGCGGTGTGGTGAAGGTCAGCGCAAGGGGATCGCCCGCTGCGCCGGGCTCGCTCCAGCCGGTCCAGCGATGCCGCATATGGAACTGCACGCCGGCACCGCGCAGCCGGTGCAGCCAGGCGCGCAGCAGCGGCGCGGCCTTCAGGTCGCTCGGAAAGACGCGGCCCGAGCTGCCGACAAAAGTTTGCACGCCCAGCGACTCGGCCCAACCACGCAGCTCGGCGGCGCCGAACCCTGCCAGCAGCGGCTCGATCTGCGGCTGGCGCTGGCCATAGCGCGTTGCAAACAGCGCGGGCGGCTCCGAATACGTCAGGTTCAAACCGCCCTTGCCTGCCAGCAAGAACTTGCGCCCCACGGACGCCATCGCGTCATACAGGCGCACTTCGACACCCGCACCGGACAACACTTCGGCGGCCATCAAACCGGCCGGGCCGCCGCCCACCACCACTGCTTTTTTCATCATTCATCCAGCCTTGTAACCGTGCCTTGTGCGGTCAGGAACGCGGCTTTGACTGTCTCCAACGGGTAGATGGCCTGCACGGCGGCGCGGTAGGTTTGCAGTTGCGCCACCAGTTCGGCCTGGCGCTGCGGCTCGGCCGCCGACTTGTAGTCCAGCACCCACCACTCGGGCACGTCCTTGCGGCGCACCAGCCGGTCCAAGCGCAAGCTCGCGCCCTGGTGGCTCAAGGCCACCTCGTTGCCGTGCCAGGCGACGGTATCCACACTCCAGGCCCAGGCGCCCTCGCCGGTGAGGATGCGCCGCGCCATCTGCGCCGCGTGCTGCGCCTGCGCGGCGTCCAAAGCGAATTCGCGCGCGATCGCTTGCTGCTGCGTGCTGCTGATTTCGGTGGCACCGAGCGGCGCCCATTCGAGCAGGCGGTGCATGGCCTGGCCGATCAGCGATTCGAGCGAAGGGGCCGGTGTTGAATGACCAACTTCTTCTCTTTTAATAGCTGACTGTGTATACCCCATAAGGGCTGGAGGCAGAATTGGTAACAAAAATGGCGCCACGACCGGTGCCTCGAACGCCTCCGCCGACGCACCAATGGGCTCTTCCACGGGCGTGGCCAGTGCTTGCAGCCGCTGCCACCAGCTGCCGCCATTCGCATACCGGGGTTCCAGCGACGACAGCACCAGCCGCTGCCGGGCGCGCGTCATCGCCACGTACAGGCCGTTCAGTTCTTCGCGCGCGCGCGCCGTTTTCTCGGTCTGCAGCGCCGCGACGGCGCTTGGCGGTGGATTGGTTTCGCTCGCCAGGAACATGAAGCTGCGCGGCGCCGGTGCCTCGCCCGGCCAGTCGAGCAGCACGCCCATGGTCTGCGCGACGGGCTCGGCGGCGTCGGTATCGAGCAGCAGCACCAGCGGCGCTTCCAGTCCCTTGGCGCCGTGCACGGTGAGCAGGCGCACAGCGTACGCATCAGCCATGGCGGGCGCCTTCACGCCGCCGGCCTTGAGCGCGCGCACCAGCGCATACGGCGTGGCGTAGCGCGCGCCGCCGCCCAAGTCGAGCGCGGCCACCAGCACGGCGCGCAGGTTGGCCAGCACGCTGCCCTGCAAGGCGGCGGGCGTGGCGGCGCAAAAGCGCGCGAGCACGTCGCCGTCGGCATAGATGCGGTCCAGCGCGTCGTGCGGCGGCAGGCTGTCCAGCCAAACCTTCCATTGCATCAAAACGACCGAAAGCCCTTTCCCATTGGGCGCTTTCAGCTCCGTTCCTTGTAGCAGCTCGAACCAGCTACTGCCCTGCGATACGCCGCTCGCACCGGGCGTTGCGGCGCGGCTCTGCCGCTGAAGCAGCGCGATCTGCACCAGCTCGGCATCGCTCACGCCGAACAGCGGCGACTTGAGCGCCTGCGCCAGCGAGAGGTCGTGCGAGGGCGAGACCAGCGCGTCCAGCA
>SCRR01000291.1 GCA_004322085.1 Burkholderiaceae bacterium
GCCGTCGGCGTGCCGGGCACCGTGCGCATGCTCGAACTGGCGCAGCGCCAGCACGGCCGGCTGCCGTGGGCCAGCCTGTTCGAGCCGGCCATCCGGCTGGCCGAGGGCGGCTTCGAGGTCAGCCCCCGGCTCAACGGCCTGCTGCGGGACGACAAGTACCTGCGGCGCGACCCGGTCGCCGCCGCCTACTTCTACAACGCGGATGGCAGCCCGCGCGCGGTCGGCTATCTGCTGCGCAACCCCGCGCTGGCCGAAGTCCTGAAAAAAATAGCGGCCAACGGCTCGCGCGGGCTGTTGGAGGGCGCAGTGGCGCAAGCCATCGTCGACAAGGTGCGCCAGCACCCGACCAACCCGGGGCAGCTCACGCTGGCCGACCTGGCCGGCTACCAGGCTGAAGTGCGCGCGCCCATCTGCAGCGACTACCGGGTTGGCGCACGGGACTACCGCATCTGCGGTTTTCCGCCGCCGAGTTCGGGCGCCATCGCCATCGACCAGATCCTGGGCATCCTGAATCACACCAACGCCGCCAGCCTGACGCTGCAGCATGGCCTGCCTTCGGCGCAGTGGCTGCACCTGTATACCGAGGCGTCGCGGCTGGCCTTTGCCGATCGCGCGCGCTACGTGGGCGATCCGGATTTCGTGCGCCCGCCGGCAGGCAGCTGGACCAGCCTGCTGGTGCCCGGCTATCTGGCGCAGCGCGCGCACCTGATCGACCAGCGCCTCGGTGCGCCGGCCATGAAGACCGTCCACGCCGGCGTGCCCGGCGCCGTGCAGACGAGCTACGCGCCCATGCCGCTGCAGCCCGAGCACGGCACCTCGCACATCAGCATCGTCGATGCATATGGCAACGCGCTGGCCATGACGACGACGATCGAGGACGCGTTCGGTGCGCGCCAGATGGTGACCCCCAACGCGGCGCTGAGTGGGGGCTTCCTGCTCAACAACGAGCTCACCGACTTCAGTTTCACACCAACCGACGCGCAGGGCCGCCCGGTCGCGAACCGCGTGCAGCCGGGCAAGCGGCCACGCTCGTCGATGGCGCCCACGCTGGTGTTCGACCGTGCCACGGGACAACTCGTGATGAGCGTCGGCAGTCCGGGCGGCGCGCTGATCATTCACTTTGTTGCCAAGACGCTGTATGGCGTGCTCGACTGGCACCTGACCCCGCAACAAGCCATCGACCTGCCCAATTTCGGTACGCTCGGTGGCCCACTGCTGCTGGAGGAAGGCCGCTTTCCCGACGCCACCGTGCTGGCACTGCGCGCGCGCGGCCACCAGGTGCAGGAACATGCGTTGACCAGCGGATTGCAGGCCATCATGCGCGCCCGGGTGCATGGCCGGCCCGGATGGCTGGGCGGCGCCGACCCGCGCCGCGAAGGCCTGGTGATGGGAGAATGATGCAGGCACACCACGATGGGACACAGTGATGGACGACCCGACGAGCCAGAAGCAATCACTGCCCACGAACGACGCCGCAGGGCCCGGGTCGCATCGCCCGCTCCCCGCGGGCTACCGCCAGGGCATCGTCACGGCGATTACCGTCTTCATCGGCTTCTCGCTGGCCTTCCTGAGGTTCTGGGCATTTGAAGCGCCCGGCGACTGGACGCCCCGCGCCGTCATGGCCACCGTTGCGCTCTGCATCCCCATCGCCATGGAGATTTACGCCCTCTTCAGGGCACTTCGCGTCGCGGACGATGACGAAACCGAATACGCCAGAACCATGCATTGGTTCATTGCATCGATCGTCGTCATGCTCGTTGCCGTCTTCATCTCGGCGGCCGTCCTGTCGGGTGATTCGTAGCGGGCACCGGTCCCGGCACGAGCGCTCGGCGATGGGACAATGAGCATCGAATGACCGTACAGACCTTGATGCCCGCTGCCGCCACTGTTTGCTGAAGGACAAGCCATGCATACCCACAACCTGACTGCCTGGAGCCACACACACCAGTTCGACCAGGGCAACGTCGCGGGCGAGCGCGGCACGCGCGCCGTGATGTGGATAACGGCCGTCATGATGGTGCTCGAGATTGCAGCCGGCTGGGGATACAACTCCATGGCGCTGCTCGCCGACGGTTTCCACATGAGCTCGCATGCCGTCGCGATCGGCCTGAGCGCTTTCGCCTACGCGGCGGCCCGGCGCTACGCGGGTGACCGCCGATTCGCTTTCGGGACCTGGAAGATCGAGGTGCTGGCTGGCTTCGCGAGCGCCATCTTCCTGCTGGTGGTCGTGGTGCTCATGGTGGCGGGCTCGATCGAGCGTCTGGTGTCGCCCGTGCCGATTCACTACCAGGAGGCCATTGTCATTGCCGTACTCGGCCTGATGGTGAACATCGCGTCCGCTCTCATCCTCGGCACGGCTCATCATCACGACGACGGTCACCATCGTCACGAGCACCACGGTCATCACCACGACCTGAACCTCCGATCCGCATATGTCCACGTCATGGCTGACGCCGCGACCTCGGTGCTCGCCATTGTGGCGCTGGCGGGCGGCTGGCGCTATGGCTGGGCCTGGCTGGACCCCGTGACAGGCATCGTGGGCGCGATCGTTGTGGCACTGTGGGCCCGCCGCCTTATTGCGGATACCGGCAAGGTGCTGCTCGACCGCGAAATGGACGACCCCGTGGTCGATGAAATCCGGCAAGCCATCGCAGTGGATGGAAAGGTGGGTGAAACATGCATCGCCGATCTGCACGTCTGGCGTGTCGGCAAGTCGTGCTATTCGTGTGCCATCAGTCTTGTGACACATGACAGTGAATTGACCCCTGAAGCGGTGCGCGGCTGGCTGTCGCAGCATGAAGAAATTGTTCATGCAACCATTGAAATCCACCAATGTCCCGATGCGCATGCAAGCTAGTCGCGGCTCACCCCGCGGATAACCGCTCATGGCCAGGATTTCTAACGCCGCCGCCGGGCAAATTCCCAGAGGGGTCTGGACGCTCGGCTTCGTCAGCCTGCTGATGGACGTCTCGTCCGAGATGATTCACAGTCTGCTGCCCATGTTCATGGTCACGACCCTGGGCATCAGCGTTGCCGCCGTCGGGCTTCTCGAAGGGCTGGCGGAATCCATGGCTCTCATCGTCAAGGTCTTTTCGGGGGCCATGAGCGACTACCTGGGCAAACGCAAGGGTCTGGCCGTTCTGGGTTACGCCCTGGGGGCGCTCAGCAAACCGCTTTTCGCGTTGAGCAACGGCCTCGGCGTGGTTGCGACGGCCCGCTTGCTGGACCGTTTTGGCAAAGGCATTCGCGGTGCTCCGCGCGACGCGCTGGTGGCCGACATCACACCCCAACACCTTCTTGGCGCTGCCTTCGGCCTGCGTCAAGCCCTGGACAGCGTTGGCGCCTTCGTCGGCCCGCTGGTCGGTGTCGGTTTGATGCTGTGGTGGGCCGATGATTTTCGGGCCGTCTTCTGGGTCGCTACTGTCCCGGGCTGGCTTGCTGTTGCCCTTTTGGTTTTTGGCCTGAAGGAGCGGCCACACAAGCGCCGGGAGCGGCGAAGCAACCCCATCAGCCGCGCCAATATCGGGCGTCTCCCGCGCGCCTATTGGTGGGTGGTGGGTCTTGGCGCAGTCTTCACCCTGGCCAGATTCAGCGAGGCGTTTCTGGTCCTGCGCGCCCAGCAGGACGGCATCCCCATCGCCTTGGTGCCGCTGCTGCT
>SCRR01000292.1 GCA_004322085.1 Burkholderiaceae bacterium
CACCCGCTCAAGGAAAAGGTGCTGCCCACCGACTGGCTGGGCGAGCAGGGGGCGGGCCTGATCACCCATGCGTTAGAGAGCCTGCTGGCCGACGTGGCGCGCAACCCGCGGCACCAGTTGCGCGAGAAGTTCGATGACGCAGTCCGTCAGTTGATCGACAAGCTGCGCAACGATCCGGACTTTGCGCGCAAGGGCGAGGAAATTCGCCACTACCTGCAGCACGACGCCGCGCTCGGCCACTATGTGCAGGAACTGTGGCAGGGCATGCGCGCTGCGCTGCAACGCGATCTGGCCAATGAAAAATCAGGGGTGGCGCGCAACGTGGCGGCCATGGGGCGCTGGCTGGGCCAGTCGCTGGCGCACGACGCGTCGCTGCGGGCCTCTTTGAGCCAGCGGCTCGAAGACTGGGTACAGACGCTGGCGCCCGAGGTGTCGCAGTTCGTGGCCCAGCACATCCGCGACACGGTGCAGCGCTGGGACGCGCAGGAGATGTCGCAACTGGTGGAGCTGAACATCGGCCGGGACCTGCAGCACATCCGCATCAACGGCACGCTGGTGGGCGGCCTGATCGGCTTGCTGCTGTTCGGGCTGTCGCACCTGCCCGACCTGGTGCGCGCTCTCCATGGATAACGATTCCTGCAGGGCCTGACGGCCGGCGCCGGTGGCAAATGGTCAGGTCGTGGTATTTAAAGCCAAATGAGCCTGTAAACATTACGTGATATACACTTTATGCTCTACTTTGCGTAGCAATTCTGGATCGGTGGAGGCGCTTGCGTTCGTCACACCGGCAATTTCCCGGCCCCGACTCGCCCACAACAGCCGTCGTATTCTTGCGGATCATGGCTGCTGAAGATGCTGATCTCGGCGCTGTGATGGGCATTCAAGACGCGCAGCCGTTCCTGGTTGATCACCCGGACTGCGTGGTCCGTGTCGGTCCTGCGCTGGAACGCACGCAGTGCCAAAGGCATGGGCAGCGGGGGCGTCTGGATTTGGCCATGAAAGAAGTAGCTGTCGCCGGCATGCAGCAACCACTTGTCGGGTGTGCGAACCGCAATGCCGCAGTGCCCCGGGGTGTGGCCCGGCAGGGGAATGACGAGCACGTCGGGGTTCCGGTCGTCCAGTGCGCGCACGCCCTTGAAGCCGAACCAGTTTTCCCCCGCCTCGCCATAAAGCACCCACTGCGACCCGGCATGCCACTGGCTGGAGAGGTAGCGGCCCTTGCGCACTGGCAGCTCACCGGTAATGGCCGCCTGGTGCTCGCGCAGGTGGATGTGGGCTTTCGCGAGCGGAAAATCTGCAATCCCGCCGGCGTGATCCCGGTCCAGATGCGTGAGCAGGATATGGCGCACGTCGGTTGCCGAGAAGCCCAGCGCCTTGACCTGCTCGATCGCCGTTTCCGCAAGCAGCAGGCGCGGGGCGGCATTCCTGAGCCAACTTTTTCCGAGCCGCCCCGGGCGCGCAATGTCATCCACTCCCAGGCCGGTGTCCACCAGAACCAGGCCGTCGTTTGTTTCCAGCAGCAGCACATGGCAGACCAGCCGCGCGCGCTCGAACAGACCACCCCGGCCACTGACGAGTTTGGCGCTGATGGGGCACAGGGTGCCCGCATTCAAATGGTGAACGCGCATGCTGCTGCCGGTCTCCGGTTTCTTCATGAACGGACAATCGATGCCAACGAGGCGACTCCAGTGCGGCGATGCGCGCCTGGCCCCCGGCACAAAGGGCCCCACTTTACGGCAACCACCAAATGCCAGGCGCGCGCACGCTGGGTAGAATGTTTTTCCATTCGCCACTACCGGTAGCTGCCTTGCCTGATCGCCTTTCCGTGCTGCCGCAGTACCTGTTGCCCAAGCGTGCGCTCACGGCTTTTGCGGGTCTCGTGGCTTCAAGCCGCGGCGGACGCTGGAGCACCGGCCTGATTCGCTGGTTTGTCGGCAAATACGGCGTTGACATGAGCGAGGCGGCCAATCCGGATATCGCGAGCTATGCCAGCTTCAACGATTTTTTCACGCGCGCGCTGAAGCCCCGTGCCAGGCCTTTGGCGAGCGCCGACCTGATCTGCCCGGTGGATGGGACGATCAGCCAGTTTGGCGCGATCGAGCAGGACCGGATTTTTCAGGCCAAGGGCCATCACTACTCCACCACGGCACTCATCGGGGGCGACGCGGCGCTGGCGGCGCAATTCGAGGACGGGCATTTCGCCACGCTGTACCTGAGCCCGAAGGACTATCACCGCATTCACATGCCGTGCGACGGCCGCCTGGTGCGCATGATTCACGTGCCGGGCTCGCTGTTCTCGGTCAATCCCGCGACCGCGCGCGGCGTGCCTGGCCTGTTCGCGCGCAACGAGCGGGTCGTCTGCGTTTTTGAATCCCGGCGGGGTCCGCTTGTGCTCGTGCTGGTGGGCGCCACCGTGGTCGGCAGCATGGCCACGGTCTGGCACGGCGTCGTGAGCCCGCCGCGCGGCGGGGCGGTGCGCGAGTGGCATTACCGCGACCAGGACGTGCGCCTGGCGCAAGGCAACGAGATGGGCCGTTTCCTGCTGGGCTCCACCGTGGTGCTGCTGTTCCCCAAGGGGCCGCTTCGGTTCAATACTGAGTGGCAGCCCGGTGGCGCGATCCGCCTGGGCCAGAAAATGGCCGACCTGGTCAGCGCCTGACGCCCGCGCCCAAAGCGGGGCGTTCTGCCACAATGTTTTGATGAACTACGAACATTTGCTGGTCTCGACCGACGGCCCGATCACCACGGTCACGCTCAATCGCGCGGACAAGCGCAATGCACTGGCGCTGGATGTCATGCGCGAGCTGACGCAGGCCCTGCACGCGGTCTCGGGTAGCGAGGCCCTGGGCGTGATCCTCGCGGCGAACGGCCCGGTGTTCAGTGCGGGCCACAATTTCGCCGACATGGCGGGCGCCACGCTGGCGCAGACGCGCGAGTTGTTCTCTGTCTGCACCGAGCTGATGAACGCGGTGCAGGCGATGCCGCAGCCGGTGGTGGCGCGCGTGCATGCGCTCGCCACGGCGGGTGGCTGCCAGCTGGTGGTGAGTTGCGACCTCGCCGTAGCGGCCGATACCGCCTCGTTTGCCATTCCCGGCGGCAAGGCGGGGCTGTTTTGCCATACGCCACTGGTCGCGGTGGCGCGCAACATCGGGCGCAAGCGCGCGCTGGAAATGGCCCTGACCGGCGACGCGATCGATGCCGCCACCGCGGCCGACTGGGGCCTCATCAACAAAGCGGTTCCTGCCGACCAGCTCGAAGCAAGCACGCTGGACCTGATCCGCCGGGCCACGCGCGGCAGCGCACTGTCCAAGGCCTGGGGCAAGCAGACCTTTTACCGCCAGATCGACCTGCCGCAGGATCAGGCCTACGCGCTGGCCGGCGAGCGCATGGCCACGGGCGCCCTGACGCCTGACGGCCAGGAGGGCATCCGTGCCTTTCTGGAAAAGCGCCACGCCAAGTACACGCAGCGCCCGTAGCCCAGGGTGCCCGCTACTTGAAAATCACTGTCTTGTGGCCATTGAGCAGCACGCGGCGCTCGCTGTGCCATTTCACGGCGCGTGCCAGTACCTGGCTCTCCGTGTCGCGCCCCATGGCGGTCAGGTCCTCCACGGTTTTGCTGTGGTCGGCGCGCGCCACGTCCTGCTCGATGATCGGGCCTTCATCGAGCGCGGCCGTCACGTAGTGGGCCGTCGCGCCGATCAGCTTGACGCCGCGGGCGTGCGCTTGGTAGTAGGGCTTGGCGCCCTTGAAGCTGGGCAGGAACGAGTGATGGATGTTGATGGCGCGGCCCGCCAGTTTGGCGCACAGCTCGTCCGACAGGATTTGCATGTAGCGCGCCAGCACCACCAGTTCGGCGCCTTCGGACTCGATGATCTCGTAGGCGCGCGCTTCGGCCTGCGCCTTGGTTGCCGGCGTGACCGGGATATGGTGGAACGGCACGTTGTAGCTGGCCGCCAGTTGGTAGAAGTCGCGGTGGTTCGATACGACGGCGCGGATGTCCAGCGGCAGCAGACCCGATTTCCAGCGGAACAGCAGGTCGTTGAGGCAGTGGCCCTCCTTGCTGACCAGCATGACCGTGCGCACCGGTTGCGCCGTGGCGTGCAGGTGCCACTGCATCTTGAACGGCTCCGCAAACGTCCGCCATTGCGTGCATAAATCGGCATGCACGAGCCGTTCGCAGTGAAACTGCACGCGCATGAAAAACAGGCCGGTGGCACGGTCGTTGAACTGGGCGGCCTCTTCGAT
>SCRR01000293.1 GCA_004322085.1 Burkholderiaceae bacterium
CGCGGCGCCTGCTGCCAACACGGGCGCCGGTTATGCGCTCGAACTCAGGGACCTGCGCAAGAGTTTTGGCAAGACTGAAATCATTCGAGGCGTGAACCTGGCCGTCAAGCCCGGCGAGCGTGTCGCCATCATCGGGCCCAATGGTGCGGGCAAATCAACGCTGTTCAACCTGATCAGCGGGCGCTTCGCGCCCACCAGTGGCGACGTGCTGCTGAATGGCCACCGTATCAACGGCAAGCGGGCGTTCGAGATCAACCGCCTGGGCCTGTCGCGCAGCTTTCAGATCACCAACATCTTTCCCAAGCTCAGCGTCTTTGAGAACCTGCGCTGCGGGGTGCTTTGGAGTCTGGGTTACAAATACAGCTTCCTGAAGTTCCTGAAGAATCTTGACGACGCGAACGCGCGGGCCGACGCGCTGATGAAAATGATCCGGCTAGACCGCAAACGCGACGTGCTGGCCGTCAACTTGACGTATGCCGAGCAGCGCGCGCTGGAGATCGGCGTCACGATTGCTGGTGGTGCCAATGTGATCCTGCTGGACGAACCGACGGCGGGCATGAGCAAATCGGAAACTGCGCGCTTCATCGACCTGATCAAGGAAGTCACCGTGGGCAAGACCCTGCTGACCGTGGAACACGACATGGGCGTGGTATTTGGCCTGGCCGACAGGATCGCGGTGGTGGTGTATGGCGAGGTCCTGGCGTTTGACGAGCCGGAAGCGGTGCGCGCGAACCGGCGCGTGCAGGAAGCCTATCTTGGCTCGTCGGTGGCCGGCCAGCAGGGTGAGGGGCATTGACATGCTGAAAGTACAAGACCTGCACGCGTTCTATGGCAAGAGCCATGTGCTGCACGGCGTCTCATTCGAAGTCCACCCCGGTGAAATCGTGGCGCTGCTGGGACGCAATGGCTCAGGACGTTCCACCACCGCCAAGGCGATCATGGGACTGGTGCAGTGCGAAGGGTCGCTGCGCTGGAAGGACCAGGAAACGCTCGGCAAAAAGGCCTACGAGATTGCCCACTCCGGCATCGGCTATGTACCCGAGAGCCGTGATATCTTTCCAGGTTTGACGGTGCACCAGAACCTGCTGTTGGGCCAAAAGGGGGCGGGCAAGGGCAGCCATTGGTCGTTTGATGACATGTACCGGATGTTTCCACGCCTGAAGGAGCGCCAGCACACCGAAGCCGGCGTGCTGTCGGGCGGTGAGCAGCAGATGCTGACCCTGTGCCGGACCTTGATGGGCGATCCGGAGCTGATCATCATCGACGAGCCGACCGAAGGGCTGGCTCCGAAAATCGTTGAGATGGTGGGGCAGTACCTCAAGGTACTCAAGGAGCGCGGTATCTCCGTATTGCTGATCGAGCAGAAGCTCACGATCGCCATGACGGTTTCCGATCGGGCACTGGTCATGGGACACGGCAGCATCGTGTTTCAGGGCACGCCTGCCACGCTGCGGGCCGACAACGACATCCGCAGGGAATGGCTCGAAGTGTGAGATCGGCGTAAGCTTGTCCCTGTCGGGACAACGGCATGTTGCAGGGCAGCATAAAGCTCCTAAAATCAGAATCGAACGTTCGTTCTTTTTCTTCTTTCAAGGACACAAGCATGACGGCAGACTACAAAGTTCACGGCGATGTGGCCGTGATCACGATGAACAATCCCCCGGTCAACGGCCTGGGTTATGCGACCCGCGTCGGCATCACCGACGGTCTGTCCAAAGCCAACGCCGATGCAGCGGTCAAGGCCGTCGTCATCACCGGTGCGGGCAGGGCCTTTTCGGGTGGCGCCGACATCAACGAGTTTGGCACGCCCAAGGCGGTGCAGGAGCCCAATCTGCTGAGCGTGATCCTGGCCGTCGAGAACTCGTCCAAACCGGTGGTGGCTGCCGTCCATTCGGTGGCCATGGGCGGTGGGTTGGAGTTGGCGCTGGGCTGCCACTACCGCGTTGCCGCGCCCGGTTGCAACGTGGCGTTGCCCGAGGTCAAGTTGGGTCTGATTCCAGGCGCTGGTGGCACGCAGCGCCTGCCGCGCGTGCTCGGCGTGGAAACAGCCCTCAACATGATCGTGAGCGGCGAGCCGGTCAAGAGCGAGCTGCTGGCGTCGCTACCTGGTCAGAAGCTGTTCGACAAGATGGCTGCATCGGCTGAATCGCTGCCCGAGGAAGCCTTGGCCTACGCCCGTTCCATTGCCGCGGCGCGCCCGCTGCCACTGGTGCGCAACCTGCCGTGCAAGCACCCGCTGGGCGATGCCTACTTCCAGTTTGCCCGCAACATGGTCAAGGGCATGGCGAAGAACTTTCCGGCGCCCGGCAAGTGTGTCGATGCAATCGAAGCGGCCACCAAACAAAAGTTCGACGCCGGCATGCTCACGGAACGCGAGATCTTCATCAACCTGATGTGGACACCCGAATGCCGCGCGCTGCGCCATGTCTTCATGGCCGAGCGCGCCGCATCCAAAATTCCCGACGTCCCTGCCGACACGCCGCAGCGCCCAATCAAGTCGATCGCCGTGATTGGTGCCGGCACGATGGGTGGCGGCATCTCGATGAATTTCCTCAACGCCGGCATCCCGGTGAAGATTCTCGAAATGAAGCAGGACGCGCTGGACCGCGGCCTGGCCACCATCCGCAAGAACTACGAGTCCCAGGTCAAGCGTGGCAAGCTCAAGCAGGACAAGTACGAGCAGCGCATGGCGCTGCTGAGCACCACGCTCGACTACAACGACCTGAAAGACGCCGACATGGTGATCGAGGCCGTGTTCGAGGAAATGGGCGTCAAGCAAAAAGTGTTCGAGGCGCTGGACCAGGTCATGAAGCCGGGTGCGATTCTGGCCTCCAACACCTCCACGCTCGATGTCAACAAGATTGCCGGTTTCACCAAGCGTCCGCAGGACGTGATCGGCACGCACTTCTTCAGCCCGGCCAACGTCATGAAGCTGCTCGAGGTCGTGCGTGGCGCCAAGACCGGCAAGGACGTGTTGGCCACCGTGATGGCGCTGGGCAAGAAGATCAAAAAAACCGCCGTAGTGTCGGGTGTGTGCGACGGCTTCATCGGCAACCGCATGATCGAGCAATACGGCCGCCAGGGCGGCTTTTTGCTGGACGAGGGCTGCACCCCCACCCAGGTGGACAAGGCCATCGAGAAGTTCGGCTTTGCGATGGGGCCGTTCCGCATGGGCGATCTGGCCGGCAACGACATCGGCTGGGCCATCCGCAAGCGCCGCTACGTCGAAAAGCCGGACATGAAATACAGCAAGACGGCCGACCTGCTGTGCGAGCTGGGCCGGTTCGGGCAAAAGACCGGCGCCGGCTGGTACGACTACCAGGCCGGCAAGCGCGATGCGATCCCTTCCAAGCTGGTGGAAGACATGCTGGACAAACACCGCAAGGAACTGGGCGTCACGCCG
>SCRR01000294.1 GCA_004322085.1 Burkholderiaceae bacterium
TTGCCGTAGGCGATGTTGTATTCGATGGTGTCGTTGAACAGCACGGTGTCCTGCGGCACGATGCCGATGGCCTGGCGCACGCTGGCCTGCGTGACCTGGCGGATGTCCTGCCCCGCGATGGTGATGCGGCCCCCGGCCCCTGCGGGGCCGCCGGGTGTTCCCACGTCGTAGAAGCGGTACAGCAGGCGCGACAGCGTGGACTTGCCGGCGCCCGAGGGGCCGACCACCGCCACCGTCTTGCCGGGCGGAATCACAAAGCTGATGTGGTGCAGGATGGGGCGCGCGGCCTCGTACGAAAAGCTCACGTCGTCAAACCGCAACTCGGGAGTGGCGTCGATGCGGATCGGCTGCGCGCCCGGCACATCGGCGATCTCGCGCTCCTTCTCCATGAGACGGAACATGCGGTCCAGGTCGGTCAGGCTCTGCTTGATCTCGCGGTACAGAACCCCAAGAAAACCCAGAGGGATGTAGAGCTGGATCATGTAGGCGTTGACCATGACCAGGTCGCCCAGCGTCATGCGCCCGTCCACCACGCCCACGGTGGCGCGCCAGAGCATGACCACCAAGCCGACCGCGATGATGGTTTGCTGGCCCGCATTGAGCAGGCTCAGCGTGCGCTGGCTCTTGAGCGCGGCCAGGCGGTAGCGTTTGAGGTTCTCGTCGTAGCGCCGCGCCTCGAAGTCCTCGTTGTTGAAGTACTTGACGGTTTCGTAATTCAGCAGCGAGTCGATGGCACGGCTGTTCGCACGCGAGTCGAGCTCGTTCATCTCGCGGCGGAACTGCGTGCGCCACTCGGTCACGGTAACGGTGAAGCTCACATAAAGCACCAGCGCAATGGCGGTGATCCAGACGAACCAGATGTCGAACTTGACGGCCAGTACGGTCAGGACCATGGAGACCTCGATCACCGTCGGGATGATGCTGTACAGCGTGTACGAGATCAGCGAATGCACGCCGCGCGAGCCGCGCTCGATGTCGCGCGACATGCCGCCCGTCTGGCGCTCCAGGTGAAAGCGCAGGCTCAGGGAGTGCAGATGGCGGAACACTTCGAGCGAGATGGTGCGCGCCGCGCCTTCGGTGGCCTTCGCGAACACGAGCTCGCGCAACTCGGTGAACAGCGAGGTGGACAGGCGCAGCAGGCCGTACGCGATCAACAGCGCCAGCGGCACCACCAGCACGGCCTGCACCGCGCCGGGCTTGAGGTCCATCGCATCCACCAGACGCTTGAGCAGCAACGGCACGCCGACGTTGGCCGTCTTGGCGCCGACCATGAAGACCAGCGCGGCAATGGCGCGCCACTTGTAATGCCACAGGTACGGGAACAGGCGGCTCAGCGTTTGCCAGTCGGTGCGTGGGGCGACTGGGGCCGCGCTGGGTGCGGCGCTGGCAAAGGTGGGACGGGCGAGTTCGCCGCTGCGGCGCATGGGAGACAATCCGGGGAGTTGACGTCAGGAGATTGTGCCCATGTCCGAGAATTCAAGTACGAAACCCGCTGCACTTGCCGGCACCGCCGGCGCCTCCCACGTCGCTCTGCCGACCGACAAGGAGCTGGTGCTCAAGGTGATTCCGCTGCCGGCGGACTGCAATGCCAATGGCGACATTTTTGGGGGCTGGGTCATGGCCCAGGTGGACCTGGCCGGCTCCGTCATCCCGGCGCGCCACGCGCAGGGCCGCATGGCCACGGTGGCGGTGAACCAGTTCATCTTCAAGCAGCCGGTGCGGGTGGGCGACCTGCTGTCGTTCTTCTCCGAGGTCACGCGCCTGGGCCGCACCTCGATCACCGTGAATGTCGAGGTCTATGCCGAGCGCATCCGCACCCAGGGCCGCTACCTCAAGGTCACGGAAGCTTCGGTGACCTATGTCGCGATCGATGACCTGGGGCACCCGCGCCCGCTGCCGCCGGCCGCCACGTGATTCCGCCTGAACTTTCGATTTGATAGCTAACCATCATTGGCCTACAAGGGTTACAGGCATTTTTTCCTAAAACTTCCCGTGCCGGCCCTGGCCCGCGGCAAAGCCCGCCGCGCCCTGCAAGCCCTCGCCGATGCAATGTTTGCCGCGCTCCCACTCCTGGTGAAGCGCCTGGGGCAACGGTAAATCCCACTGCGCGTAGGCGCTCAGGCGGTCGGCCCGCATCGTGGCCTGGGGAAACTTTGCCAGCTCGTGCGCCAGCGCCAGCGCGGCCTGCCTCGCCTCACCCTTGGGCACGACACGGTTGCACAGCCCGATCTGCAATGCTTCTGCCGCCTCCACCTTGCGCCCGGTAAGGATCAGGTCCATCGCATGGCCCATGCCGATCAGGCGCGGCAGGCGCACGGTGCCGCCGTCGATCAGCGGCACACCGAAGCGGCGGCAGTACACGCCGAAGTAGGCGTCTTCTTCCATCACGCGCAGGTCGCACCACAGTGCCAGCTCCATGCCACCGGCCACGGCCGCACCGCTAACGGCGGCGATCACCGGCTTGGAGAGCAGCAGACGGGTCGGGCCCATCGGCCCCTGGGGCGCCGCATCGTCCGCCGCGAACTGCAGATTCGATAGCGCCTCGGGCTCACCAGACAATGGGTCGCGCAGCATTTGCGCCCCAGCCTGCAGATCCCAGCCGGCGCAGAAGTGACCGTGCGCGCCGTGGAGCACCGCGACCCGCGCGCCGGTATCGCCGTCGAATTCGACAAAGGCCTCGTACAGCGCGCGCGCCGTGGGCGCGTCGACCGCGTTGCGCACATCCGCGCGGTCCAGCGTCACCACGGTGACCTGCTCCAGCTTTTCGATATGGACGGCATCGCTCATGGCTTTGATGACTCCCGCTCAGGAAACGATGTAAGCCGCCACCCCGGTGGACAGCAGCTTGCCGTCGGCGCCCAGGAACTCCATGCGGGTAGACGCCACGCGCGAGCCCAGGCGCATGACCTGCGCGCGCAGCTCGAAATGGTCGCTGATACCGGGTCGCAGATAGTCGATGCGCAGGTCGATGGTGCCGAGCTTGCCAAAGCGCTGCAGCCGCTGCGCGGGCGGCTCGTCCATGTGGCGCGCGCCGATCGCCGCCATCACGGCCAGCCCGCCGATGGCGTCGAGCCCCGCACTGATCACACCGCCGTGCAGGCGATTGTGCGTAAAGTGGCCGACGAGTTCGGGCTTCATGTCGATGCGCGCCAGGACCTGGTCTGGCCGCAGCGAGGTGATCTTCAAACCCAGTACCTGGTTGAAGGCAATCCGCTCTTCGAACAGGGTCTTCAGGCCGATGATGAACTCGGGTTCGAACTCGCTGGGAGCATTTGCGTGTTTAATCATGAGTCTGATTGTCTCGCAGGCGGTAGCGGGCGGCGACGCAGCCCCCAGCCGTCGAAACTGACAGAACGGTCATATTCATGACAGCCTGCAGACCGGGCTGGCGTCTAGAGTACGAAAGTTGTCATGCGGGCGCTACTTCATTGGCGTTGCCCTCCCTCTCCCGTATGAGCGAAACACCGTACGGATCCCGGAGGTCATGATTTTTTCAACGATGCGATCGCCGCAACGCGCGGCACGTTTTACCAGCCGGCTGCCAGGTGTTGTGCTGGCGGCCTTGCTGGCCAGTTGCGCGGCCGTCGGCCCCGATTATGTGCGCCCGGCGATGAGCATGCCCGCTGCTTACAAGGAGAGCGGTCCGTGGAAGATCGCCGAACCCCAATCCATCGACAGCCGGCGGCCCTGGTGGCAGGCCTATGGCGACAACACCCTTAACGGGCTGATGGTCCAGGCCAACCAGGCGAATCAGAACATCGCGCAGGCCGAGGCCCAGTACCGGCAAGCACGCGCCTTGCTTGACGCGGCGCGCGCCGGTTTCTGGCCCAGCGTAGGCGTGAATGCCGGAGTCACCCGGGCCGTGACCAATAGCAACGGCATCAAGGAAGGCACCTACCCGAGCATCGGTTTGGGCGCGAGCTGGGAGCCCGATCTGTGGGGCAGCGT
>SCRR01000295.1 GCA_004322085.1 Burkholderiaceae bacterium
GAACAAGCGCCCGTAGCCGGGCGAGGCCGGGTCCTGCCCTGCCAGCTTCATCACGTCCCAGAAGCCCGCCGGCGAACTCGATGTGGCCGGCCGCCCCAGCCTGGCCTCCAGCGGCCCGATGACGTCCAGCGTCAATAGGCCGCCGCAGGAAATGAAGACGCCGTCGGCCGAGGGGTCTTGCCGGTAGACCGATTCCGACAGGTCCAGCAGGGTTTGCGGCGCCACCGCATGCGTCTCTTTCACGCCCGTGAGCGACAGGCCCTGGATCGCCGTGACCTCGAAACCGGCGTGGGTCAGGTAGTCCACCAGGCGATCGTTCAACTGGTCGATGTAAGAAGTCGCCACCGCCACCCGGCGCATCGAGAGCGCGCGCAGCGCCGCAACGATGGCGTGGCTCATCGTGGTGCATGGCACGCCTGTGGCCTCCTGCATAGCGGCACGCAAATCCTCGGTGAACGCGGCCCCGCGGTAGAAGCTTATGGACGTGCCCATCAGCGAGATTGCCTGCGCACCGGCGTCGCGCAGCTCCCGTGCCCGGTCGAGCACGGTGTCGATGACAGGGTTGAAGCCGGTCGGTGAAACGGCGCTGATACCCAGCCCGCGCGTCAGAAAGCGCACGCGTTCGCCGTATAACACTTCACCGTCAGACGGCGTCTCGCCAGCCGCAGGGGGAACAATCAAACCAATCGTTGGGAAGGCATAAGCGTTCATGAGCAGAGTTCTCGATTATTGAGGCGCGATCTTCAGTTTCCTGACGATCCCACCCCATGCCGCCGATTCGTGGCGCAGGTCGACGGCGAGCGGTCCGGCCGCCATATACGCCGGCACACCACCTAACAGCGCGGCGGCTTTGGCAGCCAGGTCGGGGCTGGCCAATACGGTGTGTACCGCATCGCTGAGCCGCTCAATCACTGATGCGGGAGTACCGGCAGGTGCCAGCAGGAACAATTTAGGGGACACATTGAATCCGGGTATGACCTCCGATAGCGGCGGAATATTCTCGGCGCCGGCGATTTTTACCGGACTCATCAGGGCCATCGCGCGCAACTGGCCGGCCTTGACCTGCGCAATCCCGGACGCGACGCTGACGACACCTATGGGTACCTGGTCGCTAATTACGGCGGGCACAATCGCGGCCGCGCCTTGGTAGGGAATGTGTACGACAGAAGCATGAATCTGGCTGGTGAACATTTCGAAGCCGAGATGCTGGAGGCTACCGACCCCCGGCGATGCAAACGAGTACTTCCCTGGATTGGCTTGTAGCAGGGCCACAAACTCCTTGGGCGTCTTGGCTGGGAAGTCATTGTTGGTCACGACCATGAGCGGCAAATTGAACACCGACGCTACCGGCGCAAAGCTCTTGATCGGATCAAAGGTCATGTGCGAGTGCAGATACGGAGCGACCAGCAGCCCGCTTTCGCCCAGCAGCAGCGTGTAACCGTCGGGCGTGGCCTTGGCCACAACATCGCCAGCAATCAGGCCGGCGGCACCGGCACGGTTTTCAACTACAACCTGCTGGCCGAGCAGCGCTGACAGGCGCGGCGCCAACATGCGAGCCGCCGTATCCATTCCACCGCCTGCCGAATAGCCTACAAGCAGTTCGATCGACCTGGTGGGATAGGTCTGTGCCTGTGCACCAGCACAGGCCAACCCCAGGAACGTGGCCAGCAGCAGGCTGCGGCGGCAAATTGCGCGGTACGTCGATTTCACTCAATGTCTCCGGTTGGTTATTCTTGAAGCCCGAGGCCGACTCGCGCGTCAGGCCTTGCCCACGCCACGCGAGAGCGGCCGCCGGGCGAGTTCCACAATGCGCTCGCGGTTCGGTGCAAAGCCCAGGCCCGGCAGATCGGGCAGGGTCAGGATGCCGTTCTGCGGCTCGGGCAGCCCGTCGAACACCTGCTTGCAGCACTCGACCGCGACCGCGTGGTATTCCACCAGCGAGCCATTGGCCAGCCCCGCATGCAGATGCATGTTGTGGTGCGGCCAGGCTCCACCGTTGGCAAACTGGGTATTGAAGGCGGCGGCCATGCCGGCAATGCGCACGCACTGCGTGAAGCCGCCGCTGATGCACGCATTGGGTTGCACCACGTCCACCGCCTGCGCCACCAACAGGTCCCGGAAGCGGCTGGCAAGCCCTTCGTTCTGGCCCGCGGCCAGCGGGATCGAGGTCTTGGCGCGCAGCCTGGCCAGATTGGGAATGTCGTTTTGCGCGACGGGCTCTTCGAAGAAGGTGATGCCGTAGGGTTCGACGCGCTGCGCAAGCGTCAGCGCATGGACATAGTCTAGGCTGCAGTTGGCATCAATGAATATCTGCACTTCGGGGCCAACGGCTTCGCGCACGGCCCGGATGCGCCGCACGTCCTCGGCGATCACGTCGACCAGGGAGCGTGGCTCGTCGCGCCGCTGCAGGCCATGGTGGCCCACCGTCATCTTCAGGCGCTTGAAGCCGCGTTCGACCCAGCTTTGGGCGGCCGCGGCGAGTTCATCGCGCTCAAAGAACGCAAAGCCGAACGTCGCATAGACCGGCACCTGTGCGCGCGCGCCGCCCAGCAGGCGCCAGCAGGGTTGGCCCAGGGCCCTCCCCTTGAGGTCCCACAGCGCCAGGTCGATGGCCGCCATCGCGTGGCTGGCGTAGCCGGACTGCCCGCGCGGCGTCAGCAGCCAATACAGCTTGTCCCACAACTGCTCGTGCCGCAGCGGGTCAGCGCCGATCAAGGCGTGCGACGCGACATCGTTGACGATGGTGCCGACCACCTCCTCTTCGGTGATGGCTGTCATGCCAGTGCCGATCAAGCCGGTGTCGGTTTCGATATCCACCAGGCACAAGGACAGCGATGTGGTCTTGGTCCGGCCCGAGATGCTCACCGAGACCGGCAGATTCAGGGGCGTTGCATGGACGCGGGTAATTTTCATGGTGCCTGGCAGGGCCCGTTCCGGGCGTTGTCCCTGAAACCGGAGTGTAGGAAGTGCGCTCCCGTGCGGCAACAACGCAGACCGAAGGCCGCTTTCGCCCCGCGCGAAGGTCGGCGCCGGGAAAGCACGAATGGAATCAGCGCGGGGGCGTCTGGAGCAGCGCCTCGATCAGCGAACGCGCCGCCGCCGACGGATTGACTCCCTCGCGCGTGACGAGTCGATGCGTGCGCACGGTCCATGGATCACTCAACGGCACCGCCACAATGGGCAGATGAGCCAACTGGGGCGTCACCGCCTGCAGCGGCAGCACGCCCAGCCCCAGCCCGCTCGCCACCATGCGGCAAACCGCGTCGAAGCTGCGCATCTGCATCCGGATTTTGATGGTCTGGCCGATCAAGGCCGCAGCCGACATCAATCGGCCGGAGATCGCGTTGCCATCCATCAGGCAAACGAAATCTTCGTCCAGCAACTCATGCAGTGCGGCTTGCTGTACCTGCGCCAGCCGGTGCGCGCGCGGCACGATAAGCACCAGTTGGTCGGAGAACAGATCTTGAAACCGCAGGCCTTGCAGCGGGTGGGCGATGTCCACAATCCCCAGATCGGCGCGCCCGTCCAGCAGGGCCAGCGGAATCTCGGGGCTGCTGTGCTCCTCCAGGTCGATCCGGATCAGCGGGTGGCTGTGCATGAAGCGCTCCAACCGCTCGGGCAGGACTTCGAGGATGGCCGAGGCATTCGCGAGCACCCGGATGTGGCCCTGCAGCCCCAGGCTGTAGTCGCGCAAATCAATGGTCAAACGGTCGGCATCGGCCAGCAGTTCGCGGCCGCGCTGCGCCAACATGTGCCCGGTGGGCGTGACCGTCACACCGCGCGACGAGCGTTCGAAGATGCGTATGCCCAGCGTGGCTTCCAGCGCCGAAATCCGTGCACTCGCCGCACCCAGCGCCAGATTCATCCGGTCGCTTCCGGCGCTGATGGAACCACTGTCGGCGACAGCAACGATGACGCGCAAGGTGATCAGATCAATAGGTTCGCTCATGACGGATTGGAGCAGGTCTGGAGTCTGAAACGACACACAGGCATTGATCCTGAAAGGTCGATTCTACGAACAGGAATAACCGTTTCAGAGAAACGGCCTCAGCGCAACCGAATTCTTCGTCGATAGCGCTCAATTGAGGCCGCAAAAATTCTCGGCGATGGTGGTTTGAGCGGCGACGGATTGCGAGATGTATTCAAGCTCGGCGAGTTGCATTTGCCGGTTGAATGGGTTGTCCGAAAACCTGTGCGTCAGATTCGTCATCCACCAGGAGAACCGTACGGCCTTCCAGACGCGTGCCAACGAGTCATCGGAATAGCTGTCGAGCAGGCCAAGGTCATGGCCACCGGCATAGTATTGGCGCAGGCCCAGGTACAAGCGTCTGGCGTCGGCCACGGCCATGTTCAGACCCTTGGCCCCGGTGGGGGGGACGATGTGCGCCGCATCGCCCGCCAGGAACATGCGTCCGAAACGCATCGGTGCGCTAACAGAGCTGCGCAGCGGAGTGATGCTCATTTCCAGCGCCGGGCCAGCGACGAGCTTGTGGGCCAGCGATTCAGGCAGGCGGCGACGGTATTCTGCCCAGAACCGATCCGCGTCCCAGTGCTTGAGTTCTTCACCTTCGGGCACCTGAAAGTAATAGCGACTGCGGGTCTTGGAGCGCAGGCTGCACATGAGAAAGCCATCGATATGGTTGATCCACGCGACTTGCTCGGAGATTGGCGGAACATCGGCGAGGATCGCTAGCCAGCCAAAGGGGAATGCGTATTTGTAAGTCTGGACCTGTTCGCGCGGGACGCTTTTGCGAGAAACGCCATGATGGCCATCACAACCGGCGATGAAGTCGCAGTCGATGCGGTAGCGCTTGCCGTCCTTTTCGTACGTGACCCAGGGGCGCGCCGTGTCGAAGTCGTGCACCTGGGTATCGCTGACCTCGTAATGGGTGATTCCGCCTCTGGTGTTGCGGGCATCCATGAGGTCGCGCGTGATCTTGGTCTGGCCGTAGACACGCGTGATCTTGTTGACCAAGGCAAAGTCGATGTGAAGGGCGCGGTCTTCCCACATGAGGTCGAAGCCGGACATGGGCAGACTCTCGCGCTCCATGCGCTCGCTCACACCGGCCTCCTCCAGTGCCCGTACCGTGGGCTCCTCAAGCACGCCGGCGCGCACTCGGCTGCGAACGTAATCGGCGCTACGCAGCTCCACGATGACGTGGTCAATACCCTGCTTGAGCAACAGCTGGCCGAGCAGCAGGCCGGCGGGGCCTGCCCCGATGATGACGACTTGAGTATGGCTTGTTTCCACCTGACGAGGCTCCTCACGGTTCCTGGAACGTGATCAGGCCCATGCCGGTTGTCATGGGGCCGTAGTAATTTCGATGGACGCGTTGCACCGCGCTGGACAGTGCGCCGCGCATGACCAGCCACATGATCAGTTCGATACCCTCGGCGCCGGTTTGCTCCATAAGTTCCTGGTGCGTCATTCGTGTGAGACTCCGGGGATCGTGTTCGATCCGATCGAGGAAATCCTCGTCGAACTTGCGGTTCATGGCGCCGAAGCGCTTGCCCTGCAATTGGTGCGACATGCCACCGGTGCCCAGGATGACGACGCGCAGGTCGCGGGGATCGGACTCGACCGCTCGGCGGATAGCCTGGCCCAGTTTGAAGCAGCGTTGCGCGGTGGGCAGCGGATGCAGCAGGACATTGACAGCCAACGGCACGGCCGCGACGGGCCAATCCGGGGTGGGGTCAAAGCACAGATGCATGGGGACCAGGAAGCCATGCTCGACGGCCATTTCCTGGCATATGGTCAAGTCGAACTCGTCGTAGACCAGAGACTCGCATAGATGGCGCGAGAACTCGAAATCCCCTTTGATGCGTGGCAGCGGGCGTACCCCCATACCCTCGTCGGCGACAGCGTATTGATCGGCGCATCCCAGAGCGAAAGTGGGGTACTTGTCAAAGAAAAAGTCCGCACCGTGGTCGTTGTAGACCACGATGGCGATATCGGGTTTGAGTCCCGTCAGCCAATCGCGCACGGGGACATAGGCGTCGAACAGGGGCTTCCAGTCGGGCGTGTCCTGGGCTCCGCGGTCATATGCGCCGCCGATCGACGGGACATGCGAGGTGCCGATACCGGCTATGATTTTTCCCATGGTCACCGTGCTCCGTCGGCGTTGCGCGAAGCGAGAAAAGCCTCGAAGGTTTCTCCACGCATCTGTGCCCCCATGCGGTACAAGCCATGGCCCACCACAAATCCCAGCTTAAGCAAGTAGTAGATATTGCCGCCCGCCTCGTTCAGGCCGGCCCAGTCGCGGGCGCGCACCAGGCGCCGCTCCTCCTCACTCAGTCCATGGCGCTCGAGGTAGGCTTCTTCGTCGGCTTGGAACGCATGGCGATTCGTCTCGCTGGTCAGCGAATCGCACATTTTGTTCAGGCGATACCCTTTGCGGGATTCGTTCAGGTCAAAAATAATGGCGTCCGGGATGGGCCGATTTCGATCAATTTGTGACACTGCCATGCGACGCTCCACCTGGTAATGGTTTGTGTTTTCCGGCCCGATACAGATAAGCTTTAATCATCAACAACCGGTCGTTTATGGTCACCGTTTCACTCGTGGCTGCGAATGGACGAACGGGACCGATGCTGGTACTTTTCGGACATGGATTCTTCGATCCCGCTCTATTCCCTGTACGGCCAGATTGACACGGCGGCCGAGCTCCGTTTCCTGCACCTGGAATCCCTGGAGTCGCGCAATCGTGTCTATGACTGGAACATCCGACCGCATCGCCACCTTGACCTGTATCAGTTGATCTGGGTGGATAACGGGGGTGGCACCGTCATGCTCGACGAGCAGACACTGGCCTTGCAATCGCCCGTGCTGATCAGTATTCCGCCACCGATCGTGCACGGCTTCCAGTGGCGGCCCGATACCGACGGACTGATCCTGACCATTGCAGAGAACTTTGTGGCAGATCTGGTACGCCAGTGTGGTGATCCGGCGATTGGCGCCTCAATGGACCAGTTACTGACCATCACGGGAGCCGTCGACCCAGGCAGTGTCGATCGCTTAAGGAGACTGTTCGGGACAATTCTGGATGAATATGTCCACAATCGCGTCTGCCGCAGCACCGCGATATCAGGCAGTGTCCTGATGCTGTTTGCCGAGGTGGCGCGATTGCGACACTTGAGCCTGCAAAAGAGTTCAGTCCGGGACTCCGGGGGCCAAGCCCTCTATCGCCGGTTCAAGGAGGTGATCGAGGCCCATTACCGAGATAGATGGGGTGTGGCCGACTATGCGGCTGAACTGGCGACGACAGAGCGTAGCCTGCGGCGCCTGTGCCTGGGCATGGCAGGCCAGTCACCGATGAAGATCGTGCATCAGCGTGTCGTGCTGGAGGCCAAGCGCAAGCTGTTGTACACGGAAAAGACCATTGCCGAGGTCTGCTATGACCTGGGCTTTGACGACCCCGCGTACTTCACCAGGTTCTTTACCAGGATTGAGGACCAGACGCCGATGGAGTTTCGCCGGTTACGACATGTGACGTCTACTAATGGGAGATGAGGCCCCCCGGAAGGGACTCCCACCTCGTTTCCACGCGCAGCAAATCATTTAGCCATAAGCGTGCGCCCCCTCATGGCAGGGGCATCCTGGCCCGGGAAATCATCAACCATTAATCACCACCGTGAATAACAAAGATCATCAATATAAAGTTGAGTATACTAAGTATTAACCCTAATATGACGGCATAAGCTTTCAAGAAGGGAAATCATCATGACCAGCCTAGCTCATCCAGCCTATCCAGCGCAAGACCGTGCTCGTGTTGCGCGAATCGAATCCACACCCAGCACCGCACGGCCCGCTCGCAAGGGCCTTGACAGCAGCAAGGGACTGGCGGCCATGCTGCTCGCCGCGGTGGTTGCCGCGTTACTCGTGGCCGCCAATCAGATGGTGGACAACTGGTCCGACGGCAACCTGCTGGCGGCCTGGGTCATTCTCTGGGCCGTCGGTTTCGCCGCCCTGGGTCTATGCGCCGGAACTGCCCGCAAGCTCGCGGTGCGCGCGGTGGCCGGGTTGGATGCCTGGTCGCAACGCGTGGCTCTCGCACGTGCCGACGCGCGCTATCTCGCACTGGCCAAGGAAGATCCGCGCATCATGGCTGACCTGCAGCGCGCGCTGGACCAGCGCAGTGACGACCAGGTTCCGGTTGCGACGGCGGACGAGGCAGCGCCCGATCGCTACACGGGCTGGTTCTCGCACTACATGAACAAGGACGGGCGCGTGGATGAATACGAAACGCGGACACGCGCTGGCGGGGTCTGGCTGTCGCAGTCGTGGTAGCCGGCGGTCCCAGTGCGAGCCTGGGTTCGAGCTGGCAAGGCATCACTCATGTTCCAGGTGTTGAGCCCCTTTGTCCCTGAAAAGCAGTTGTAATTTCTTGTGCATACCTGCGCCGCCCGTGCGGCACGCCCGGCAGGATTAGCATGCAAGGGTCACCTTCATCGAGGGCCCACCATGAGCACAGCGTGGAAACAAATTTCGGCGGGGGCTGCAACGACCTTGCTCCTGCTGATGGGAACAACCGCCCGGGCGGCGCAAAATCCGTCTTCGGTCGCCTGCGACCACGCGTGGGCGACTTACAACGACTTCAAGTCGCGCACGGCGATGGCGCCGTCAAAATACCCGCTCACGATCCAGGGCGCTGCGGTGCGGGCAGCCTGCGGCAAAAGTGCGTTGCCGGCGCCCGCCAACGCCGACCAACCGCCCAGACACCACATTCGCCGGATTCACAAGCCGCACAAGTTTCATGTGCTCCCTGCCGAGCCGCCGGGCAAACCAGCGCCTGGCCGGCCTGACGTCGATCAGGGCAAGAAATAGCGCCGCAAGGACGCCTGCCTCAAGGCGTGGCATTCTGCACGAGGTCGATGCGCCGGCGCAGGCGCGCGGCCTCGGCGCCGTCGCCGCCCTGCTCGGCCGCACGCGCCTGCACCGTCAACCACGCCAGCAGCGGGCGCCGCCAACCCTGGGCGGAGGCGGTCTGTACCGCTAAGGCCATGACTGCGGGACCCGCCTGGCCGCGCTCAAACACCACGCCGGCTGCCACCAATTGTGAGAGCGGGTCGGAGATGCGGCCCAGGGCCACGACGTCGGGTTTGCCTGCGACGACTTGCTGCGGCGCAGGCAGCAAGGCCACGTCTTGCGCTCGCACGCGCGCGCTCAGGTAGTCGGCATAGGCACGCTCGGCGGCAGGCGCGTCCTCTCGCAGCTTTTCAAACCTGGCGCAGGGTTCGAAGACCAGGCTGGCGACACGAGCGGCGCAGCGCAGCAGTTCGGCTCTGGCCACCAGGTCAGGGCGGCCGGTGCTGGCAATCTCGCTGCGCGCCTTCGCAAACTCGAGCACTTCGCCGCGCGCGTCACCCGACAGGTAGGCCACGATGGCGCGCTGCATCGAATCGTGCGCGTTCATCTGCCAATCTGGTGTCTTGGGGCCGCCCGCGCAGGCGCCCAGCAACAGCGCGGCCAGTGCAATCAGCGCCCAGCCACCCACCAGTAAAGACCTCTTCATGGCAGTTTCAACTCAGTATCGCGGGCGAACGGCCACTTGCGATTGATCTCGTTGACCAGACCCTCCACCTTGCGCAGGTTGGCCTCGACCTCGGCGCGCAGGGGGCCCAGGTCGGTCGTGGCCTCGCGCGCATTGGCGCCCACGGCCTGCGCCTCGACCAGCACGGCGTCCACCTTCTTCAGGCTGCTGCGGGCCTCGCCCAGCATGGCATTGAGTTGCACGATGGTGGCGCGCGTCTCGGGCATCACCCCGTTCTCGCCAAACACCTGGGTGTCGGCCTTGGCCGCCATGCCATCCAAGCGGGTCAGCAGAACATTCGTGTGGTCCAGCGCCGCCAGCAGTTTTTGAGTGTTGGCCTCGCTGCCCAGCAGAACACCCAGCGCCCCGCCCGGACCGTTGAGCTTGTCGGTCAGGGCCTGCACGCCGGCAAGACTGGAGCCCAGCGGCGCGTCCTTCGCGGTGAGGGCGCTCAGGTTATCGAGCACTTCTCTTGCTGACGCCACAAGGCGTGGAATTTCCGCATTGGTGTCACCACGCAGCACCGTGCGCTCCGCGCCATCGGGCAATGGTGGGTCGGTCAGCACGCCGCTATAGGCGCGGATGTTGGTGGTGCCCACCAGTCCGCGCACCAGCGTGAACACGCTCGATTGGCGCAGCCAATGGGCATCTTTGCGCGGTACATCGATGAGAATACGTGCATTGCCGTCGTCGGCCAGCTCAATGCGGCGCACGCGCCCAATAGGAAAGCCCGAGAACGTGAGGTCCATCCCCACCACCACCCCCTCGGAGTCGTCGGCCACCAGCACGAGCCGCTGCGTCGGTTCGAACACCCCGCGCGCATACAGCACATAGGCCGCCGAGCCGAGCACGAGCGCCAGCATGAACAACAGCAGCAGCGTCGCCTTGAGTTCCAGGTGTGCCACCGCAGGGGGCGGCGCACTGGCGGGCAACGGCGGGCGGGGCTCTGGTGGTTCGCTCATGAGTGGGCCGAAGAAGTTGGTGTCAATAGTAGTTGCCCACGAGCGAAGCGACTTCGATCAGCAGGATCACCGCAAACATGCGCACCAGGCCGCGCAGCTCGGCACTCGTGCGTGAGCCGGTGCCGGCCTTGTCATACAGTCCCGAGGCCATGGGAATCACGGACACCGCCAGGCTGAAGAACAGCGTTTTCAGCACGAAGATCAGCGACACCGCCGGGCCGAATACCTGGCCGAACATGCGCGTATAGCCCGGCAGACCCGACACGACAAAGCCGTACACCGCCAGATACGCCACTGCAAGCGCCACCACGCAGCTCAGCGCCGCCAGTGTGATGGTCGAGAACATCCCCGCGACGACACGCGGCAGCACCTCATGGCGGATCGGATCCATCCCTTCGCTTTGCAGTGCTTGCAGCTCGCCGGTCCGACGCATCTGCGAGAGTTCGGCCCCATTCGGGATGGTGCAGCGCAGCGCCACGAACAGCGCCGCCGTGAGGGGAATGAGCTCCAGCACCAGAACCCGGATCACCAGCTGCAGCGCATATTGCGACAGGCCATAGCTCAGGGCCGTGACCACCACGATGCGCGTCAACACCAGGGTGATCAGCGCGCACAGCACCGTGAACCCTGCCAGGATGGGCGCGGTATCGAGGTAAATGTGACGGGCCAGCGCGAGGCGGTTGTCGCGACGGTAGCTCGACGGCGAAAGCATCAACACCAGCAGCACAGCACCAAAATGCACGACGTGCCACCAGCCCGCCAGCCACCGCAACGCTGCCCCGCCCAATTCTGCCGGTGCGCGTTGCCAAGAGAGCATTGAAACGATTGGCGCCATCGCGGCATGATAGCCCGGACACTCAGGCAAGCGCGAGGCGCTCCGGTGGCACTGCGCCGGATGGTGTAGCGGCTACGGTGCTATATCAACACCGCAGCACGATCTCACCCATTATTTTCCCGCGCAGGCCTTGCCGTGGCTGGGATGATCGCCTTGGGCCTTGGCATCGGCCTCGCTCATGTACTCACCCGCCTTGGTTTTGCCGTAGTACTTGTCGCCTTCGCAATGGTAGGTCTTGGAGCTGGTATTGACCCAGACCTTGCCAGCACCGCCACCAGGCGCGGCAGCGGCGGGCATGGCGGCAGTCTTGGACGAAGCCTTGTGGGTCGCGGCAGCAGGTGCGGCGGCAGCAGCGCCAGTGGCACCCGCAGCGGCGGTGTCCCACGACTTGACACCCTTGTGGCCCTTGCAGGCGCCCTTTTTCACGCCTGTGTAGGAGGTCCCATCCTTGCACGTGGCGGTGGCGCTGGCTCCAGCGGCGGGTGCCTGCGCAAAGGAGGTCGCACCGAACAACGCGAACAGCGCGGCCAGGATCAGTGATTTCGTTTGCATGGAATTTCCTTATGAGAGTAGTGAAGTTGCAGGTCAAAAACCCCCGGGGGGTCCGGGCGAGAGTGACTCCGTTGGCTACTGAACGTAACGCCAGACGATCAGCAGGATGACCGCACCGATCACCGACATGATGATGCCGGCTGGATGAAACATCTGACCTTCGACCGGCTTGCTGAAGAGCCGTGCGATGAAGCCCCCAATATACGAGCCCACGATGCCGACCACACCCGTCATGAGGAAGCCCATGTGGTCGGCTCCGGGGGTCACCATTCGGGCAAGCAGCCCGACCACAATGCCGATGATAAACATCCAGATGAGATGGAACATATGCTTCCTTTGATTTTGGTGAATTTTGAGCGCAAAAGCGCCGCCCAGTGTCATCGTTTTCGGGCTTTAGCGCAACTTGATGCGCAATGGCCAGTGACGCTCGCGCGTCAGCAGGGGTCAGTCAGATGGAGACGACGAGATTGGGGTTGAATCGCGCATTCTCGCCAATGTCGTTGCGAAAATAGCCGCGCGGATTGCACAGCACGCGTGTTTCCCCGACCATGTAGTCGTAGCTGTCGTGCAGATGGCCGTGGATCCATAGCGGGGCCTTCCAGCGGCGCAGTTGGGGCTCGATGTCGGAGACAAAACAGGCGTTCAGCGGTGAGCCCTCATATTTGGGGTTGATGCTGCCAGTGGAAGGTGCGTGATGCGACACCACGACGGTCGTTCCGTCAAACGGCTCGGCAAACTTTTTGTCCAGCCACGCCACCGATTCATCGAACACCTGGCGCGACCGCTCGGGAGTAAATAGCGCGTCGCGATCGTCGTCGAGCCGGACCCGGCTGAAGTCGCGGATCAGCTGGCTTGCGGTCGCCATCGATGCTGCGCGCTCGGCTTCGGTGGCCATCAATCGGAAATCCGTCCAAAGCGTACAGCCGAGAAAGCGCACGCCTCCCAGTCGAAGCTCGTCGCGCTCCAGCACATGCACCCGAGTGCCACGTGCGAGTTCCCGCAGTTTGGCCAGCGTGCCCGAGAGGCTGCCGCCGTAATACTCGTGGTTTCCGGGAACGTAAATCACCGGCACGGTGAACTGCGTGGCCCATGCCATGGCCTGCTGCGGCCTGGCCACGTCGCCCGCCAGAATCACCACGTCACAGTCAACCTGGGGCACGGCCATGCCGGCGACCGTCAGGTGCAGGTCGGAAAGAATTGCAAGTCGCATGGTTGCCTCGAAGTAAACACTTGGTAGCTCATGTTACCGATGCGCGGACGGGTCAGGCTGCAGGTCGTCATTTAGCACCGCCAGCAGTGCTGCATTGAAGGCTTGGGGGACGCTCGAACTGCACCCAATGCCCTGCATCCTCAATCAGATGCAACCCATTGAAACCAGCCCGCCTTTGCCGCAAGGCGTCTCGACCCGGGTGGTCGACGCCAACAGTTGCCGGACTTCATCGAGGGGAGCCTCTGTGGCGGGCGTATTCACGAATTGACCCCGATTTATTCGCTGACCTTGCCGCGCGAGGCCTTGATGCTGGAGCGCTGGCTCTTGCCTTCCAGCCGGCGCTGCTTCGAGCCGTAGGTGGGCTTGGTTGCGCGCCGCACCCGGGGCGGCAGCGCCACGCTGTTCACCAGTTCGTCGAGCCGGGCCAGCGCGTCCGCACGGTTCATCTCCTGGCTGCGGTGCTGCTGCGCCTTGAGCACCAGCACCCCCTCTTGCGTGATGCGGGTGTCGGACAACGCGAGCAGGCGTGCCTTGACGTCCTCGGGCAATGAGGACGCGGCGATGTCGAAGCGTAAATGGACGGCGCTGGAGACCTTGTTGACGTTCTGGCCGCCCGCCCCCTGGGCGCGGATGGCCGTGATCTCGACTTCCGCGGGATTGACTTCAATCACGATGCAAACCTGCGCAGAAGCCGTCAGAGCCCGGCCAGTCCCGCAATCGCCAGCGCATAGCCCTGCACTCCGAACCCGGCCATCACAGCCTTGGCCGCCGGCGAGATGTAGGAGTGATGGCGGAACGCTTCCCGCGCGTGCACGTTGGAAATGTGCAGCTCGATCAGCGTCACGCCCGCGCCCTTGATGGCATCGTGCAGCGCAATGCTGGTGTGGGTGTAAGCGCCGGCGTTCAGCACCACGCCCGCCAGCGTGCCCGCGGCCTGCGCGCGGCCGGCCTCGTGGATCCAGTCGATCAGCTCGCCTTCATGGTTGCTCTGGCGAAAGTCCAGCGTCAGGCCATGGCTGGCGCAGGCCTGGTCGCACAGCGCCTTGACATCGGCCAGGGTTTGCGAGCCATAGACGGCCGGTTCGCGCGTGCCCAGCAGGTTGAGGTTGGGGCCATTCAGGACGAGAGCGGTTTTCATAGGGTTTCCAGAAATTGAGAGACAGGCTTGGCAGATGCGGTTTCGATTCGCAGATAGGGATTGCTATTATCTTAATAGCTATCGGCGTATATCACACAATGGTTACAGCCTGTTTTCATACATGCCCCAGCACCGGATGCGGCTCGTAGGCCGCTTCCAGCCGCTGGATTTCCGCGTCGGTCAGCGTCACGTCGACCGCTGCCAAAGCCTGATCGATCTGCCAGGTCTTGCTCGCGCCCACGATCGGCGCGGTCACGCCCTTGTGCATCAGCCAGGCGTAGGCCAGCGTGGCGTTGCTGATGCTTTTTTTGGCGGCGAGCTTGCCCAGGACTTCGACCACCTTGAAGTCGCTCTTGCGGTAGTAGTACTTCTGCGCGATGTCGTCGGTCTTGGCGCGGCTGGTCTCGCCCTGCGTCTTGTCGTCGACCTTGCGGTTGCCGGCCAGAAAACCGCGCGCCAGCGGACTCCACGGGATCAGCGCCACGCCCTGGTCGCGGCACAGCGGAATCATCTCGCGCTCTTCCTCGCGGTAGGCCAGGTTGTAGTGATTCTGCATGCTCACGAAGCGCGTCCAGCCATGCTCCCTAGCGACCTGCTGCGCCTTGGCAAACTGCCAGGCCCACATGCTGCTGGCGCCGAGGTAGCGCACCTTGCCGGCCTTCACCACGTCGTGCAGGGCCTCCATGGTCTCCTCGATCGGCGTGTCCGCGTCCAGCCGGTGAATCTGGTACAGATCGATGTAGTCGCAGCCCAGACGCTGCAGGCTGGCGTCCACCGCGTGGAAGATGCGCTTACGCCCGAGGCCATCCATATTGGGGCGGCGCACGGGTTGGGCCGCCGTGCTGTTGCCGCCCTTGAAGGCCATCTCCACCGGGTAGTACAGCTTGGTCGCCAGCACCACCTCTTCGCGCCGGCACAGCATCTTGAGGAACCGGCCCGTCAGCGCCTCGCTCTCACCGGCCGAATACATGTCAGCGGTATCGAAAAAATTGATGCCCGCGTCCACCGCGTGCTTGACCACGGGCAAGGCCGCCGCCTCGTCCAGCACCCAGGGCCGCCATTGCGGCGTGCCGTAGGTCATCATGCCCAGGCAGATGCGCGACACCTTGAGGCCGGTATTGCCAAAGCGGACGTATTGCATGCTCTCTCCTTGATGCGCTGGGCGGGTCTGCCCGCCACGGTTTACCGAAACGCCGCCGCTATGGGCGGTACCGGCAGCTGGACATCGGCGCACTGGGCGCGATGCCGCAACGCGTGTTCCATCACCACCAGGGCCAGCATGGCCTCGGCGATCGGCGTGGCGCGAATGCCGACACAGGGGTCGTGGCGTCCCTTCGTCACCACCTCGGCGGAGTGGCCCCTCATGTCGATCGATTCGCGCGGCGACAGGATCGAGCTGGTGGGCTTGACCGCAATGCTCACCTCCAGGTCCTGCCCGGTGCTGATGCCGCCCAGCGTGCCACCCGAGTTGTTGGACTTGAAACCCTGCGGCGACAGCGAATCGCCGTGCGTGGTGCCGCGCTGCGTGACGCTGGCAAAACCGGCGCCAATCTCAACGCCCTTGACCGCATTGATGCCCATCATGGCCCAGGCGATGTCAGCGTCCATCTTGTCGAACAGCGGTTCACCCAGGCCGACGGGCACGCCAGAGGCCGTGACGCGGATGCGCGCCCCGCACGAGTCGCCCGCCTTGCGCAGCATCTGCATGTACGTCTCGATGTGCGAGACATCGGCCAGCGGTGCGAAGAACGGGTTGTTCGGCACGTGCTCCCACGACTCGAATGGAATTACAATCTCGCCGATCTGCGTCATGCAGCCGCGAAATACGCAGCCGTATTGCGCGGCCAGCCACTTTTTGGCGACCGCACCCGCCGCCACCATGGGCGCGGTCAGGCGCGCCGAGGCACGGCCGCCGCCGCGCGGGTCGCGAATGCCGTATTTCTGCCAGTAGGTGTAGTCGGCGTGGCCGGGGCGAAAGGTCTGCAGGATATTGCCGTAGTCCTTGCTGCGCTGATCGGTGTTCTTGATCAGCAGGCAGATCGGCGTGCCTGTCGTCTTGCCCTCGTACACGCCGGACAGGATTTCCACCGTATCGGGCTCGTTGCGCTGCGTCACGAACTTGGAGCTGCCGGGGCGGCGCCGGTCCAGATCGGGCTGGATGTCGGCCTCGGACAGCGCCATGCCGGGCGGGCAGCCGTCGACCACACAGCCAATGGCGGGGCCGTGCGACTCGCCAAAGTTGGTGACGGCGAAGAGTGTTCCAAACGTGTTGCCGCTCATGCACGGAATTATCACCGAGGCCGGGCACGCCTGCCGCTGGGCCGGCTGTCCCTAGAATCCCCGCATGGCCGCCCGCGACAGAATCGTTCCACTGGTCGTGGCCTGCCCACTGTTCCTGCAGAACCTGGACACCTCGGTCATGGCAACGGCGTTGCCCAGCATCGCCCATTCGCTCAATGTGCCGGTGCTGCACCTGAACCTGGCCATCACCTCGTACCTGCTGAGCCTGGCGGTGTTCCTGCCACTGAGCGGCTGGTTCGCCGAGCGCTTTGGCGCACGGCGGGTCTTTTGCGGCGCCATCGCCTTCTTCTCGCTGGGCTCGGCGCTGTGCGGTACTGCAAATTCACTGCCCTCGCTGGTACTGTTTCGCGTGCTGCAGGGCCTGGGTGGCGCCATGATGGTGCCGGTCGGACGCCTCATCCTGTTGCGTAGCGTGCCCAGTGCGCGCATGGTTGCCGCGATGGTGTGGTTCACCGTGCCACCGACCATTGGCCGCATGGCGGGCCCGCTGTTCGGCGGCGCCATCGTCACCTGGGCCTCGTGGCGCTGGATTTTCCTGGTCAATGTCCCGTTTGGCCTGATCGGGATCGCTCTGGCACTGACCTTTGTCGACGAGCACCATGAAGACGCCGCCCCCGCACCCTTCGATGCCGTGGGGTTCGTGCTGCTGGCCTTGGGATTGACTGCACTGCTCGGCGCGATGGAGGTGACCGGCAAGGCCCTGGTGGCCAGCTGGGTGACCGGGGCGGCCGCCGGGCTGGGCACACTGGCCCTGGGTCTGTACATCCTGCGCAGCCGGCGCGTGGCGCGCCCGATCATCGACCTGGCGATCCTGCGCTACCGCACTTACCGTGCCGCCATCTTCGGGGGCCTGCCGCTGCGCATCGCCATCGGAGCCTCGCCGTTTCTGCTGCCGCTGATGCTGCAAGTGGGTTTTGGCCTGTCCCCGTTGGCCTCTGGAACAATCACGGTCGCCACCGCGATCGGTTCGCTCGCAACCCGCGCCGTCATGGTCCAGACGATTCGTCGCGTCGGCTTTCGCTCGCTGCTGATCGGCGCGACGATGCTGGCCAGTCTGGTTCGCGCCAGCTACGGGCTGTTCCAGCCCGGCACGCCGCACGCGCTCATATTTGGTGTGCTGCTACTGGGAGGTCTGGTCAACTCGATGGGCATGGTGGCACTGCAGACGCTGGGTTTCTCACAAATCCCGAAACCCCACATGAGTCACGCGACGACGCTGTCGAGCATGGCGCAGCAGGTCTCCATCAGTCTGGGGGTGGTGATTGGCGCCGAACTGGTGAGCGCGGCCGCCTGGTGGCACGGCCGCAGTTCGGCGCAGCTGCTGGCGCGCGATTTCTCGCCGGCCTTTGTCGCACTGGGCGCGATGACGCTGCTGTCGCTGTTCTTTTTTGTACGTCTTGGCCACGACGAAGGCGCCGAGCTGCGCTGACAGCACCCACCGCAGTGGGCCGGAACTCAGCCTTCGGCCGAATCGTCCCCGGCAGGCCAGTCCCTGATGTAGGCCTTGAGCATCTTGTTTTCGAAGTTCTGGCTTTCGACCACGGTCTTGGCAACGTCGTAGAAGCTGATCACGCCCATGAGCATCTTCTTGTCCAGTACTGGCAGGTAGCGCGCGTGACGGTCCAGCATCATGCGGCGAACCTCATCCAGTTCGGTCTCGGAGGTGCAGGTCAGCGGATGGTCTTCCATGGATGCGCGCACTTGCGTGACGCCAATGGCACCACCATTTTTCACCAAGGTCAGTATCACTTCCCGAAACGTGAGCACGCCAACCATGTCGCCATGCTCCATCACGATCAGCGAACCAATGTCCTTCTCGGCCATGATCTGCACCGCCACGGCAACCGGGTCATCCGGTGTCACGGTGTACAGGGTGTTGCCCTTGACGCGCAGGATATCGCTGACTTTCATGCTGCTCTCCTCGTGACTGCCAATGTTGAATGCCTCTCCCCGACATGGTGTAAATATAGCCCACAATGTTGATTCAATACTGATCCGGATGGAGGGTCAAGTCCGCGCCCAGGGCAAGGACACCTCCTCGATCCGGTTCCATACACTTTCGGAGACACCATGTCCGGTTATTCAGACCCTGGTTTTGACACTCTGGCCGTTCACGCCGGCGCCGCACCCGACCCCGCCACCGGCGCGCGTGCCACGCCCATCTACCTGACAACCTCCTTCGTCTTTGAAAGCTCCGATCACGCGGCCGCGTTGTTCAACCTGGAGCGCGCAGGCCACGTCTATTCGCGCCTGTCCAACCCCACCAACGCGGTGCTGGAGGAGCGCGTGGCGGCGCTGGAAGGAGGCATCGGTGCCATCACCACGGCCAGCGGGCAGGCGGCGCTGCATCTGGCCATCGTCACGCTGATGGGCGCGGGCTCGCACATCGTGGCCTCCACCGCGCTTTATGGCGGCTCGCAAAACCTGCTGCACTACACGCTGCGCCGCTTTGGCATCGAAACCACGTTCGTCAAACCCGGCGACATCGACGGCTGGCGCGCAGCGATCCAGCCCAACACCAAGCTTCTTTTTGGCGAGACCGTCGGCAACCCGGGCCTGGAAGTGCTCGATATCCCCACTGTGAGCGCCATCGCCCATGAAGCAGGCGTGCCTTTGCTAGTGGACTCGACGATGACCTCGCCTTGGCTGATCCGGCCGCTCGAGCATGGCGCCGACCTGATCTACCACGCAACCACCAAATTCCTGAGCGGCCACGGCACGGTCATCGGCGGCATCGTGGTCGACGGCGGAAGCTTCGACTGGGACGCGGCATCGGCCCGTGCCCCGGGCAAGTTCACCGAGCTGACCGCGCCCTACGACGGCTACCACGACATGGTGTTTACCGAGGAGTCCACCGTGGGCGCGTTCCTGTTGCGCGCGCGCCGCGAAGGGCTGCGCGACTTCGGCGCCTGCATGAGCCCGCACACCGCCTGGCTGATCCTGCAGGGCATCGAGACGCTGCCGCTGCGCATGGCGCGGCACATGGCCAACACTGCCCGGGTGGTCGAATTCCTGGCCCGCCACCCATTCGTGGCGCGCGTGGGCCATCCGATGCTCGAAACCCATCCGAGTCATGCGCTGGCGCAAAAACTGCTGCCGCGCGGCGCCGGCTCGGTGTTCAGCTTCGACATGAAGGGCAACCGCGAGCAGGGCAAGAAGTTCATCGAGACACTCCAATTGTTCAGTCACCTGGCCAACGTAGGCGACGTCCGCAGCCTGGTGATCCACCCGGCCAGCACCACGCACTTTCGCATGAGCGACGAGGCACTGGCAGCGGGCGGTATCACGCAGGGCACGATCCGCCTGTCGATCGGCCTGGAAGAGGCGGACGACCTGATCGAGGACCTCAAGCGCGCGCTGAAGGCCGCGGAAAAGGCGGGAGCCTGACCATGAATCTCAACGTCAACGGCCACGTCGCTTACTGCTACACCGGCGGCAAGCCATTCGATGCCAACAAGCCGACCGTCGCCTTCCTGCATGGCGTGCTGAACGACCACAGCGTCTGGATCCTGCAGAGCCGCTACCTCGCCCACCACGGCTTCAACGTGCTGGCCGTGGACTTGCCGGGCCACTGCCGCAGCGCAGGCGAACCCCCCGCCAGCGTGGAAGAGGCCGCGGCGTTCGTGGCCGCTCTGCTCGATGCCGCCGGCGTGCAGCGCGCGGCGCTGGTCGGCCACAGCTGGGGTTCGCTCATCGCACTCGAGGCGGCCGCCCGGCTGCAGGCTCGCGTCACCCACCTGGTGCTGGTGGGCACGGCGGCACCCATGAAGGTATCGCCTGCGTTGCTGCAAGCCTCGCTCGAGGAGCCTTTGGCTGCGCTGCGCATGGTCAACGTGTTTTCGCGCAGCACCCTGGCGCCGCCGCCTTCGGCACTCGGCCCGGGCACTTGGGTCTATGGCGCCAGCATGGCGCTGGGCCGCCGCGTGTTGGCCAGCAACCCCCGGGTGAACCTGTTCCACCGCGGATTCAAAGCCTGCGACAGCTACAGCAACGCCGAAGCAGCCATCGCCGCCATCAGGTGCCCTGTGCTGTTCGTGCTCGGTGCGCAGGACCAGATGACCAATCCAAAAGCGGCGCAGCCCCTGATAGTCAAAGCGCGCGCGGCCGGCAAGACGGTGACGGTGGAATTGCTCCCCGTGGGGCACCACCAGATGACGGAGGCGCCGGATCGCACGCTGACGGCGATCAAGGCGTTTCTTGGCTGAAGACCCGGTTGACGCGAGTTGCGGCTCATGCGCCTATTCGCGATATAACGCGCCATGATCATCACGCCGCCCATGACCTCCGAGCGAGCGCGCGAGATTGCGCGCAACCTCGACCTGCGCGCCCTGCCCTCTGACTTCTACGCCAATCCCTACCCGGTGTATGCCGCGCTGCGCGAACACGAGCCGGTCAAGCGCCTGCCCGACGGCTCGTACTTCCTCACGCGCTACGCCGACCTGATGGCGGTGTACCGCGACGCGCACGCCTTCAGCTCGGACAAGAAGGCCGAGTTCGGGCCAAAGTATGGAACAGCGTCGCCACTGTTCGAACATCACACCACCAGCCTGGTGTTCAACGACCCGCCAGCGCACACACGCGTGCGCCGGCTGATCATGGGGGCGCTCACGCGGCGCGCGATCGACGCCATGGAGGCCGGACTCGTCACGCTGGTGGACGGCCTGTTGAATGACATCGAGGCCCGCGGCGGCGGAGACCTGGTGGAAGACTTTGCCGCCGCGATTCCGGTGCAGATCATCGGCAATCTGCTGGGCGTGCCGCATGCCGACCGCGGCCCGCTGCGCGGCTGGTCGCTGGCGATCCTGGGTGCGCTGGAGCCCACGCTCACGCCCGAGCAGCAAGCGCTCGGTAACCGCAGCGTGAGCGAATTCAGCGCTTACCTGACGGACCTGGTGGCCGAACGGCGCCGGCATCCCGGCGACCCGGAGCACGATGTACTGACGCGGCTGATTCAGGGCGATGGATCGGACACGCACCAGGCGGGTGGCGACACACCATTGGCGTCAAGCGGCGAACCGCTGTCGCAAGCCGAGTTGCTGCACAACTGCATCTTTATCCTCAACGCCGGCCACGAGACCACCACCAACCTGATCGGCAACGCGCTCGTGGCGCTGCAGGAATGGCCTGATACTAAACACCGATTGCTATCAACATTGAAGCTATCAGCGGATGACCCACAAGGGCTGCAGGCCTATTTGACCGTTGCCGTCGATGAATTCCTGCGCTTTGAGTCGTCCAATCAGCTCGGCAATCGGCGCGCATTCAGGCCTTGCAGCGTGGGTGGCTGCCAGCTCGAGGAAGGCGCCCTGATCACGCTGGGCATCGGCGCGGCCAACCGCGACCCGGCGCAGTTTGCTGACCCGGATGTGCTCGACCTGACCCGCGGCAATGGTCGCCATGGAGCCCCAGGCAGCAAGCACCTTGCCTTTGGCGTCGGCATCCATCAGTGCGCCGGCCTGAGCCTGGCACGGCTCGAGGGGCGCATTGCGATCGGCCGATTCCTGCGGCGCTTCCCCGACTACCGGTTGACCCAGCCGCCGACGCGCGGCGGGCGTGCCCGGTTCCGGGGTTTTCTGCGCGCGCCGTTTGCCATCGCGCCCTGAGCGGCAGGCACTGTGCGGCGCAAGGCCGCTATCGCATCACCCTCCGATGTAAATGAACTTGAACAGGAATACGCCGCCGATGAGCCAGGTCATCCAGTGCACCTCCCTGACTTTGCCGGTGAACAGCTTGATCAGACAGTAGCTGATAAACCCAAAGGCCAGGCCGTTCGCGATCGAGTAGGTGAAGGGCATCATCAGCGCCGTCACGGCGGCCGGGATGACCTCGGTGGTCTCGTCCCAATCCAGCGAGACCAGCTCGCGCATCATCAGGCAGGCGACGAAGAACAACGCCGGAGCGGTCGCGTACGCGGGGACCGAACCCGCGAGTGGCGCAAAAAACAGGGCGCAGAGAAACAGCACGGCCACCGTGATGGCGGTCAAACCCGTGCGGCCTCCGGCCTGGACGCCGGCCGCGCTTTCAGCGTAGGCCGTGGTGCTCGAGGTGCCAAGCAGTGATCCAAAGAAGATCGCGACGCTGTCCGCCATCAGGGCCTTGTTCAAGCGCCCCATCCTGGCCGGCGTCAGCAAGCCGGCGCGATTGGCAATGCCCATCAAGGTGCCGGTCGCGTCGAACAGTTCAACCAGGAAGAACACCAGAATCACGTTCAGGAAGCCCCCTGCCAGCGCGCCCTTGATGTCGAGCTGCAGGAAGGTCGGCGCGATCGACGGCGGCGCGGAGAATATCCCGGCAAACTTGTTGCCGCCGAAGAAGAACGAGGCAATGGTGGTCGCCACGATGCCGATCAGGATCGCGCCCCGCACCTTGAGCCGATCGAGCGCGACGATCACGATGAACCCGAGCGAGGCCAGCACCACCGGCGCGGTGTGCAGGTCGCCCAGTGTGATGAATGTCGCATCCGACTTCACCACGATGCCTGCGCTCTTGAGCGCGATGATCGCAAGAAACAGGCCGATACCCACCGTGATGGCGTTGCGCAACGATTGCGGTATGCCGTTGACGATCAGCGAGCGCAGGCCGACCACGGTCACCACGATGAACAGACAACCCGAGATGAACACCATGCCCAGCGCCGCCTGCCACGTGTAGCCCATGTGCATGACCACGACGAAGGCGAAATACGCGTTCAAACCCATGCCCGGCGCCAGCGCGATCGGGTAGTTGGCATACAGCGCCATGATGGCGGTGCCCAGTGCCGCGACCAGGCAGGTGCAGACAAAGACGGCATCCTTGGGCATGCCTGCCGCGCCCAATATCGATGGGTTGACAAAGATGATGTAAGCCATCGTCAGGAAGGTGGTGATCCCCGCGACGACCTCGGTACGGACATTGGTTTCGTGCTCGGTGAGCTTGAAAACCCGTTCAATGAGCTGCATGTTGTCTCCTCAAGGTCAAATCGACCTGCACTTTTATTGACGCGTTCGTCCGCAGCAGCGGCAACCGGACGAACACTCCGAATGAGATATCCCGAGCGGGACACCCACGTATCGGAACGGCGGAGCTCAGATTGCAGCCCCCGTTCCGGATCTACCCGTTACGCGCCGGCGCGCCCGTGACGCAACACGCCGGCGACCCACGTCTGCACGAGGTTGCGGTCGTCGGCCAGCGTCATCCACGCGAAGGCCCGCTCGTGCAAGCCGCGCGCGACTTCCATCCGGCGCTTCGCGACGGGGTCCACGGCCCAATCCCAGACGCACACGTCCGCCATGCGGCCGGTCTCAAACGAGCCGATCTCGTCGTCGAGTTGCAGCGCCTGGGCCGAGCCCAATGTCGCCGCGTGCAGGGCGCGCCAGGCCGTGAGCCGCTGGCCTGCCATGGCCTGGACCTTGTACGCGTCGCCCATGGTCTTGATGGGCGACAGGCTGGTGCCCCCGCCTACGTCGCTGGCCAGGCTCACGGCCACGCCCGCGCCACTGGCGGCACGCCAGTCGAACAGGCCGCTGCCCAGGAACAGGTTGGAGGACGGGCTGTGCGCGATCTGCGCGCCGCTGCGCTGCAGCGCAGCGCGGTCGGCGTCGTCGATCCAGATGCCGTGTGCAAGCACGCTGCGCGCGTGCAGCAGCCGGTTGCGCGCGTACACGTCGAGGTAGCTGCGCGCCTCGGGGAACAACTGCTTCACCCATTCGACCTCGGCACGATTTTCTGCCACGTGTGTCTGCATGTAGAGCGTCGCGTCGGCCGCGCACAGCGCGCCGGCCATCGCAAGCTGTTCAGGCGTGCTGGTGGGCGCGAAACGCACGGTGACCGCATACGACAGCCGGTCCGTGCCGTGCCAGCGGTCGATCAGGTCGATGCAGCCGCGCTCGGCCTGCAGCACGTCGTCGCGCAGGCCGTCGGGCGAGTGGCGGTCCTGCAGCACCTTGCCGGTGATCAGGCGCATGCCGCGCTGCTGCGCCGCCGTGAACAGTGCATCGGCCGACACCTTGTGCGTCGTAGCAAAAACCACGGCCGAGGTCGTGCCATTGGCCAGCAACGCCTCCACGAACAGCTCGGCGCCGGCGTGCGAGCGCGCCGGATCGGCAAAACGCGTCTCTGCCGGGAATGTGTAGGTATTGAGCCAGTCCAGCAACTCGGTGCCATAACTCGCGATGACGTCGAGCTGCGGCATGTGCACATGCGTGTCGATGAAGCCCGGCATGATGAGCCGGCCACGGTGATCGTGCAGCTTCCAGCTGCCTTGGGGTTGTTCGGCCTGGACGCCGCAGACGCGCCCGCCCTTGATCAGCAGCCAGTGATCGGGGCGAAACCGCACGGCCGGACTGTCAACATCACCCCAATCAGGTGTTCCGGTGAAATCGAGCAGGTCGCCGCGCAGCGCGACGGGCGCGGCAGCGTTGCTGGAATCTTCGGATTGGACGGACGGCACGGTGGATACCTCTGTTTCAGGTTTTGGACGGTTCGGATCAAGGACGTGCGGATATTGCCAAATTGCACGCTTTGTGTCATATCAGTTCCCGCATGGGTGGTATCAACGACATCGCATGCGCGCGGGCGCCGGATGCGATAACTTTCAAAGTACGCCCCGAAGGCTCAGAGCGCAACCAGATCAGAGATCAGCCAGCGAGACAATTCATGACGACACAAGAGATCCAGTTCTTCCACCGCGGCGCAGTGGTCAGCGTCAACGATGTGCAGCCGACGCGCACCGTGCTCGACTGGCTGCGCGAAGACGCGCACTGCACCGGCACCAAGGAGGGTTGCAACGAGGGCGACTGCGGCGCGTGCACGGTCGTGATCGGCGAGCTGGCGCCGGACGGTGACAGCAGTGCAGTGGGCGGCCTGAAGCTGCAAACCGTGAATGCCTGCATCCAGTTCCTGCCCACGCTGCATGGCAAGGCATTGTTCACCGTGGAAGATCTGAAGGCGCAGTGCTCAGCGAACGGCTCTCCTGCGAAGCCGGGCGAACCTGCGCAGCAGTCCCTGCACCCGGTGCAGCAGGCCATGGTCGAATGCCACGGCTCGCAATGCGGCTTTTGCACCCCGGGCTTCGTCATGTCACTGTGGTCCACTTATGAGCACCAACAGGCACGCGGCACCGTGCCGACGCGCCAGCAACTGGCCGACGAACTGTCGGGCAACCTGTGCCGCTGCACCGGCTATCGGCCGATACTCGACGCGGGCCAGCGCATGTTCGACCTGGAGCAAGTGCGGCTCGACACCCAGCCAGTGGTTGCCGCATTGCGGCAACTGTCACGCAGCTCCACCTTCAGCTACACGGCGGCCGCGCCGTCACCCGGCGTGCGTGCGCCGGTGCTGCATTCGCCCCAAAGCCTGCAGGCACTCGCGGCATTGCGGCTCGAGCAGCCGAAAGCCACGCTGCTCGCCGGCTCGACCGATATCGGCCTGTGGGTCAACAAGCAGTTGCGCGACCTCGGCGACATCATCTATATCGGCGACGTGGATGAGCTCAAGACGATTCGCGAGGCCGATGGCGAGCTTTACATCGGCGCCGTCGCCTCGCTCGAGGCGGCTTGGTCGGCGTTGACACGGCGCGTACCGGCCCTGACCGATGTGTGGCTGCGTTTCGCTTCCCCACCGATTCGCAACGCCGGCACGATGGGCGGCAACGTCGCCAATGGCTCGCCCATCGGCGATTCGCCGCCGATCCTGATGTCGCTGGACGCAGAGATCGAATTGCGCCACGGCTCGCGTGTGCGCCGCATGCCGCTCGCCGACTTTTATGTCGACTACATGAAGAACCGCATGGAACCCGGCGAGTTCGTGCAAGGCTTGGCAGTGCCATTGACGGCCATGCAACGCCAGGTGCGCGCCTACAAGATCAGCAAGCGCTTCGACTGCGACATTTCGGCGGTATGCGCGGGTCTTGCGATCGAACTCGACGGCGATCAGGTCAAGGCCGCACGCCTGGCCTTTGGCGGCATGGCAGCGACCGTGAAGCGTGCCGCAACGGCGGAGGCGGCACTCATCGGCCAGCCCTGGGACGAGGCCGCGGTGGCCCGGGCGCAGGCGGCACTGGCACAGGATTTCAAGCCGCTGTCGGACATGCGTGCGAGTGCCGAGTACCGGCTCCAGGTCGCGCAAAACCTGCTGCGGCGCTTCTGGTTGGAGACCCGCAGCAGCGACCCGCTGCCGGCCTCTGCCACCAGCGTCTTCAGCGTATTGCCACACGCCACCTCCGAGGGAGCATGAAATGAATAAACCCATCGAGCCCAGACTCCTGCAACCGGTTGAAGCATTCGCCAACTACCAGAAAAACGCGGCGGCGCGCTTTGACGAGCGAGCAGAAGAACGCGCCCAGCGCGAGGGCGCCCGCGTCGGCATCAGCCGCCCGCACGAGTCGGCACAGCTGCATGTGGCCGGCGAAGCGACCTACGTCGACGACATCCGCGAACTGGCCGGCACTCTGCACTGCGCGCTGGGCCTGTCGCCGGTCGCCGCGGGCCGCCTCACGGGCGTGACGCTCGACGCCGTTCGCGCCATGCCGGGCGTCGTCGACGTGCTGGTGGCCGCAGACATCCCGGGGGCGAACGACTGCGGCTCGATCATCCACGACGATCCCATCCTGTGCGACGGCGAAATCCGCTACCTCGGACAGCCGGTGTTCGCGGTCATCGCGCAAACACGCAACGAGGCACGCCGTGCCGCCGCAATGGCCAAAACCGCGTTGAAGATCGACGCGCAAACGCCCGTGCTGACGTCGCGTGAGGCCCACGCAAGTGCCCAATATGTATTGCCGCCGATGCATCTGCTGCGCAGCGCCACAGGCAAAGGCGCGGGCGAAGTTGCCAGCGCGATCGAGAAGGCGCCACGGCACTTGAGAGGCAGCTTCGACGTTGGCGGGCAGGAGCAGTTTTATCTGGAAGGCCAGATCAGTTACGCGACGCCCGCCGAGGGCGGCGCCATGCACGTGTACTGCTCGACGCAGCACCCCAGCGAGATGCAGAGTCTGATTGCGCACGCGCTGCATTTGAATGCGCACGACGTGCACGTCGAATGCCGGCGCATGGGAGGCGGCTTCGGCGGCAAGGAGTCGCAGTCGGCGTTGTTCGCGTGCGTGGCCGCAGTGGCTGCCGCCCGGCTCAAGCGGCCTGTCAAGCTGCGGCTCGACCGGGACGACGACTTCCTGATCACGGGGCGGCGCCACGGTTTCTGGTACGAATACGAAGTCGGCTACGACGATGACGGCCGCGTGCTGGGCGCCCGGATCACGATGGTGTCGAACGCCGGGCATTCGGCCGACCTGTCGGGCCCCGTCATGACGCGTGCCCTGTGCCACTTCGACAACGCGTACTGGCTGCCCAATGTCGACATGCACGGCTACTCGGCGCGTACCAACACCCAGAGCAACACGGCCTTTCGCGGTTTCGGCGGCCCGCAAGGCGCCATCGCGATGGAGAACATCCTCGACTCGATCGCACGCCAGCTCGGCAAGGATCCACTGGACGTACGGCGCCTGAACTTCTACGGCACGCAGGAGCGAAATGTGACGCCCTACGGCGAGCCGGTCACCGACAACATCATCCATGACCTTGTGGACCAGCTCGAAGCCAGCAGCGACTACCGCGTGCGGCGCGCCGCCGCGGCGGCATTCAATGCAAGCAGCCCGGTGCTCAAGCGGGGCATGGCGCTGGCGCCCGTGAAGTTCGGCATCTCGTTCAATGTCAAGCACTTCAACCAGGCCGGCGCACTGATACACATCTACAACGACGGTTCCATCCTCGTGAACCACGGCGGCACCGAGATGGGCCAGGGGCTCAACACCAAGGTGGCGCAGTGCGTGGCACACGAGCTGGGCGTCAGCAGCGCCTTGGTGCGCTGCACCGCGACCGATACACAAAAGGTTGCCAATACCTCGGCGACGGCAGCATCGACCGGCGCCGACCTCAATGGCAAGGCGGCGCAGGACGCCGCACGGCAAATCCGGGAACGGCTGGCCGCGTGTGCCGCGTCGCACTACGGCGGCGAAGCCTCCGCGGTGCGCTTTGCGAACGACCAGGTGAAAGTGGCCGGCAAGACGCTGCCGTTCACCGCGATCGTGGCGCAGGCCTACCTGGACAGCATCCAGCTTTGGTCGGACGGCTTTTATGCCACGCCCGGTCTGTCATGGGACAAGGACAAGATGTTCGGCCATCCCTTCTACTACTTCGCCTACGGCGCCGCCGTGAGCGAGGTGCTGGTCGACACCCTGACCGGCGAGTGGAAGTTGCTGCGTGCCGACATCCTGCACGACGTGGGCCAGTCGCTGAACCCGGCCGTGGACATCGGCCAGATCGAGGGCGGGTTCATTCAGGGCATGGGCTGGCTCACGACGGAAGAACTGGTCTGGCATCCGAAGACAGGGCTTTTGACGACGCATGCGCCAAGCACCTACAAGATACCGACCGCGAACGACTGCCCCCCCGTGTTCAACGTGCGTCTGTTCGAAGGCCAGAACGTGCAGGACAGCATTCACCGCAGCAAAGCGGTGGGCGAGCCGCCGCTGCTGCTGCCGTTCTCCGTGTTCTTCGCGCTGCGCGATGCGGTATCAAGCGTGGGCAATCACAAGGTCGATCCGCCACTGAGCGCGCCGGCGACCAGCGAATCCATCCTGCGCGCGATCCAGGCGGTGCAGGCCGGCGCCTGACGAAGCTTACGTTGCTAGCAGGCCGGCCAGCAGTTCCTGCACGGCTGGCTCCGCGTCCACGCCCGGCCCCTGCGGCGGCAAGCCTTCGAGCAGGCGCGTCAGTGTTTGTGGTTGCGGCGTGAGAGGACCGAAAAACCGCAATGCCGGACCATCGGCAATCAGCAGCGTGGGAAAGGTCTCCACATCCACATCCCCCACCAGGTCAGACTGGTCTTCGATGTCGACCCAGACAAAAACCAGTTGCGGGTGGGCCGCCCCCACCGTGTCGAAGACGGCGCGGTAGTCGCGGCAGGTATCGCACCATTGGGCGCACAGACAGACCACACGGCGCAGCGGCGCAGTGGCGCGCGCATTGGAAGCAGCTTCATCAGACATGCATGCCATTCTGGCGCAGCATGGCAATCATGGGTATTGGGCCCTGTTCACGTCACCGCGATGGGCTATCTGTCAGCATGTCGATAACTATAATATTCATAGCACACTGTGCAGCATCAGTGTGGCCGTTTGGCTGTTTTTCCATAAATTCACGACCGAATCGGCACGCGCCAGCAGCAGCCGCAAGATCAGCGGCTCCAGCGGCGTGGTGTCCGGGTCGGCCAGCAGAACGAAGCGTGCGTCAAGCTGGTCCTGCACCTCGCTGAGCCGGCCCACCCAGTCCAGTCCCGTGAGGGTCTCCAGCACCGGTTCGAGTTGCAGCACATCGACCTGCAGCGCGCGCGCGAGTTGCAGGCCGCTCAGCCCCTTCAAGCCGGCGGCGCGCGCGCGGTACAGCTGCTGCAGCACTTCCACTGCGAGCTGAAACTGCCAGCCGTGGCCGCCGCCGCGCCGATGCACACCGCTCAGCAGGCTCGGCAGATAGGCCGCCACCACGGCGCCCAGCAGCACGATGATCCAGGCGACATAGACCCACACCAGCAGGATCGGAAACGTGGCAAAGGCGCCGTACACCATCGAGTAGGTCGGCACCGCGGTCAGGTACAGCGCCAGCAGCTTCTTGGCCAGCTCGATGCCGGCCGATACGAACAATCCACCGCTCCAGGCGTGGCCCCATCTGACCTGCGTGTTCGGCACATAGTGGTACATCGCCGCCATGCCGCCCGCGAGCAGGAAAAACTCGATGGAGTCGAGCAGCAGCCGCAGGCTGCCGGGCATCGCGCCGACAAGGCCGCGCGAGGCCGAAACCACGTAGGACGTGAGCGTCAGGCTGGCGCCGAGCAGCAGCGGCCCCAGTGTGATGGCAGCCCAGTAGATCAGCACGCGCTGCGCCAGCGGACGCGGCCGGCGTACGCGCCAGATGTTGTTGAGCGTGCGATCGATCGTCAGGATCATCGCAATCGCAGTCACCACCAAAACGACCAGGCCGGCCACACCCAGCTTGCTGGCCTGGCCGGCGAACTGAGTCAGGTAGCCCACCACCTGGCGTGCGATGTTGTCGGGAATCAGGCTGTCGATCAGCCACTTCTGCAGCGCCCGTTGCAGGTTTGAAAACATCGGAAACGCGGTGAACACGGCCAGCGCCACGGTAAAAAACGGCACTATCGCAGTCAACGTGGTGAAGGTCAGGCTGCTGGCCGTGAGCCCGAGCCGGTCTTCGCGAAAGCGCTCGCGCAGGGTGAGTGCCGTGGTTCTCCAGGGGAAGCGGCCCAGGTCTTTCAGCAACTGCTCGAAGCGAAGGGTCAAGGTCATGGCCGCTATGATGCCATTGCCATGAATGCAAACGGACCGCTCACCGCCAACCCCGCCCCGCCCCTCGTGGCCACCACGCGCCGGCTTGCGGTTGGCAGCCTGGTGGGACTGATCGTGCTGGGCCTGGCGTGGGAGCTGTTTCTGGCGCCGATTCGCCCGGGTGGATCGTGGCTGGCGCTCAAGGTGTTGCCACTGTGTATTCCACTGAGTGGCATTTTGAAGAACCGCATGTACACCTACCGCTGGGTCAGCCTGCTGGTTTGGGTGTACTTCACGGAGGGCGTCGTGCGCGCCACGAGCGACCACGGCCTCAGCGCCCGGCTCGCGCTGGTGGAGGTCGTGCTGTGCCTGCTCCTGTTCACCGCCTGCGCGCTGCATGTGCGCATACGGCTGAAGAACGCCAAACTTGCCGAGGCTACCGAGACGTCGCACTGAACGTGTTCATTGCCAAGCTATTTCCATGAATCATTTGATTGAACTGCTGCGCCCCATCGTGGGTGCTGCGAACGTCCTGACCGGGGATGACCTGGGCGCCTGGGAAACCGATTGGCGCAAGCGCGAGCGTGGCAAAGCGCTTGCCGTGGTCAGGCCCGGCACAACGAAAGAGGTCGCTGCCGTGGTGCGGGCCTGCGTCGCCGCCGGCGTCAGCATCGTGCCGCAGGGTGGCAACACCGGACTGGTGGCAGGTTCCACGCCCGACGCCAGCGGTACGCAGGTCGTGCTGAGCCTGCAGCGCATGCACGCGGTGCGCGCCATCGACAGCGCCAACCTGACGGTGACCGTCGAGGCCGGTTGCGTTCTGCAAACCCTGCAGGAGACCGTGGAGAAGGCGGGTTTTCTGTTCCCTCTGAGCCTGGCAGCCGAGGGCAGTTGCACGATTGGCGGCAACCTTGGGACCAACGCCGGCGGCACCCAGGTGGTGCGCTACGGCAATACGCGCGAGCTGTGCCTGGGGCTGGAGGTCGTCACGGCGCAGGGCGAGGTTTGGGACGGTTTGACGGGGCTGCGCAAGGACAACACCGGCTACGACCTGCGCGACCTGTTCATCGGCTCCGAGGGCACGCTGGGCGTCATCACGGCCGCAACCATGAAGCTGTACCCGCTCCCAAGCGCGCAGCTCACCGCCTGGGCGGCCGTGCCGTCGCTGGACGCGGCCGTCACGCTGCTCGGCCTGGCGCACCAGCACCTGGGCGCAGGCCTGACAGGTTTCGAGGTGATGGGGCAGTTCGCGCTCGCCCTGGTGGCCGGCCACTTCCCACAGCAGCGCATACCGCTGTTCAGGGACACACCCTACTGCGTGCTGCTGGAGAACTCTGACCATGAATCCGAGGCCCACGCGCGTGCGCAGTTCGAGCGCCTGCTGGAGGTGGCGCTGGAGAACGGCTGTGTGAGCGACACCGTGATCGCGGAGAATCTCACGCAGGCGCACCAGCTCTGGCATATCCGCGAGAGCATCCCGATGGCGCAGGCCGAAGAAGGCCTGAACATCAAGCACGACATTTCCGTTGCAGTGTCGCGCATTCCCGAGTTCGTGCGCGTGACCGACGCGCTGCTGGAGCGCGAAATCCCCGGCGTGCGCCTCGTGAACTTCGGGCACCTCGGTGATGGCAATCTGCACTACAACGTGCAGGCCCCCGAGGGTGGTGATGCCGTGGTCTTCCTGCGCGAGCAGGAGGCACGCATCAACACCCTGGTATTCGACTCGGTGCAGGCGTTTGGTGGCTCGATTTCGGCCGAGCACGGCGTCGGCAGCCTCAAGGTGGACAAGCTGGAGCACCACAAGTCGCCAGTGGCGCTGGCCATGATGCGCAGCATCAAGCGCGCGCTGGACCCGCAGAACCTGATGAATCCGGGGCGCGTGCTGCGCGTGTAGGCGCCTGCGCCAAAAACCGCCAGCGCGAGGCCGCGTCCGCCGCGCTCCACGGTTCGGCAAACCCGCCCTCCAGCACCAGTATTCGTTTCACGCTCATACTTTATCTTTCGCTGCCGCGGCATCGGCCATCGCCAGGTGCCGGCACAGTCATGGAGGAGCCATGGATATACCAAAGCCGCCCGCACCCGAACTGGACGTTACACAGTGGTTCAACACGGCCACACCGCTCACGCTGGCCGGTCTGCGCGGCAAGGTCGTGCTGCTGCACGCCTTCCAGATGCTGTGCCCCGCCTGCGTCAAGCTCGGTATACCTCAGGCACAGCAGGTGCACGAGCAATTTGCGCGGCAGGATGTGGTGGTGATCGGGCTGCATACCGTGTTCGAACACCACGACGCGATGCAACCCGTGTCGCTCGCGGCCTTCATCCACGAGTACCGGCTGAGCTTTCCGATCGGCGTGGACCGGCCCGACGGCCAGCGCGGCATACCCATGACCATGCGCGCCTACGACATGCGCGGCACCCCCACGCTGATCCTGCTCGACCGGCAGGGGCGCATGCGCCAGCACAGCTTCGGACATGTACCCGACCTGGCGCTGGGCGCGGCGATCGGCATGCTGGCGGCCGAGTCGTAACACCCGGGACGCCAACGCGGCGCCGGTGCCGTTTCAGGACCCGGAATCGGGCGCCAGCCACTGAACCAGCTGCCGCGTCACCGCCGGACTGTGCAGCAGTGCCATGTGGCTGGTACGGTGGGCAATCCATTTCGAGGCTTCGGGGAACGCCAGGCTGCGCCGGGCGTCGCTGTGCTGCCCCAGCGCGCTGTTCAGGGGAACCAGCCCGTCGCCCACCAGATGGTCTGCCAGCGCACCGCGCCGGGCTGCGGTGATCCCGGCCACGGCAAAGCAGGCCACACCCCTGGGCAACGGAACCGCTTCACGGCTTGCGGATCGGGGGCGAAACAGATCCTGCCCCTGCCAGTCAACGTCCAGCACATAACCATAGCGCAGGTCGGTGATGCCAGCGCTGCGCAGGCGGGTGAGCCGGACAAAGGGTGCGCTGAGGGGCGTTCGCCCCAAAATAATGTCGAGCCAGTTGCCTGCGCGCTCCAACGGGGCGCCATGGTGCGGCGTCCCCAGAAACACAATATTTTTCAGATGGCTGCGCCAGTGCATCGACTCCCGCCGGGCGTAATACGCGGCGCTGCGGATCACCAGTCCGCCCATGCTGTGCGCGAGCACGGTGAGCTCGTTCAGAGGCACCGGCCACAGCGCAATGAGTTGTTCCAGCTGCCGGGCGAGCTCGTGCCCGTTTTGCGAGATGTGTAAACCCGTGTTGTAGCGCAGATGGATGGGGGTGTAGCCCAACTGCGCCGCCAGCGCCGCGCCATGATCCGCCCCTTGTGCCAAACCGCCCGCATGTCGGGTGTGCCATTGCAGATCGTTCATGCACAGGCCATGGATCAACAGCAGCACCTTGCCGGAAGCCGCGAGATCTGCCGGCAGGGCCCGCAAGTTCAAAGATTCTCCCTGGTACCGTAGTGTCATGGGGGTCGTCAAAGGGTTGTCGCTCGCGGCCAGCCGGTCCCCCACCACACCATTGAGAGCGGCGAGTACCGCCTCGCGCCTGGGCGTTCCGGACAGCACCGCTTCAGGCGACTCCAGCAGCGGTTGCAGCCGCGCCAGCAACGCATCAGCGCCCTTGCCCAGCAATTGCGTGCTGCCCTGGATGCTCCTGTAAACCAGCCCGGTGATGCCTGCCGTTTGACCGGGCACCCGTCCACCTGGGGCGCCCAGCAAGTGCCAAATTGATTGGTGTACTCCTTCAGTGATACGGATCACACCCGAGGCGGCCTGGGTTGCAAGTTGCGCCACGGCCCGCAGGTCCGATGGATGCACGTGTTTGAGGAGGTTCTTCGGGGCTCGCCTGGTCATTGTCCCAATTGGAGCCGGCGCGGCCGCCTTCAGTTCCCTTGCCTGATGCCGGCGCAGCTGGCTCCCAGCCACCCTTTGCACACCGCAAGAATCCGCGAACCCGTGCGGGGGCAGCACGACCAAGATTGCAGCGGCGCGTTGAAGCAGTTTTGGGGTGAACACGCCGACTCCCTGCAGTGGTGGCTGGGGCATCACATTTCCTTGCTGGCAAGCAAGTGTTCGATACGCCGGTCCGGCACCAGCCAGATCAACGCCACGAGGACGTACAGGCCCTCAGAAATCCATTGCGACCAGTAGGCCGTCGCAATGCCGATCAGGTACAGCACCGGCGACGCCTTGCCCTTCCAGTCGCTGCCGATGGCCCTCTTCAGCAGGGAATCCCGGCCTTGCGAGCCGATGATGATTTGCTGCAGTATCCAGTAGGCGATCGCCGCCATCAACAACACGACCCCATAGACGGCCGACGGCGCAGCGGCAAAGTGGTTCTCACCGGTCCATGCCGTCGCGAACGGAAACAGCGACAGCCAGAACAGCAGGTGCAGGTTGGCCCATAACATGGGCCCCGTCACGCTGCATACGGCATGCAGCATGTGATGGTGGTTGTTCCAGTAGATGCCGACATAGACGAAACTCAGCACATAGCTGAGGAACACCGGAACTAAAGGCACCAGCGCCTCCATGCCCTCGCCCTGTGGGACCTTGAGCTCCAGCACCATGATGGTGATGATGATCGCGATCACGCCGTCGCTGAACGCCTCGATCCTGCTTTTGCCCATTCGTGTCCCCCCTCGGCCCCGAAAAACCCTCTTGGCCGTCAGATTGCGCCGGCGGCCGGCAAAAAGCAAGACTGTCAGGGCGTCACTCCCTGCGCGCGGGCTCGCCAAAAATCAAAATTCCCGGGTCGCGTGGAGCACCTTCAAGACCTTGGCGTCGCTTTCGTATTTGCGCGCAAGATGAGCCCCATCGGAGTCCAGGCGACTGCATTTCCATTTTTTCAAAGCCACGTCAATTTCCTTCGCGCGATTCCGGTCGTACACCGGCTCGCCCAGGAAATGCGAGCATTCGAAGGCCCGGCTGACGTACGAGGCCACGTCTTTCGGTTGCCCCAGCTTGAGCGCCTCGACGTCATCGGGTTCCTGCGAAAGAGCGGACGCGGTCGCAAACACGACGGACAATGCCAGTGCCACGACATAGGTGTCCTTGAAGCGCACGACAGGTCTTACTCCGGAACCGGCCACTGGGGATTCCAGGCGACCTCCCACAAATGATGGTCCGGGTCCTGAAAATACCCAGCGTAACCGCCCCAGAACGTATCTTGCGCGGGCTTGACGATCACGGCACCGGCGCCTTGAGCCTGCCGCATGACGGCGTCCACTTCGGCTTTCGACGCAACGTTGTGGCCGATGCTGAAGTCCGTGGTGCCGGGCGGCTCCACCGGCAGCCCCGAATCCCGGGAGAGGCTCTTGCGCGGATAGATGGCGAGCTTGAGATGAGCTTGCAGATCAAAGAAGGCAACAGCGCCGTATTCGAACTCGGCGCCGACGATGCCCTGTGTTGCGAGACCCAGGCCATCGCGGTAGAAGCGCAGCGACCGCTCCAGATCCTCAACGCCGAGGGTGATCAGGCTGATTCGCGGCTTCATCGGGCAACTCCTTGCGCTGGTCATTGAAGCAGCAGCACCCAACACCAGTACACGGCGATGATCATCTGCACGACGAAAGCGAGGAAGCGGATGTTGACCGCCACGACGCTGAGCGACCAAAGGTGAGCACAAGACTGGACCAGGCGCGCCAGCAGGAGCCAGGGCGCGAGCACGTCGGTGATGCCGGCGCGATTCGTCAGCAACGCCACGATCAAAAGCCCGCCAAAGATCGGCAAGCCCTCGATGCAATTGCCATGCACCCGCGCAAGACGCTGCATGAAGGGCGAAAGATTGGCGTTGTCGGGTCTGAACTCAGGCCCTGCAATGGCGCCCTTCGCGACAAGCCGGGTGCGCAGAAGCTCCATCAATACGAGCAGGAGCAGCGCCCACGCGATCAGCAGCGTGAGAACCGTCGCGGATGCATTGGCCATTGGAACCTCCCCCGATAAAAATCAGTTGGCGACAAGGCGCGATGATGTCGTATCCGGGGCGGTTCGGCAAGACCGCCAACGCGGATGCCTTGCGCATAAAATCTTTGCGTTGCCGGCAGGAATGCAGCAGCAACCCGGCATTTACACCATTCATTTTTCGCTAGCCACCGATGCCCTCCCGCCCGATCCGCTCCCAATACGAGGATTTCATGCGCCATGTGGACACGCACGGCACGGCCAAGACCGACCGCACCGGCACCGGCACGAAAAGCGTGTTCGGCTACCAGATGCGCTTTGACCTGAATGAGGGTTTTCCGCTGGTGACGACCAAGAAAGTGCACCTGCGCTCCATCATCCAGGAACTGCTGTGGTTTCTGACCGGCTCGTCGAGCAACCACTGGCTGAAAGAGCGCGGCGTGACGATCTGGGATGAATGGGCCAGGCCCGATGGCGACCTGGGCCCGGTCTATGGCGTGCAGTGGCGCAGCTGGCCGACGCCGGACGGCGGTCATATCGACCAGATGGCCGAAGTCATCAAGACGCTCAAGACCAACCCTGATTCGCGCCGCATCATCGTGAGCGCCTGGAACGTGGCCGATCTCGACAAGATGGCGCTGATGCCCTGCCACGCCTTCTTTCAGTTCTATGTGGCGGACGGCCGCTTGAGCTGCCAGCTCTACCAGCGCAGTGCCGACATTTTCCTGGGCGTGCCGTTCAATATCGCAAGCTATGCGCTGCTCACGCACATGGTCGCGCAGCAGTGCGATCTAGTCGTGGGCGACTTCATCTGGACCGGCGGCGACTGCCACATCTACAACAACCATGCCGAGCAGGTCGCGCTGCAATTGAGCCGCGCACCCTACCCTTACCCGACATTGCATATCAAACGCAAACCGGCTTCGATCTTCGAGTACGAGTACGAGGACTTCGAGGTGCTGGACTACCAGTGCCACGGCGCGATCAAGGCACCGGTGGCGGTATGAAGCTGAGCCTGATTTTCGCGCGCGCCGCCAATGGGGTGATCGGCGCCCAAGGCGCGATGCCCTGGCATCTGCCGGAAGACCTGGCGCACCTCAAGCGCACCACGCTGGGATTCCCGGTGATCATGGGGCGCAAGACCTGGGATTCGCTGCCACCCAAGTTTCGCCCGCTGCCAGGGCGCACCAACATCGTCGTCACGCGCCAGGCGAATTGGCATGAAAACGGTGCCAAGCCATTTACCAGTATTGAAAGTGCGCTCCGTTTTTGTGAGCAATTCGAAGATGTGTGGGTGATTGGCGGCGCACAGCTCTACGCACAGGCTCTGCCGCTCGCGCGGCGCGCGGTGATCACCGAAATCAACCAGGACTTCGATGGCGACACTTTCGCGCCGGTCTTCGGCCCCGAGTGGCGCGAGACGGCGCGCGAGCCGCACGTCGCGGCCTCGGGCCTTCGCTACAGCTTCGTCACGCTGGAGCGGTCCTGATCCGAGTGTTCCGGGGGCCGGCCCGCGCGCCACCCGCGCCGGCCCAGCCGCAGGCCGCTGAACTTTCAAAGCCGCTCGAACACCGCCGCGATGCCCTGCCCGCCGCCGATGCACATCGTGACCAGCGCATAGCGCCCACCGGTGCGGTGCAGTTCGTAGACCGCCTTGGTCGCCAGGAAGGCGCCCGAGCAGCCGATCGGGTGACCCAGCGCGATCGCGCCGCCGTTCGGGTTGGTCTTCTTCATGTCGAGTTCGAGCCCGCGCGACACCGCAATGGCCTGCGCCGCGAAGGCTTCGTTGGACTCGATCACGTCCATCTGGTCCAGCGTCATGCCACCCTTCTTGAGCGCCAGCCTGGTGGCGGGGATCGGGCCCTCGCCCATGATGTCGTTGGGCACACCAGCCACCGCGTAGGACACGAGCCGGGCCATCGGCTTGTGGCCCGCTGCAGCCGCCACGGTCGCGTCGGCCAGCACGAAGAAGGCCGCACCGTCGTTGATGCCCGAGGCATTGCCGGCCGTCACCGTGCCGTCCTTCTTGAAGGCCGGCTTCATCTTCGCCAGCGTCTCCATCGTCGTGTTGGGTTTCACGTGCTCGTCGGTATCGAAGGTGACCTCGCCCTTGCGCGTTTGCTTGACGATGGGCACGATCTGCGACTTGAAGCGGCCCTCGGCGATGGCCGCGGCAGCACGGCGGTGCGACTCAACCGCGAGCGCGTCCTGCTGCTCGCGCGTGATGCCCCACTTGGCCGCCAGGTTTTCCGCCGTAATACCCATGTGCCCCACGCCGAACGGGTCGGTCAAGGTTGCGACCATGGTGTCGATCATCTTGCTGTCGCCCATGCGCGCGCCGCTGCGCATCGCGGTGGACAGGTAGCCGCCGCGGCTCATCACCTCGATGCCGCCGCCGATACCGTAGTCGCAGTCACCCAGCAGGATGTTCTGCGCCGTCGTCACGATGCCCTGCAGGCCCGACGAACAGAGCCGGTTCACCGCCATCGCGACCGACTCCATTGGCAGCCCGGCCTGAATCGACGCGACGCGCGCGACGTAGGCAAACCGGCTTTCAGTCGGAATAGTGTTGCCCACGGTCACGTAGTTGATCACCTTCGGGTCCACGCCGGAGCGCTTGACCGCTTCCTTCATCACGGTGCCGGCCAGGTCGGCGGGTTCGATGTCGGCGAGTGCCCCGCCGAAGGTACCGATCGCCGAACGGGCCGCACCCAGAACCACCACATCACGCTTGCTCATGCTAACTCTCCTTGAGAACTGAATTCAGAAAATCGACAGGGTCGTGCCGGGGCCGCAGTGCATCTCGAAATGCGCGGCCGCGCCTCGGGCAGACGCCTACTTGGGATGCATCATCTTCTTGATTTCTTCCACACTCTGCGCCGCGCGCCGCGTGAGGCCGGCCATCGCATCGGCCTGCGATTTGCGCGCCAACTCGGCCATTTCCTTCATATCGACCAGCGTCTTCTTCCATGCATCGCGCGCCAGTTCGGCCTGCTTTTTCGGGTCGGGCAACCCCCCCTTGCGGGACGCAGCCTCCTTGACAGCTTCCTGAATCCCCTGCATGGCCTGCGTCAGCATCTCAGTCTGCTTGTGGGCGAGTGCCTGCATGGACTCGTAGGCCGCCTTGTTGGCCTCGACCAGCGCCTCGATATCCTTGCGCCGTGCCTCGACGATGGCCGCCAGATCGACACCGGGCAGCTTGAACTGCTCAATCATTTTGGTCACGTCGCCGAACGGATTGGAATCCTTTGCCATGTCATTCTCCTCATCGGATGGTTGGTTGGGAGCGGATCGGCGACTGTGTCAGGCGACAGCATTGGGGCATGCCGGCGCAGCAAAAGCCACCGTTTCGATTATCGCCTTTCCAGCCACCATGGGATGGCAGGACCGCGGCGCTAACAGCAGCACCCCGGCTACGGGTGATCAGGGTACAAGGTGCTTTTCGATCATGTGGCTGACACAGCCTTGCACGTGCTGCGTGAGAGTCTTCTGGGCACCCTTCCAGTCCCGCTTGAGTGCGCAGTCCAGCAGGTGGCTATGCTCGCCGGCGGCGATACCGCCGCGGTACACGGCCGCCACCATCTGATAGCGCAAGTACCTGTCATAAATCACTGCATGGGTCTCCAGCAGCACCCGCGAGCCGCAGGCGGATATCAGCGCATGATGAAATTCGCGGTCGTATTCCTTCCAGGCCTGTGCCTGCGACATCTCGCCCGCCCGCATGCGCAGTTCCATCGACGCCAGCTTGTGATGGGCTGCAACAACGTCGCCCTCCCACTCCATGTCCCCGGACTCGAATGATTCGCGCAAGGCATGCGATTCCAGCAGACAGCGCATCGCGGCCACTTCACGCAGGTTGGCCGCCGAGATTGGCGTGACCTGAAAGCCGCGGGACCCTTCTGCAACGATCAGGCCTTCCGAGGACAGCCGGTTCAGGTTCTCGCGCAAGGTCCCGACGCTGGTCTCGTAGGCCTCACGCATGCGATCGAGCGTCAGTCGCTCTCCGGGCAGAAGTCGCCCGCAGACAATGTCCGCACGTATGCGCAGGTAAGTCTTCTCCCCGACCGTCGCGGTACGCCGAGATTCGTCCAGCATTGCCTGTTCCATTTCATGGTGCGCCGCGTCATGCGTGGCCGACGCCCATTCATGATACGCCAACACCCAGCGTATGACCGATCGTTAGCCCGAATTGCAATCATTCAATAAACCGGATATTGTCCGATGAAGCCATCCGCCAATGCGGGTGTTATATGTCCATTCAAACTGAGGAGAGCATCGATGATGTCGCCAATCTCACGCCGGACCGTGCTGCAAACCGGTGCCTCGGCACTGGCACTGGCCGGCACGCCGCCCCTGTGGGCCCAAGGCACGATGAAAATGCGCCTGAGCACGGCGTTCACCGAGCAGGATTTGCGATCTGACGCCTACAAGGCGTTCGGCGCAGCCATGAAGGGCGATTTCCAGCTCGAACCGTACTGGGGCAACACCCTGTTCAAGCAGGGCACCGAACTCGTTGCACTGCAGCGGGGCAACCTCGAGATGGCCAACCTCGCGCCACAGGACATCTCCAAGCAGCTACCTGCCTGGTCGCTGCTGACTTCGGCCTACCTGTTCCGCGACGTCGCCCACCTTCAAAAAACGTTCAAGAGCGACATCGGTCGCGAGTTCATCAAGATGGCACGCGACCAGCTCGGCATTGAAGTGATCACACCGGTCTACTTCGGCGCGCGTCAGGTCAACCTCAAGCCCGACCGGGTGATCCACACGCCGGCCGACCTGGCGGGCATCAAGCTGCGCATGCCTCCGGGCGAGTTCTGGCAGTTTCTGGGCGAGTCGATCGGCGTCAATCCGACGCCGGTGGCTTTTGCCGAGGTCTACACCGCGTTGCAGACAGGGGCCATCGATGGCCAGGACAATCCGCTGCTTTTGAGCAAACTGATGAAGTTCGACGAGGTGACAACGCAGTTCGTCCTGACCAGCCACGTCATCGGCTTCGATGTGATGACGGTCTCGTCGAAGGCCTGGAACGCGCTCAAGCCTGATCAGCAGACGCGGTTTCGCGCTGCGGCCGACAAGGCGATCGACGACTACACCGTCAAGTTCGAGGGCAAGGAGGGCGAGGTTGTCGCCGCACTGAAGGCCGAAGGCAAGAAGGTCTACACGCCCGACGTGAAAGCCTTCCGGACCTTCGCGCAAAAGCGCTACCTTGACAAGTACGGTCGTGACTGGCCGAAAGGCGCTCTGGAGCAAATCAACGCGCTGTAGTCTGGCCCCGTTTTAATGTCTGACCTCTTCGCGCCGCCAGACGGCAGGTCGAGAGTCGCGCGCTGGCTTGGGCAGCGCGCCGACAACGTCACCGTGGCGTTGATGGCCATCATGTTCGTGTCGTTCCTGTTGCAGATCGTGTTCCGCTATGCGCTGGACCGGCCGCTCGGCTGGACCGAAGAGATCACGGTGCTGTGCTGGGTGTGGGTCGTCCTGTGGGGCGAGTCGTTCATCATTGCGGATGCCGACGAGGTGCGCTTCGATATCCTCTATAACCTCGTTCCACGCTCGGTACGGCGCGTCTTCACGATAGTTTCCAGCCTCGCTCTGGTCGTGTTGATGGCGCTTTCGTTGCCGGCCACATGGCGCTATGTCGAGTTCATGCATCGCGAGCACTCGGCGTACCTGCGTATTCCGTTTGACTACCTCTATTCCATTTACGTAGTGTTCGCGCTCATGTGCATCGTGCGCCAGGCACGAGTGGCGTGGCGAGCCTGGCATGGCAAATTGCCCGAGAGCCCCGGCGACGTGGCAGGAGACCGTTTCGAATGATGGGCGTGTCACCTTTTCTGATGTGCGTGATCATTCTGGTCGCGCTCGCGCTGGCCGGCCTGCCGATCGCGCTTTCGATGATCGGCGCGTCGGTCTTCTACCTGTTTGCGGCGGGCCTCGACCCCGGCACCGCCGCCGAGCAAATTCTCAACGGCTTATACAACAGCTACGTTCTGCTTGCGGTGCCGTTGTTCATCCTCGCAGCCGATCTGATGAATACGGGCAGCCTCACCGACCGGCTTCTGAAGTTCTGTCTGATGCTCGTCGGACGCTTCAGGGGCGGCCTCGGGCACGTCAACGTTGTCTCCAACATCATCTTCGCAGGCATGTCGGGTTCGGCGATCGCCGATGCAGTGGGCATCGGGCGCATCATCATCGGCATGATGACGCGCGGCGGCAAGTATCCGGTCGCGTACGCGGCCGCGATCACCGCGTCGGCAGCGATCATCGGTCCGATCATCCCGCCATCGATCCCGATGGTGATCTACGCCCTCGTCTCCAACGCCTCAATCGGTTATCTCTTCCTTGGCGGCGTGGTCCCGGGGCTGCTGCTGGGTCTGGCGTTCATGGTAATGAATGCTGTCATCTCCCGGCGCCGCAACTACCCCGTCGAACCCCCGGTGAAGTTGCGCGAGGTTCCGCGTGCGACGTTCGAGGCCATTCCGGCGCTGCTGCTGCCCGTCGTCCTGCTGGTCGGCATTTACGGCGGCGTGATGACGCCCACGGAAGGTGCCGCTGCCGCCGCGGCCTACGCGTTATTTGCCGCTGCAGTGATTTATCGCGCGATCACGCCGCGCCAGCTTTACGAAGTATTGCTCTCCAGCGGCAAGGCGACCACTTCGGTGGGCATGCTGATCGCCGGCGCACTGGCTTTCAACTATGTCGTGACGGCCGAAAACATTCCTGTCAGCGTGCAACACTTCATCCAGGGCTTTCACCTGTCTCAAGTCGGCTTTTTGCTGCTCGTGAATGCCATCTTGCTGATTCTGGGCTGCCTGCTCGAAGGCACGACGATCCTGCTCATCATCGTGCCGATCTTCATCCCCACCGTAAATGCGCTGGGCATAGACACCGTGCACTTCGGCGTCGTCGTGGTCGTCAACATCATGATCGGTCTGGTGACGCCACCGTTCGGGCTGCTACTGTTCATTGTGGCCAACATGACGCGCCAGCCGCTGAGCGCGATCGTGCGCGAGTGCGTGCCTTTCATCCTCGCAGCGATTGCCATGCTCGCGGTGATCACATTTGTGCCGGAGACCGTCTTGTGGCTGCCGCGACTCATGGGCTACAAGGGTTGACCCCGGTTCTGGAGGACGCCACATGAACAAACCCATCTACGTGCTCAACGGTCCGAATCTGAATCGCCTCGGAATGCGCGAGCCGGAGATCTACGGCCGCACGACGCTGGCCCAGATCGAGGCGCTGTGCCGGCGGACCGCGGGAACGCAGCCGCTCGAGTTTCGCCAGACAAACAGCGAGACCCAGATGATCGACTGGATCCACGAAGCCATCGATCGCGCCAGTGGCATCGTCATCAACCCGGCGGCCTACTCGTTCACCTCGATCGCCATCCTGGACGCGCTGAAAATGTTCCCCGGGCCGATCATCGAGTTGCACATCTCCAACATTCATCGCCGCGAAGAGATCTATCAACGCTCCCTGATGTCGCGTGCAGCGACAGCCGTGATCGCCGGCCTCGGCGCAAAGGGTTATTCCGCTGCCGTTCGGGCGATCGTGGATCTGATCGACGACGATCCCGTGGCACCATCAGCGCCCTAGCGATACCAGGCATCTGTCTGGCCTTGAACCGCTGGGCGCGGCAGAAGCCGCTGCGCCAGTGACCGATCTCCGACGACCCGGCAAGCTGCGGTTCAAGCTTGCCGGGATGTTGCGACTTTGGCACGCCCCGACGAACGATAATCCTGAGACGGCGCCCGTGCCACGCCGCCGGTGATACCAGGCACCGAGCAAGAGAGCGTAAAAGGTATGACGTAGGTGCAACGCCGAAATCTCACGCCCTGTAAATCCAATTCTTGAAAAGCCATGAAACTCGCCACCTGGAATATCAACTCTCTCACGGTACGGCTGCCGCAGGTACTGGATTGGCTGGCCGCCAATCCGGTGGACGTGCTGGCGCTGCAGGAATTGAAGATGACGGACGATAAATTCCCGGCTTCCGTGTTTCTGGAGGCGGGTTACCAAGCTCAATGCTTTGGCCAGAAAACCTACAACGGCGTGGCGCTGCTGTCGCGCAGCGCAGCCACCGACGTGATCCGCAATATCCCCGGCTTCAGCGATGACCAGTCGCGCGTGCTATGCGGCACGATGGGCGGCGTGCGCGTGATCGGCGCGTACTTCCCGAACGGACAGGCGCCGGGCACCGAGAAGTTCGAATACAAGATGCACTGGCTGCGCGCGCTGCGCGACTGGGTGCGTGAGGAACTTGCGGCGCATCCCCAACTGGTGCTGATGGGCGACTACAACATCACCTTCGACGACGCCGACGTGTGGGACCCGGAAGGGATGCGCGACCAGATCCATTGCACGGAAGAGGAGCGCTATCACCTGCGCGCGCTGATCGCGCTGGGCCTGAGCGATGCCCACCGGTTATTTCCGCAGCCCGAGAAAAGCTACAGCTGGTGGGACTACCGTGATTTTGGCTTTCGGCGCAATCACGGCATGCGCATCGATCACATCCTGGTCAGCGACGCGCTCAAGCCCAGGGTGCAAGGCTGCATCATCGACAAGGCGCCGCGCAAAAATGAACGCCCGAGCGATCACGCGCCGGTTGTCATGGATTTGCAGTTACTATAGTTTCGGTAGCCAATTGCGTATATCTATCAAGGGCTAGAGGCCGATTTCATTCAAGGCCCAGCTCCTGGATCTTGCGCGTGATGGTGTTGCGGCCAATACCCAGCCGGTGCGCCGCCTCGATCCGCCGGCCCTTGGTGCTGGTCAGCGCCGTGAGGATCAGACGCGATTCGAAGCGGCGTGTGAGCTCATCCCACACATCAAGGCGTCCGGCGGCCAGCAGCGCTTGGGCCTCGGCGGCCAGCGCATGCTCCCAACTTCCCGCGGGCACACTGGGCACGGTCATGCCCAATGCGGTATCGGCATCGGGAATCCATGGCGCTGCCGTCAGCGCCGCCGCTGCGGAATCCGCATGCGCGGCGGAATCGACCCGGTGTTGCCCTGTCGCTGTGGCGGGTGGTGGCTCCCAGCCCCGGCCCTGCACTGCCTGCAATACCTCGGGCGGCAGATCCTTGGGTTCTATCACCTGGGCTGGCGCCATCACGGTCAACCAGTGGCAGATGTTCTCGAGTTGGCGCACGTTGCCAGGGAAATCAAACGCACCCAGGTGGGCCAGCGCCGCATCGGAAATGCGCTTGGGGTCGATGCCGAGCTGCCTGGCGCTTTGCTGCAGGAAGTGGCGTGTCAGCGTGGGAATGTCTTCGCGGCGCTCGCGCAGTGCCGGCAGGCGCAGCCGAATCACGTTCAGGCGGTGGAACAGGTCCTCGCGGAAAGCGCCGTCCTTGACGCGCTGCTCCAGATCCTGATGCGTGGCGGCGATCACGCGCACATTGGTCTTGACGGCCGTGTGGCCGCCGACCCGGTAGAAATGCCCGTCCGAGAGCACGCGCAGCAGGCGCGTCTGCAAGTCAAACGGCATGTCGCCAATCTCGTCGAGGAACAGCGTGCCGCCGTCGGCCTGCTCGAAGCGTCCGCGGCGCATGGTTTGCGCACCGGTGAAGGCGCCGCGCTCGTGGCCAAACAATTCAGATTCGAGCAAGTCTTTGGGAATCGCCGCCGTGTTGATGGCCACGAAGGGGCCGTTGTGGCCGGTGTCGCCGCGCGGCGAATGCCTGTGCAGGGCGCGGGCCACCAGTTCCTTGCCCGAGCCGGATTCGCCGGTGATCATGACGGTGACGTTGCTCTGGGACAGGCGACCGATGGCGCGGAACACGTCCTGCATGGCGGGCGCCTGGCCCAGCATTTCGGGCGCCTCGGCCATGTGCTCTTCGGCCACCTCCTCGCGCTGGCTCTCTTCGACCGCGCGGCGGATCAACTCCACCGCCTTGGGCAAATCGAAGGGTTTGGGCAGGTACTCGAACGCGCCGCCCTGAAAGGCCGAGACGGCGCTGTCCAGGTCCGAGAACGCCGTCATGATGATGACCGGCAGGCCCGGATGCCGGGCTTTGACCTTTTCGAGGAGGTCCAGACCCGTGCCTCCCGGCATGCGGATGTCGCTCACCAGCACCTGGGGGCCGCCGTCCGCATTTTCGTCGAGGGCGCAGAGCACATCGCGCGGGTTGGTGAAGCTGCGCGTGGGCAGGTCTTCGCGCAGCAGCGCCTTCTCCAGCACGAAGCGGATCGACTGGTCATCATCAACTATCCAGATCGGCTTCATGGCTTGTCTGTCACCTCAGGTCAAACGGTCAGGGCAATGGAATCTGCATCTTGAAATCCGTGCGACCCGCCGCGCTGTCGCACTCGATCAGGCCGTGGTGCTGCTGCACAAAAGTTTGTGCCAGCGTCAAACCCAGCCCGGAGCCGCCGTCCCGGCCCGACACCAACGGGAAGAAAATGCGGTCCTTGATCGAGTCCGGCACGCCGGGCCCATTGTCGATGACATGCAATTCCAGTGCCAGGCGGTAGCGCTGCTTGCCGAAAGTCACCTGGCGTGCAATCCGGGTGCGCAAAATGATCTGCGCATCACCTGCCCCGATGCGTTCGGCCAGCGCCTGTGCGGCGTTGTGAACGATATTGAGCAGCGCCTGGATCAGCTGCTCACGGTCGCCACGAAACTCGGGGATCGATGTGTCGTAGTCCTGAACCACCTGCAAGCCCTTGGGGAATTCCGCCTGGATCAGTGCGCGCACGCGCTCGCACACCTCGTGGATGTTCACGTCTCCCACCACGTGCGGCTTGCGATGCGGCGCGAGCAGCCGGTCCACCAGGGTTTGCAGGCGATCGGCCTCGTGGATGATGACTTGCGTGTACTCGGTCAACTCGCGCGAGTCGATCTCCATCTGCAGCAGTTGGGCGGCGCCGCGGATGCCGCCCAGGGGATTCTTGATCTCGTGCGCCAGGTTGCGGATCAGTTCCTTGTTCGCCTGGGCCTGGTCGAGCAGCCGCTCCTCGCGATCCTGCCGGGCCTGTTGCTCGAGTGGTAGCAGCTCGACGATGATCTCGCTGTGCTTTTCGGTTTGCGCCACGATCACGTGCACCGGAATGGGCTCGTGGTTGAGGCGATGCAGCAACGCGTCATAGCGCAGCGCCGCAAACTCGTTGCTGTCGGCGCCGCTGAGGGCATTCCTCAGGACGCGGGGCTCGGTGAAGAAGCCGGCGAACTGCGAGCCTTCGATGGTGCGACGCGACGCGCCAATGGCGTCTTCGAGCGCCGAATTGGCAAACAGCACTGTCCCGTCGCTGTGCACGACGGCGACCAGCGTCGCCAGCAGGTCGAACGCCTGAAAGCGCGATGCAGTGGGGGGTTCAGACTTTCTCAAGCCACCTATTGTGCAGCGGGAAGGCGCGCGAGTTCGCGCTGGATGCCCGCAATATCGCTCTGGTTGCGGTCTATGCCGGCCTTCATATCGGCGATGCGATCAAGGTATTTCTGGTGGTTGCGATGCTCGGGGCCCAGCATTTCGGGCTCGCCATTGTTGTATTGGGCGAGCAGCTCTGTCTGCCGGGCCTGGGCCTTGCTCAGCTCAGACTCCAGGATGGCACGCGCGTCCGCATCGCGAGCCCGTTGGTCGGCCGCGCCGACCCGCGGCTGGGAGGCAGCGCCGGCGCGCGTGGGTGCGGCAGCCGGGGTGGGCCGGGGGCCCGGCACAATGGTGATGTTGCCACCTGCAAAGGGCTTGCAGCCACGGGCCTTTGCATCGGACGCATTGTTGGTGTACTCATTGCCACAGCGGTAGATTTGGCCCTGCGCAAAGCTGCTCGAGGCAAGCAGCACGGCGGCGAAGGGCAGAAGTGAGATCAATAGTGTTTTTTTCATACGCTTTCCGAGCATGACACGCTGCAGGAAGTTCATTGAAGTATCACCCAATCGACTTCGAACGCAAAATCCACCTTGCTGCACGCGCCCGCAGTCAACTGCTGCCAGCGCCCGTCCGCCCAAAAAAGAGGGCGGCCCGGGCCGCCCTCTTTTCGGTCCGGCAGCAATTACAAAGAGTAATACATGTCGAACTCAATGGGATGCGTGGCCATGCGCAGACGCGTGACCTCACCCATCTTCAACTCGATATAGGCGTCCAGCATGCTGTCGGAGAAGACGCCGCCCTTGGTCAGGAAGCCGCGCTCGGCGTCCAGGCAATCCAGTGCCTGGTCCAGGCTGTGGCAGACAGTGGGTACCTTGGCGTCTTCCTCGGGGGGCAGATGGTACAGGTCCTTGGTGGCTGCTTCACCGGGGTGAATCTTGTTTTCGACACCATCCAGGCCCGCCATCAACAGTGCCGCAAAACCGAGGTAGGGGTTCATCAGCGGATCGGGGAAGCGCGCCTCCACGCGGCGACCCTTGGGGTTGGCCACATAGGGGATCCGGATCGACGCCGAGCGGTTCTTCGCCGAATACGCGAGCTTCACGGGAGCTTCGTAGCCAGGCACCAGGCGTTTGTAGCTGTTGGTGCCGGGATTCGTGATGGCATTGAGCGCGCGCGCATGTTTGATGATGCCGCCGATGTAATACAGCGCGAAGTCCGACAGGCCGGCGTAGCCGTCGCCGGCAAACAGGTTCTTGCCATCTTTCCAGACCGACTGGTGCACGTGCATGCCCGAGCCGTTGTCGCCCACGATGGGCTTGGGCATGAAGGTGGCGGTTTTGCCATAGGTGTTGGCCACGTTCCAGACCACGTACTTGAGCACCTGGGTCCAGTCGGCGCGCTCCACCAGCGTGCTGAACTTGGTACCGATTTCGTTCTGGCCGGCGCCACCCACTTCGTGGTGGAACACTTCCACGGGAACACCCAGTGACTCGAGAACCAGCGCTATTTCGGCGCGCAGGTCCTGCGTGCTGTCGACCGGCGGCACGGGAAAGTAACCGCCCTTGACGGTGGGACGATGGCCGCGGTTGCCGCCCTCGAGCTTTTTGCCGCTGTTCCAGGGTGCCTCGTATTCGTCGATCTTGACAAACGTGCCCGACATGTCGGTGTTCCAGCGCACGTCGTCGAAGATGAAGAATTCGGGTTCCGGCCCGAAGAAGGCAGTGTCGCCGATGCCGGACGCCTTGAGATACGCTTCGGCGCGCTTGGCGATCGAGCGTGGGTCGCGGTCATAGGCCTTGCCATCGCCGGGCTCGAGCACATCACAGCTCATGAACAGCGTGGTCTCTTCGTAAAACGGGTCGATGTTGGCGGTGTTGGCGTCCGGCATCAGCAGCATGTCGGAGGCCTCGATGCCCTTCCAGCCACCAATGGACGAACCGTCGAACGCATGGCCGGCACTGAACTTGTCTTCATCAAAGTGCGAAGTTGGCACAGTCACGTGCTGCTCTTTGCCACGCGTGTCGGTGAAACGGAAGTCGACAAACTTGACTTCGTTTTCCTTCACCATTTTCATCACGTCTGCGACGGTCTTTGCCATCAATTTCTCCTGGTTGGAAGTTGGTTAAAAATTCGGGGGGCGAGCAGGTAATGCAGTTTCTGTGCCAAAGCCGGTTCGTCTGACATTGGCGAAGTCTCGTATTTTGCCTTGCGGCAACACGCTACTGCCGAGCCGG
>SCRR01000296.1 GCA_004322085.1 Burkholderiaceae bacterium
CCGAGGCGGGCACGATGCGTGGCGCTGCCGAGCGTCTGCATCTGAGTCAACCAGCGATCAGCAAGATGCTCAACGAGATTGAGAGTGGATTTGGCGTGCGTCTCTTCGATCGCAGCCACCAGGGCGTTCAGATCAACGCGTTCGGGGCGACAGCTGTCTATCGAGCGCGCGTGGTGCTGAGCGAACTTGCCCGGGCCCAGGACGAGATAGGCGCGCTGCATGCCGGGGCGACTGCGGTGTTGCGTGTGGGGGCGCCCTCCGTGACCGCTACCGTGCCGGCGGCGATCGTGCTGTTGCGCGCCCGCGTGCCAGCCGTGTCGGTACAGATCCGCGAAGGGCGAGTAAGTGAGCTGATCCAGCGCTTGCTCGACGGCGAGCTCGACTGCGTTTTTGGTGCGGTGACTCCGCAACTGTTGTCAAGCGACCTTCTGCCTTTGCTGCAATCGGACTTGCTCCTGGAGGACCAGCTTTGCATACTGGCGGCGACGTCCAACCCGAACGTGCGCCGGCGCGGGCTGCGTTGGGCCGACCTTCGCTCGGCCCAATGGGTGACGCCGCCAAAGGAGACTCTGGTGCGCGAAGCCTTCATGACCGCCTTCATGAACGACGGAGTCGAGCCACCCGAGCCGGTGATCGAGGCGATGTCGTCTGTCACCGTCGGAGCGCTGCTGCGCATGGATCCGTCTTTGCTATGCGCGGCTCGGTTCGAGCACGCGCGCGACGAGGTCGCACGAGGCAATGTGCGCAGGGTACCGGTGTCACCGACGATACCGCTACCGTCGTTGGGTCTTTTTACGCGCCGTGGAGCGATCGGACAACCGGTGGTGGTGCAGGAGTTTGCGCGCGCGATCCGCAAGGTGGGGGCATGCGCCGGTCCGAAAGCTCCGCGTACTAGCCGCTGAGCAGCCCGCAGTGCTTCACCGAGGTTCTCTTGAAAAATCGTACCTGATCCCTTCACCACGTCGAAGTGGCCCTCGCGGACTGTCTCAGTCAACCAGCAGTGAGTAGCGTGTCGCCGCCAACTTCGATTTGACCACTACGCCAATCGATGTTTGACCAGCTGGCTTCCTCAACCAAATGAGGCTTGGCACGGCCTCCAAGGTATCCATGTGTGGTCAGCCTGCGGTCGGCACAAATCCTGAAGCTGGTCAATTCCGGATCGGCAGCGACAGCTCAGATTTACTTCGGCGCGGACATCTGAGCGATTTTTTACGTTTTTAAAACCGCCAAAATCGTCCATCGCCTTCCTTGCCCCCTGGCCCCCGGATGCAGCCGAACCGCATCCGGCGCAGGGCCGCGCAGTCGCAGGCCGTGAGTGCGTCATCGTTTCCGGCGCGAGCGTCAGAAACTGCGTCAGAAAAGCAAAAAAGCGGCCTTTTTGAGGGGCCGCTTTTTTGCTGATTTCCCGCAAGAGTCCAGGATTCATGCGGGTTTCAAGATGGTGGCCTGGGGCGGAATCGAACCACCGACACAAGGATTTTCAATCTCACGACAATTTCTTGTTCTGCAAGCACTTGTGAGTTATTGCTTCTACAAACGATCTCCATGGGTTGCCCCGTAAATGGCGTGTATGCTTGGGCCCCAATGAGTTTGTAGAAGGGCACCGGTGTCACCCGACAACCCACCATCGTCAATTGAAAAGCTCGTTCTCGCTTCCGAAATCATCAAGGGGCGTGAGCGTCTGGACCTGACACAAGCGCAACTAGCCGCTCAGAGTCAGGTGTCTCTGTCTGCGATTAAGGCCTACGAGACAGGTCGCACGCTCCCAGGGGCAAAAGAACTGAGGCAGTTGTGCAAAACCTTGGGCATCACTCCAAACAAGATGCTTTTTGGCGTCGAAGAGCCTTTTCCAAATGTCGATCGCCAAGATGCGGCTCAAGCGCCGGGACGCAAAGGCGCAGTTGTGCAGCGAGGCAGGATTGCCCAGTTAGTCCAGATGTTGTCCTTTGACGAGAGCTACGCGGTGTATTCGATCGTCCACTCAATTGCGCTTGCACGGCATGGCGAGGCGACGGTTCACAGCGCTCTAGATACTGCAGACTTCGGCACTGGCCTTGACCAGATAAGCAAAGGCGCAGATTTCGACCCGGAACTGTTCCGCTTGGTGCTTCAAGATGAGCGTGTAGCCCGAGAGTTCCTGGCTGCTCTTAAAGGCGCCTTGGCCTCCATCAAGGGCAACCCAAAGGTGTCTAAAAAATAAGTTTTGCTTTTTTGGAAACCATGTAGTAAAGTTTGTTTTACGGCAATTCAGCCGCATTTCAAACCAACATGGATTTCCAATGATCGACTTTTCAGAACTGGCGCTTTCCCCCAACGAGTCTCGCGCCGCTCGTAACTATCTCGGTATGAGCCAAGCTCAAGCCGCAGGTAAATCCAACCTCCCCGCTCACAAGCTCAAGCGTTTTGAGACTGGCAACTACGTGCCGGATAACGAGTTCCTCCAAGACCTCCGCGACTTTTTCGAGGGTGAGGGTTACAACTTCCACGACGAAAACGCGCCTGGTGCAAAAGCCAAGGCCCGAGGCGATGTTTTCCAGGCCGGTGTGGTCGGTGATCCCGCCAGTTCCACCGGGGAAACTGGCGGTTCTCCCTCTGGAAAACCGTCCCGCGCCCAAGCTGCCAATCTGCAGTTCATGCGCATCACGCCGACGCTGGAAAACGACCAGATTGATCGGGTTTTGGACTGCATTGAGGAGAACGAGGCCGCCATTCTTGACGGTGCTGGCCAGCCGATCAATACCGGCTTCCTCACCGATACGCCTTCCGCCGCGTCACAAGCCACGGCGGTCGCACTGCTTCGCCGCCTGGCTGAAAACGGGCTGCTCTATGCGCACCTGATGGGCAGGGAGCTGCTTCCAGTTGTTGAAGGCAAGGACGGCGGCAAGGCATCCAGCGCCGAAACGATCGGTGAGTTGCTCAGCCTGGCGATGTCGGATCTGCAATTGGCGGTTGTGCACGGCGATAAAGACGCCCACGCGCGCCGCAAGGGGCGCGCTGCGCCCACAGAGGTGCTCCAGGCGTTGGTGGGTTGAGGGGGCGCCATGCGTCCTCTTTTTGATAGACAGGGGGCCGTCGTGCTCCCCAGCGCGACCCTGACGGGGCGCCACAGGGCGCCGAACGGGGCACCCGCCCGGGCGAAGACCCGGGTGGGGGGTGAGGGAACCACGTCGCGCGCGGTGGTGGTGCACCTAGTCGGCGCACCTGCCAGGCCGGTCATTTCCAGCCAACCCCGCCAGCCGGCGGGGGCCCCGAGGGCCTGAGCCATGCCGAAACTGGGTTTCCGCATCGTCGAGATCACGGCCGGCGCGCTGCTCTCCTTCGAGATCAACCACGAAGGCGTGTTCCTTTTCCTCTGCCCGTTTGAGCTCGCCCTTCTGTGGCCTGGAGTCGAAGCATGACGCACAAGCCCGCCCAAGGCTCGTTCGGCTGGTGGCTGACCCCCACCCAGCGTGCTCACCGATCAACGGCGCCAACGACCATTGCGCCACCTCAGCGCGGGCCTTTTTCAAAGCCGAATGCTGGACTACCACCTGGCTCAGATTCAGCCCTGAAAACGGCCCAAATCCTCCCCTTCACGGGAAGTAACACCCCGTATGAGTCTCATGAGTGAGACAGCAACAAGCGAAGCGCAGATGCCCATGGGACTCGATACGGTCAGGCTGAAAACACCTCGAATGGCACGCTCTATCGTTGACAGAATCAAGGCTCAAGGCGAAAGCTACTGCCGGGTCAGGAACGACACGGGTGAGCTGGTTTGGGAAGTGACTCGCACCAACCTGCTGGGCTCCTTCGACTCCCGCATCATGGTCAAGCCCATGTACGAGGACTGCATCAAGTCCAAGCACGGCAAACCGGAATGGCACCCTTGCCCGCCGTACCTGGTGATTGAGTGCTCAGTTCCAAAGGCTTTCAACGGCCAAAACGTCTATGGCGCGATCGAGGACTTTCAGGGAGCCTGCGAGCGCCTTAAAACCCTGCTGCAGCTGCTGCTGGGTACACCACTTCCACCGGTGGAAAACTGGACGGTTCAACGGGTGGACTGGGCAGAAAATTTCCGACTGCCGTACCTTGCTGTGCAGGAGTTTTTCGAGGCGATTTATCACATCAGCTTCCCGCGTCGGAAGATGCAGAAATACAGCAATGAATCCATCTTCACGCCTGGCTCAACCACCACGATCAAGCTGTATCACAAGGGGCCAGAGTTCGACAAGAACGACCGGAAGCGGCTCTATGTGGTGTTGCGCAGCCAGTACCAGCAGAACAAGCCGAAAGACGCCCCCACCGATTGGGCGCATCGGAAGGCATCCAGGCGTGTAGCTGCATTGCACAGGCTGGCAAATAGCCGTCTCAGGGCAGAGGTTGAGATCCACGCGGAAAAGCTGGATTACGACTTCGGCCACAAACCCAAGGTGCGCGAGATCACCGCCGAATACCTAAAAAGCGTTTTCGACAAGGAAATATCCCGCCTGTTGCGGGAGGGCCAAGGGGCAATCCAGATCGTCCGCACCAGCCTGGCGGTGCGCGATCGGCTTGAAGCGCACTACACCGCCGAACTGGCCGGCCTGCTGCATGGCTTTTGGTTTGCGCTCACCACCCACGGCGAAGACGACACCAGAAAGCGCTTCACCAGGCCCACGTTCTACCGGCGCCGCAAACAACTTGTCGATATCGGTGTGTCCTGGCTGGTCACCGATATCCAACTCATTGAACGTCAGGGGCAAAAGCTGCCCGCTGACTTCTCACCGGTTCGTGCAGACCCGAGGCGATGTGAAAGCCTTGTGCGCGAAAGACCCGCGTTCAGTTACGAGCGCGGATTACTCCAACTGGCCGCATAGGCCAATGTCCGAAAGGCAAATCATCATGAGCGAAACAGTACTTATCCTGCGTGCATCCAAGTGGGAACTCACCGACGAAAAATCCGGCGAGATTCGCAAGGGCTGCACCGTCCACTATATCAACGATTACCAGGTGGAGACGCCCACCGCCGTGGGGGATGCGCCCATGAAAGTGCAGGCCAGCGATGAAGTGTTTACCGAGATCAAAAAGAACAAGGCACCAGCCATCTACGAGATCGGCACCCGCACGAAGCCTGGAAAGGAGGGACAGGCTACTGTCGTGGTCACCCAGGCGAAGTTTGTGAAGACCTTCACGCTCGCCCAAGCACGATAAAACTAGAGCACTGAAAGGCCATCATGTTTAGTGCCCCGAGAGATATCTACGGCCCCAACGCATTCCGTTTGTTCGTGGATGAACTCGGCGGCATCAAGCGGGTCTGCCAGTTCCTGAAGGTGAATGAGCGTACGGTAAAGCGCTGGCTTTCCGTCGATCGAGTTCCACGCGCTGCTGTGCTGGCTTTGTACTGGGAAACGAAGTACGGCCGCTCACAAATTTTTAGCGAGCAGGTCGAGGAAATCCGCTTGCTCTATCGACGCGTTTGCCTGTTGCAAGAGCAGTACACACGCGCCAAAGACATCATCACGGGCCTACGCAAGCTGCACACCGGCACTGCCAACGAGCCATTCTTTGAAGAACTTGAAGAATGCCAGACCATACCCGCCGAAGCTTTCGCCGCCGTCAAATCGGCCATGACTCCGGTCGATTTTCATGCACTTGCGGCCCGCCCTGACGCCGAGCAGCCACCAACGTCCCGAGCGCTCGCACCACAGGTCTCCAATCGTGCCAAATCGGCTTTGACCGCTTTTGATGACTGTCGGCAAGCTGCCGCTCGCAAATAGTAGGCGCGCCAGTGGAATCCACCATCTTTCTCACCGGCGAAGAAATCGGGACGCTAACCGGATTCAAGACTCCTGCGCGCCAGGTTGAATGGCTTCGAACCAAGGGATGGCGGTTCGAGATCAACGGCAATCGCCGGCCCATAGTGGCGCGCAAATACGCCGAAAAGATGCTTGGGTGTGGCGCGCCTGAGGAAAGCGCGTATAAGCCTAATTTCTCGGCCTTGCAGGGCATGTGATGGGGCGCCGCAGAGAGTCCAACTTCGATGACCCGCCGCGCTTCCATCGCAAAGGCAAGGTCTGGTATCACGTCAGCGGGACGCTGCCCCGGCTCTGGACCAAGCTTTCAAGCGACCGCGCCGAAGCTTTGCGGCTATGGGCACAACGCGAAGGCGTGCGGGAAGATGATTCAACCAAGTTGTTTTCTGTCCTGGCCCGGCGCTACGTCCGGGAGGTCTTCCCGACCAAGAGCGCACAAACTCGCCGCGACAACGGCAAGGAATTGGCGAACCTGCTCAGGGTCTTCGCCCACATGCCAATCGACGCCATTGCACCCATGCACATCCGTGAGTACATGGATATTCGCGGCCAGGTGGCTAAGGTCAGGGCCAACAGGGAAAAGGCTTTGTTCTCGCATCTGTTCAACAAAGCCCGCGAATGGGGCTACACGGCGACGCAGAACCCTTGCCAAGGGGTTAAGGGCTTCAAGGAAGTCGGGCGCTCCAGGTACATCACAGACGCGGAATTTGACCAAGTGAAGGCCCACGCCCACTTCACCGTGGTCGATGCCATGGACCTGGCGCTGTTGACCGGGCAGCGGCCCGCCGACGTGCTCAAACTCAAGCGCACCGATATCCGGGATGGCGCGCTGTGGATCGTGCAGAACAAAACCGGCGCGCGCCTAGGGATTGAAGTCACCGGCGAACTGGCGGCCGTCATCGCCAGAATCAACGAACGTCCACGACGCGCGATCAGTGTCTACCTGATCCAGGATGAAAACGGCCAGCCGCTGAGTTCGTTTGCGCTGCGTTCACGCTTTGACAAAGCGCGCAGGCTCGCGAAGGTGGACTTTCAATTTCGGGATATCAGGGCGAAGGCTGCAACCGATACCGGCGATCTGGCGCATTCACAAAAGCTGCTGGCGCACAAAAACCGGGAAATGACTGAACACTATGTCAAGGCGCGAATGGGGGAGCGAGTTAAGCCACTTCGTTGAGATCTGAGGGCGTCTCACGAATCACGTTCTGTCCAGGTATCGCCAGCCCGTTTGCAGACCTAGGTTTTGGGCGTGCGCATGTAGACCGCAAGCCGTCTATGTGCTCATTCAGCCCGGCAGGGATCGCCTGCCACATTGGGTCAAGGATGAAATCCACGCCTTCGCGCCTAGCCAATTTGGCGGCTGGCACAAAATCAGCATCGCCAGCGATCAGCACGATTTGATCGACCTGCTTCTTAATCGCAAGAGATGAGATGTCAATTCCAATGCGCATATCGACACCTTTTTGCCGCACGTTTGGAACCACATCATGCTCAACGAGTTCCTCAAGTTTCCGTTTACCCTTAAGCAAATCTTGGATGGCGTGTGGCTTTATCGTCCAAGGTGTATCCCCGGAAAGATGTCCGAGTCGCAACGCAACCTTGCGCTTTTCCCGAAGCAAGTTATGCAACGCGAGGCGGAAAATTGCCTCCTGAGATTTCGAAAAATCCACGCCTTTTTTCGTAATTGGGTTCTGTAGTTTCTTGTCAAGCGGGGGGCAGTCGTAGAAAAAAATTCTGTAGAGATCGTGTTTTCTCTTTATTGGCTGATGGCCGTTGGTGCCACCTCTCCCGATCACTTCCACTAGGTGTGAAATTGCACACCTGAACGCAAACTCTGCGGCTCGCGTTGCATTGAATGCATTGTGTGGTTCGATGCTTCTGAATCGCTTGATGAAGTACGCTCCATCGATCAGTATTGCAGTTGGCATTCCCCATCCCTTTGTAATTCTTCAAGCACAAACGAAAACGCCCTAGGGTTCGGCACGTCCTAGATGTGGTGGACGGCTTACTGCCAAGGGCGGGATGTATGGAAGTTTACCAAAAAGTAAACAACTTGTTTGGGTGATTACCCTAAAATTGTAGAAAATTGGGGGGAATTGTAGAAACGCCCCAGAACCCAAAAAGGGCGCTAGGGCGCATGAATACTGGTGGCCTGGGGCGGAATCGAACCACCGACACAAGGATTTTCAATCCTCTGCTCTACCGACTGAGCTACCGGGCCAGAGCCGGCGATTATATCAGGCGCTCAGTGCGTCTTTTCGGATGCCGGCGTCACGCCGCGCTGCGTTTACCGCGTGACAGGTCCACGCCCAGTTGCTTGAGCTTGCGGTACAGGTGGGTGCGCTCAAGGCCGGTCTTCTCGGCCACGCGGGTCATGGAACCGCCCTCCTTGGCCAGGTGGAATTCAAAGTACGACTTCTCGAACTCGTCGCGGGCATCGCGCAGCGGCTTGTCAAGCTCGAAACTCTGGCAACCTTGCGGGCCGGTATCGACCACCGTCGGCACCGATGCCCCGCCAGTCTTGGCGAACTCCACTGCGAGGTTGGCTGGCACGGGCGCAAGGGCCACTGCCGGCTTGCGCGGAAGATTGCGCGCAAGCCCCGCCTCGACCGCCTTGAGCAGCTTTTGCAAGGTAATGGGTTTCTCCAGAAATGCCTGCGCGCCGATCCTGGTGGCCTCGACCGCGGTATCGATCGTGGCGTGACCGCTCATCATGATGACGGGCATGGTCAACAACCCACCGATGGACCATTCCTTGAGCAGTGTCACGCCATCGGTGTCAGGCATCCAGATGTCCAGCAGCACCAGGTCAGGGCGGCTGTGCGCGCGCGCCGTGCGGGCCTGTGCCGCATTTTCAGCGAGCTCAACGTTGTGGCCTTCATCGTTGAGAATTTCGGAGAGTAAATCGCGAATACCCAATTCGTCGTCGACCACCAGTATGTTTGCCATGATTGCAGCGTAGTCCCTCGGAGTTGACGGCGCAACAGGACTACCCCGGCGCCGTGCTGTCTATGGCGAATGATAACGACACTTGCGCACCCTCGATGACGCCATCGACCACGCGGTTCGAGAGGTCGACGCGCGCACCATGCTCATCGGCGATTTTCTTCACCACTGCGAGCCCCAGTCCGGTGCCCTTCGCCTTGGTCGTGACGTAGGGCTCGAAGGCCCGATTCAGGATGTGTTCCGGAAATCCGGGGCCGTTGTCGCGCACCGTCAGGCGCACCCGCTGGGCCGGCTCCAGCCATTGCGTGCGGATGGTCACGTGCGCGCCATGCTGGTTGTCGACAATGGCTTGCGTGGCATCCTGCGCGTTTTGCAGCAAGTTGTGCACCACCTGTCTGATTTGCTGGCTGTCGGCGCGTATCCACGGGCAGGCGGCGTCCAGTTCGACGTGGACCGGTACGGGGGTATGTTCGCTCTCGTACAAATGCACCACGTCCCCGATCAGGGCATTCAGGTCGAGCGGGCGCAGGTCAGCGGCGGGCAGTCGCGCGTAGTCGCGGAACTCGTTGACCAGCCGTTTCATGGCGTCGACCTGGTCCACGATGGTCTTGACGGATTTGGTCAGCAGCGCCTGTTCGGTCCCAGCGATCTTGCCCGTCAGCTTCATCTCGAGTCGCTCGGCCGACAGCTGGATCGGCGTGAGTGGATTCTTGATTTCATGGGCGAGCCGGCGCGCTACCTCGCCCCACGCCTGAGCCCGCTGGGCGGACACGATCTCCGAAATGTCGTCAAACACCAGGAGCCTCGATGCGCCCGGCAGCTCTGCGCCTCTGGCGACCAGGGTAATGGTATTTTGCGGTGATCCAGGTAGTGCGGCATCGAGCTCGAAAGATTGCTGCCAGTGGTCCACGCCATGCTCCATGCGCCCGCGCAGGAACGCGTCGAAATGCGCCTGTACGCCGCGCGCGAAGTCTTGCAGGCCGACCAGGTCGGCCAGCGGCCGGCCCTCGTACGCTGCCAGCGGCGCACGCAGGATGCGCGTTGCTCCCGGATTGGAAGACTGGATGACGCCGTGGGTGTCGAGCACGATGACGCCGGCAGTCAGGTTGTCCAGAATGGTTTGCAGGTTGGCGCGCGAGGCACCCACCTGGTCCATGCTGCGATTCACCGCGGCGCGCGCATCCGCGAGTTGCTGCGTCATGTCGGCGAACGACCGGGTCAGGCCACCGAGCTCGTCCTTGCCCTGTAGCGCCAACTTGGGCGTGAGGTCGCCGGCGGCCACCTGGCGCACGCCCTCGGCCAGCACCAGCAGGGGCCGCGCAAGTTGATTGCCCAGCAGCACCGCGAGCAGCACGGCACCAAACATCGCAAGGAACAGACTCAACGTGAGAGTGCCGATGTACATGCGGCGCAGGCCATCGCGCGCGATCGCGCGCTCCTGGTACTCGCGGTTGGCCGCCTGCACGGCGAGCGCATTGGCCACCAACGCGGGCGGCAGAACCTGTGTCACTTGCAGAAAGCGCGGCTCCGTCAGCAGGCTCATGCTCGAGGAGCTGACCAGCGCGATGGCCTTGATGCGGGCGTTGGTGATGGCGGCCGGGCCAGTGTCGTCCAGCCCCTCGACCTGGGACACCGCGCCCTGGCTGAGGGCGTTGCGCAACCGCTGGCTGCCAGGGCGTTCGGGGTTGAGATCGAAGCGCGACTCGCCGACACCTGCAATCAGCCGGCCGTTCGCGTCCCACAGCACCACATCATTGGCCGCCAGTTGGTCGCGAATGCGCTCCAGCGTCAGTCCCGCCGTGGCGTTGGGAACATCGGCGAGCTGGCTGGCGGCAGCGCGAGTCTTGCTGGCCAGGTCGTTGCTCAACGTGTCCAGGGTGGCACGGCCCAGGCCGACCCCGGCATCCAGCGCACTCTCCACCTTGACGTCGAACCAGCTCTCGATCGAGCGCGACACGAACTGATAGGACACGACATAGATCAGCAGCCCCGGCACAAACCCGACCAGCGCAAAAATCGCGGCCAGCTTGACCAGCAGCCGGCTGCCGAATTTGCCGCGGCGCAAACGCATCGCGAGCCGGATCGCCATCCAGCCGATCACCGCCAGCAACAATGCGGCAACGACAACGTTGACGACGAACAGCCGCCCGTAGTTGCGCTCGTACAGGTCCCGGTTGTTGGTGGCCTGCGTCAACAGAAAAAGCAGCACCAGCCCGATCGCCACCATGGCGGACGCACCGACCAGGACCGCCCAGCGAAATGCGCGGGAGTTTCGCTTGAGCAGACGATCAGCCTGGTCCCGCTGACCCGCCACCTTGGTCACTTGGCATTCTCCAGCGTCAAGCGCTGGTCGCGGCTGGCGGAAATGGTCCAGTCCGCCTCCCCGACGGCACCAATCTGGAACGGCCGGGGCAGTTGCGACACATCGAGCCGGAACCGGAACTCCACGCTATAGCGCGCACCCGGTTCGATATCCGATGCGTCAGCAATTCTCCAGTGCGAGATACGCTGCACGGCCGCCAGTGCATCGGCCAGCGAATCAAAGGTCTGGTTCAGCGTCACGCCCAGCCCGGCGTCGGTAATGACGTTCGGCGATACGTTCAGGCGCCAGCCACGCGTCAGCGGCTGGTAGGCCAGCCTCATGTGGCGCGCGACGCTGGAGACCCGCTTGTCGTACCAGTACCAGCGGTCGCGCAAGACGTCGGCCTGCGCGACAAAAAACATGGGAATGCCCTTGAGCAGCGCATCCTCGACGATGGCGGAAAGCTCGAATTTGACCCCTGTGGTCAGATACACGCCATCGACGTCGGCCTCCAGGCGCAACGGGGCGACTACGGCCGGGGAGGTTTCGGCATGGGCCGGTATCAGGGGAGCCAGCGCGAGGAGCACGCAAGCCAGCAGCGCCGCCAGGTCAAGGCGCACGTTTTTCAAGCAGCGCGTAAAAAAAACCGTCGTGATCACCTGACTGATTGTCCGGGACAGCATCGCCGTTTGCCCCGATTTGAGGGATTAAATGGCCCGGCGACGGCCGTAATGCGGCGTCGGTGTTGTGTGTAACAAACGTTTGTATCTGGTCGTATCCTTCGGCCTTGAAAACCGAACACGTGCAATACAGCAGGCGCCCGCCAGGCTTGAGCAGCGGCCACAGGGCCGCCAGCAGCGTCGCCTGAAGGGTGGCCAGCCGGGCGACGTCGCTCTCGCGGCGCAGCCAGCGCACATCCGGATGCCGGCGCACGATACCCGAAGCGGTGCACGGGGCGTCCAGCAATATGGCGTCAAAGAGCTCGCTCTGGCACTGCTGCGGCCACCAGCTTTGCGGGCTCATCGCGTCGGCGGCGACCACATGCGCTTGCAATCCAAGGCGCTGCAGGTTCTGATGGATACGCTCACAGCGCGCCGGGGCTATGTCCAGTGCCGTCACACGGGCATCAAGCAGCTCCAGCAGATGCGCCGTCTTGCCGCCCGGTGCGGCGCAGGCGTCCAGGATTTGCAGCCCCTGCCGGCTCTCCCAGCCGGCCAGCAGCAGCGGTGCGGCCCGTTGCGCCGCCGCGTCCTGCACCGACACCAGGCCTTGCGCGAAGCCCGGAATGGAGCCCACCGGCATTGCCTTGTGCAGTACCACGGCGTTCTCGCCAGCCTGCGTTCCTACAATATTCGTAGCTGCCAGTGTATGCAGGTACTGGGTTACAGTCACTTTTCTTGTGTTTACCCGCAGTGTCAGGGGCGCATGCGTGTTGTTGGCGCGCAGGATCTGCTGCCAGTTCGTGGGGTAGTCCTTCTGCAGTCTCGCGATCCACCAGCGGGGGTGGTTCCAGAGCGCTACCGGATCACGGTCGGTGGCCACCACCAGCGCCGCGCGCTCGCGCAGAAAGCGGCGCAGGCAGGCATTGATGAAGTTGGCTTGCTGACGTGTGTCGGGGTGGCGCTTGGCGGCCTCCACCGCCTGATCGACCAGCGTGAAGGCGTCGTACGGCGCGCCTTCTTCACGCCAGGCCA
>SCRR01000297.1 GCA_004322085.1 Burkholderiaceae bacterium
CTGGCTGTCGACATTGATGCTGCCCTTGAGCAGGTGCGCGCGCCCGCACAAGCCCATCAGACCGAGGGAATGGGGCTTGCGCGGCGCCGCCGGGGAAAAGCCACGGCCATTGTCGGCAACCCGTATCGTCACCGCAGCGGGCGTGCATTCGATCTGCACCTCGACCTGCGAGGCCTGCGCGTGCTTGGGCACGTTGGCCAGCGACTCCTGCACGATGCGAAACACCACCGTCGCGTAGGGCTCATGCAGCTCCAACCCCTCGTCGGTCAGCAGCACCCTCCCTTCATTGATCAAAATCAACATCGCCGAATCGAACATGCTTCATACTGTATCTGTTCAGCATTTAATTCAGGAGCTGCATCATGTACCAGAGAATTCTCGTGCCTGTCGATGGCAGCCAGCCGGCCAACAAGGCCTTGGCTGCGGCCCTGCAAATGGCCAAGGATTTCAACGGCCGGGTGCGGTTGATTCATGTGGTGGACGAGCTGGCCGGCTTCAGCGGCTATGACCTGTATGGCGGCTACCCCGGCGACCTCCTGGAACTCATACGGGAAAACGGCCACAAGATTCTCGACGAAGCCATGGTCACGGCCCAAGCCGCGGGCGTCGAAGCCGACAAGGTGCTTTCGGACAACTTCGGCGAGCGCTTGGGCGAGGCAGTGGTCGACGAAGCCAAGCGCTGGAATGCCGACCTGATCGTCATCGGCACCCACGGCCGGCGTGGCATCGGCCGCGTGCTGCTGGGCAGCGGCGCCGAACAAATCATCCGCCTGACGCCGGTGCCAGTGCTGGTGGTGCGCTCACCGGAAACCGAAAAAGCCGCCAGGGCCGGCACCTGAGCCCCCGCGCCAGCATTCTTAGATGAACATGCTCTTGTGCTGCTCGCGCAGCACTGCTTTTTGCACCTTGCCCATGGCGTTGCGCGGCAGTTCGGTTGCCACAAAGCAGCGCTTGGGAATCTTGAAATTCGCTAGACTGTCCCTGAGCCGCGCCATGATCCGCTGCGGCTCCACGGTCTGCCCCGCCTTGGGGACCACGACCGCCACCCCCACCTCGCCAAAGTCGGGGTGCGGCACGCCAACCACGGCGCTCTCGGCCACGCCGGGCAACTCGTTGATGAAGCTCTCGATTTCCGCCGGGTAGACGTTGTAGCCACCGCTGATGATCAGGTCCTTGGCACGGCCCACGATGGTCACGTAACCGCGCGCGTCGAGCACGCCGACGTCACCGGTTTTGAAGAAGCCATCCGGCGTGAATTCCTCACATGTCTTCTCGGGCATGCGCCAGTAGCCCTTGAACACGTTCGGCCCCTTCACGACAATGGCGCCGGTCTCGCCCGCCGGCACCGGACGGCCCGCATCGTCCTGCACGCGCAGCGACACACCCGGCAACGGAAAGCCCACGGTGCCGCCCCGCCGCTCGCCATGCGGCGCGTGGTAAGGATTCGAGGTCAGCATCACCGTCTCGCTCATGCCATAGCGCTCCAGGATGGTGTGTCCGGTGCGCTCGTGCCAAGCGTTGAAGGTCTCGATCAACATCGGCGCCGAACCCGAGATGAAAAGCCGCATCCCGCGCGCGGCCTCGTGCGACAGCGCCGGCTCGGCCAGCATGCGCACGTACAGCGTCGGCACACCCATGAAGACCGTGGCCTGCGGCAGCCGCGCCACTACCTGCTTGGCGTCGAACTTGCCGAACCAGATCATCCTGGCGCCCGCCAGCAGCGCGCCATGGATCGCGACGAACAGGCCATGCACGTGGAAGATCGGCAGCGCGTGAATCAGCACATCGTCGCCGCGCCAGCCCCAGTAGTCCTTGAGCACCAGCGCGTTGCTCAGCATGTTGCCGTGCGTGAGCATGGCGCCCTTGCTGCGCCCCGTGGTGCCACTGGTGTAGATGATAACGGCCAGATCGTCGGCCGACTTTTGCGCCACCGTATGCCGGTCGCTGCAGTGCGCGGCGCGCTCCAGCAGCGAGCCGGTGCGGTCATCATCCAGCGTGAACACGTGGCGCGTGCCGGCCCTGAACGCAATCTTGCTGACCCAGCCGAAGCTCCTACCGCTGCACACCACCACGGCCGGCTCGGCGTTGCCGATGAAATATTCGATCTCGGCGCTCTGGTAGGCCGTGTTGAGCGGCAAATACACATAGCCCGCGCGCAGCGTCGCGAGGTACAGCACCATCGCCTCCACCGATTTTTCCACCTGCACGGCGATGCGTGAGCCTGGTGGCAAATCGAGCGAAGCCAGCAGGTTGGCGACCATGGCCGTGGCGCGCTCCAGGTCGCGCCAGGAGTACTGCAGGCCGTTGTCGGTTTCGACCGCGATCGCGTCGAGGTCGGAGGGAAAGGCGGCGCGCAGGGCCGCAAACAGATTCTGGTTGTCCGCGCTAGTGGGAATGGGCTGGCTCATGATGGTCCGGGAATGGTTAAAACACGGGTTTCCGTTTTTGCATGAAGGCGGCGATGCCTTCGCGGTGTTCGGCGCTGTCGGCATAACAATAGGCGTCACGCACCTCGTTTGCTACATAATCAGTAGCTGAAAGCGAATACCCCATATGGGCTATCGCACGATTCAATGCACGAAGGGTCTGCTTGTTCAGGCGTGCTGCCTGCGGCGCGAGTGCCGCCACGTGGCGCGCGCTGGCCAGTGCCGCGTTGGTGATCGCAGCGTCCGCCACCACCTGGTTCAGAAAGCCGCGCGCCTTCATCTCGGCGGCGCTCAACACAGCGGCCTGCAGCAGCATCTCTCGGGCGGTCAGCACTCCGGCCTCGCGCAGCACCAGTGCAGCCTCGCGCGGCGCCATAGGGAAACCGAGCCGGGCAATGGGGGCGCCAAAGCGGGCGGATTCGGCCGCGATGCGGATGTCGCAGCAGCAGGCGACCTCCACGCCGGCGCCCATGCAGTTGCCCTCGATCTGCGCGACGATCGGCACGTCGCAATCGAGCATGGCCTGCAGGCCGCCCCAGACATCGTTCTCATGAAAGTCGCGCAGACTCGACTCGTCGAAGCGAAACGCTGGATATTCGGCAATGTCGCCGCCCGCGCAAAAATGACCTCCTTCACCCCGGATCAGCACGCAGCGCACGTCGGTGCTGCGTTGGATGCTCTCGAAAACAGAGCGCAGCGCCTGCCACATGGCGCGCGACATGGCGTTCAGCTTGCCCGGATGGCGCAGCGTGACGCACGCCACGGCGCCCTGCCGCTTGACTTCGACCGTTCCACTCATGGTTTGACTCGCGCGCAGGGCGGCTCCACCGGTTTCAGAAATGCAGGCTCTCGATGTCTCCGGACACCGGGATCGTCCCCTGCGCCAGCAGCGCGCGGTGCTTGTCCAGCCGCTTGAGGTCATACAGGTAGTTGACCATCAGGCCCCACGACTGCTTGAGACCCTTCGCCGACGGGTCGGCGCCCCAGTTGAGCCGCTCCACGCGCGCGCCGTTGCCCAGATGGAAGCGTGCCACCGCATCCAACGGCTTGCCGTTGCCCCACCCTTGCGCCAGATAGTGGGCGGCGCAGCGCAGCAGCATCTGGCGCACCGGCGACGACGCGGGGAGCGCCAGCGGGGCCTCCAGCGCGGTCAGCAGGGACTGGGTCGATGGCGGCGTCGATCCCAGCGCCTGGCCCAACTCCAGGCGTTCCTTGTCATCGAGCTTGTCCAGCAGGCCAGCGGCGTTCTTGCCGAGCCAGCCGCGCAGCCCCGGGATCGGCGACAGCGTCGCGAAGTGCCGCAGTTTGGGAAATTCTTCGTGCAGCGTCTCCACCACACGCTTGATCAGCGAGTCGCCAAAGCTCACGCCACGCAGGCCACGCTGGGTGTTGCTGATGGAATAGAAAATCGCCGTGCTGCTGCTGGCCGGGTCGACCGACGCGGCGCCTTCGTCCAGCAGCGGCGTGATGCCGTCGGCCATGGCCTGCGTGAACGCGACTTCGATGAAAATCAGCGGCTCATCGGGCAGGTTCGGATGAAAAAACCCGTAGCAGCGCCGGTCGGAATCGAGCCGGTTCTTGACATCGGCCCAGCTGCGGATGTCGTGCACCGCCTCGTAGTGCATGAGCTTTTCGATCAGCGAGGCGGGTGAATCCCAGCTGATGCGGCGCAGCTCCAGAAACGCCAGATCGAACCAGGTTGAAAACAGGCCCTCCAGCTCCGCGTCCAGCGCCACCAGGCGCTTGTCGGTCTTGAGTTGCGGCAGCAATTCACTGCGCAGCTCGAGCAGAAAACGCATGCCCTGCGGCGCTACCGCAAAGCGCTTGAGCAATCGCGTGCGTGGCGATACAAAGGCACGGCGCAGCCGGATTTCCGCTGACCCCTCGTCGCCCGTACCCTGCGCCGCGTCGTATTGCTCGCGCGCCGCACTGACCTTTTTGGCGTCCGGCCCAAACTGCTCACTCATCAGCAGCCAGGCATCGCGGCGCTGCTCGGGCGTGGTGCGTGCGTACCACTGGATCACCCCCATGGCACGCCGCCCGCCTTCGACCTCGCTGACCTGTGGGTCGGCAATGCCCTGCAGCTCGACCAAGGTGCGGCGCAGTACGCGAGGCGACAAGGCCTCCTGGCCACGCCGCAACGTCGCTTCCAGGCGCTGGCCGGTGGAACGCGGTAAAGATGCTGCGCGGGCCTTGGACGACGCCAGTGGGTCGCCTTTTTTTGCATTGGGCAGCAGTTTCGCAATGCTGCGATTGATCCAGTCGGGAGTACTCATGGAGCGACTTTGCCTTGTTCGAGCGGGTGCGTGTCAGGACCCGGACTTTGCCGGCACGGCGCGCGCCGGTTGCAGGCTCGCCCACCACCACAGTCCGGCGCCCGCGACGATCATGGGGATGCACAGCCACTGTCCCATGCTCATGCCCAGCGACAGCAGGCCCAGAAAATCGTCCGGCTCGCGGAAAAACTCCGCAATGAAACGCAGCACACCGTAGCCGACCAGAAAAGCGGCCGCGACCTGGCCCTGATGGCGTTCCTTGCGCGCATAGAGCCACAACAGCACGAACAGCAAAAGCCCCTCCAGCAGGAACTCGTAGATCTCGGAGGGGTGGCGCGGCAGCATGGAACCGCTTTGCGGATACACCATGCACCAAGGAAGATCGGTTGCGCAAACGCGGCCCCACAGTTCGCCATTGATGAAGTTGCCGACCCGCCCGGCCGCCAGCCCGGTCGGCACACAGGGTGCGACAAAATCAGCCACCTGCAGCCAGGGCCTGCCGCGCGAGTGGGCGAACCAGAGCATGGAGCCGATCACGCCGAGCAGGCCGCCATGAAAACTCATGCCGCCCTGCCAGACAGCAAAGACCTGCAGCGGATGCGCAAAATAGTAATCGGGCTTGTAGAACAGGCAGTAACCGAGCCGCCCGCCAATCACCACGCCCATCACGCCGAGGAACAAGATGTCTTCAACGTCGTTGCGCGTCCAGGCTCCGGGTCCCTGGATAGAAGCAAATGGCTCGTGCTTGAGGCGACGCACGCCCAGATAAAGGAACAATCCGAACCCGACCAGATAGGTCAGGCCGTACCAGTGAATCGCCAGCGGCCCGATTTGCAGCGCGATGGGATCGATATGGGGGTACATCAGCATGGCGGCGATGTTAGCGTGAAAAACATGGCCCGGTCGCTGCAGCAGATACGCTGAACGGCCCGAACCCGCATCGCCACCGGCAGCGATACAAGGAATCAGTAAATTTCGGCGCCATGCTACCCGCCTTCTCAAAAAAACGGCCCGCCGAAGCGAGCCGTTCATGAAACATCCGAGATTTTTGCAGGGCTTGGCGCAACGGCCGGCGCAAGCGCACCAGCTCTTCTCGTTCGGCCGTGGTCAGGCCCTGCTTGCCGAGCAGGGGTTTGCCACTGTCGATGGCTGCCTGGCCGACCCAATTAGCGTTGGACCGCGTGGGTGACGCCGAACTCACGCGAAAGCTCTGTCGGCGAGCGGCCGGCTCGAACGAGCTCGACCATCTGTTGACGAAATTCCGCCGGATACGGCGGTCTTACTTTGGACATTCTCGACTCCTTGAACACCAAGCATGATGTGTCCACGGAAACGGGTCAACTCCACTCGGAGCAGAAACAAGAAACCCGGCTTCAGCCGGGTTTGCGTAATCGGGAATGCGATCAGACCCGCTTGCGACGACGCACAGCTGCCAGGCCAAGCAGCCCGATACCCAAGAGTGCTGCAGAAGCCGGCTCAGGCACCGTCGCAACCATTACGGGATCGCGGGCCCATACGGAAATGTGGGAAATGTCCTGGGAATTGCCGTTCTTGTTCTCGAAATCATCGGCCATGGTCCAGGTGCCCGTGATGATGTACGGAATGCCCAATTGGAAGGCATCGTCCATCAGCGTGAAGTCGAAATCGTAAACGGCCCAATTCGTGCTGGACTTAACCGAGAACGCCAGCTGATCGAAGGAGCGGCCAGAGAACAGATTGTTCTGCGCAAGAATGCTCACAATGTTCGGATCGACGGTCAGTTGCCACGTTCCGCCGACGTTGGAGGTCTGCGTCTGCAAGTACTCCAGGACGTTGCTTAACGAGAACGCGGTGCCGCCGGGTGAGGTTACGCTGGAATAGGACAGCTCGCCAGCATTCCCATTGAGCTGCCCTAGCATGACCCAGCCTGGATCTACCGCCGCGTTCGGGTTCTTCAACGCCATCAGCTGGCTCGGCTGAATGAACTGGGTTGGGCTGAGCAGGCCGAACTGACCATTCAGCAAACCATCGTTCAAGTACCCGAGATTGGGCGACGGGCTCAGTGCAGGTCCTTCATTGCCACTGAATACACCTGCACAACTTGTGGCGCTGATCGGCGAGCTGAGCGTGGGCACGCTACCCGTATAAGAAGCGCTGGGGATGCCACCTGTGATCTGCCAGTTCGACGCATTACATGGATTGCTGGGATCGAGAGTGCCAGATGCACCACCCGGAACAGGCGCGGCAAGCGTGGCAAACGATGCGAAACAAAGCGCAGTGATGGTTAGGATTTTGGCGCTAACGCTCATAGGAGGCCCTCCGTTGCAGATGAATTGTAAACAAATATTTCAAAGCAAGATGTATGCCTTAATAAAAAAACCAAATGAAATCAATGATATTGATGTTTTTGGAAGTAATAATAACGAACATATGTAAAAAAAAGCGACATCATTTTCAGGTGCCGTTTCTCTTCGTAAGTTCACCCCCGACTCGTCACCCTGTTCGTATCGTCCGACCCGCGGATGCTGCGCGGCAACGATCACGTCTACCTCGGACGGCAGCTTCGCTCAGAGCTGCAACGCGCAGGCGGCAATCAGTAGTGCGCTCAATCACCTGCTGAAATGCGGGCAAGGAGCCCTCCTGATGGAATGGCGTGTAGAAGACAGGCCGGTCGAATACAGCCGCTAATAGTTACAGCGCCCCGACATTCGATAGATCGGGAAAATCCCCCACGAATCTACAAATATCAGTCTCGATATCGGGAAACCTGATACCGTGGACAAATCGGTGCAGTAGGTACTCGGCGCGAAGCCGCAGGTTTTCCTCGAACTCCACTCCAGACCGTGTCTTACGTGCACAACCCCGAGGGAAGCCGCAGCCTGCTCGATCCGCGTTCTGCAGGTATCCGAGACAGCACCGCGAGAGACGAACCTGAAGACGTCCGGCGCCCCTCCCGTACATCACGTGCGGGTTGCGCCCCTTCATTCGCTGCTTCGGGATCATCCAGATCGCGGTCTCGAAATCGATCTCCGCCCAGGTCGCTTCGATGAGTTCGTTCTTGCGAACCAGTGTCAACAGGACCATGCGCAGCGCCAGGTGGATAGTCGGGTACGTGGCCACCGACTCCATCTGCCCGCACGTCAGGCGGATCTCCATCGGCGACAAAGACCGGTCCTTGGGCACGACGATCGCGATCGAGGCTGCACCCACGCCATCGACCGGGTTCTCCACCTTCTCCCCGTACAGGATAGCGAACGCATAGACCTGCTTCACGATATCGCGGACGTGAACGGCCGTGGCCGGTGCCCCGCAGACCGTCACCTTGTTGTACAGGGCGCGCAGGTCATCGGCACTGATTTCGGTGAACAGCCGGTTCTTGAGCACGGGCAGGATGTTGCGATCGACGACGCCCTTGCGCATCGCACGGGTACTCTCGGCCATGCGGGCATCGACCAGCCAGCGGCCGGTCATGTCGCCGAAGGTCTTGCCTCGGTCAGGCGTCGCTTCTCCCGGCAGCCGTTGAGACGATAGCCGTAACGAAAAGCGATGGTGCCCTCGGTCGATGCCGTCACGTACATGCCGTCACGGCCAGAAGCCTTGTACGGCGCGGCTTTCTGCTTGAAGTTGCGCAGTGCGGTGTCAGTAAGCTTCGAGGTTTTACATCCTGATCCCTGACGGTACTTGGAAGCCCGCATGAAATTTAGCTTTTCAGCGAACTTTTCACTGTTTAAACCTAAAAAATCTTATGTGGACGCCTCCGCGATTGCAAGTAACTCGTGTGCATGAAGAGTCAGGAGGCAGGACTGCAGTCTTACATCCGGCCTGTTTTGCGGGCGGGCGAACCTGCCGCCGGCCCTGATGGCATTCGCTGAAGAGGTTCCCATCTGGGCACCGAGCTCCATGCTCTTACGCCTTATCCGGGTGTTCTCATCCCGGTCCGACCTGCTCTGACCTATCACACGCATGGTCGCTTGTCTCCTCTAAAACGGCTCTTTCAAGATTCCGTTCAGTGCGCCAGCCACGCCCCGGGCCGCCAAGCCTTCCCGCACGTCAGCACCGCCTGCGGGGCCATTTGCCGGGACGACCCCGGCAAGGGTGCCTGTGCAGAGCCTAGAATGGAAACTTGTCATGGCTCGCCAACCCTGCCGTGGCGAATTCCCCGCAACACATTCCATTGCCCAAGCCATGACCATTTTGAATCCCCGCAGCCGAAACATCACCGAAGGCAAATCCCGCGC
>SCRR01000022.1 GCA_004322085.1 Burkholderiaceae bacterium
CGTCAACAGCGGGCACGTGGATCCGGCACTGGGCGTGCACTACCTGCTGGACAACCGCCGGCAGCGCGTGAACAACGTGCTCAGCAATTCCTTCGGCTTTGGCGGCACCAATTGCAGCCTCGTGTTCGGCCGGGCCGGCTAAAGCGCCTTCCACCATGACAGTGTCGCCTTGCGCATCTCCCCCGCTGGCCGTCCACGTCGACGGCGTCGGCCTGCTCGGCCCGGGGATCGACAGCTGGGAAGACGGGCGCCTGCAGTTGGCCGCCCTGGCGCCCGCGCGCACGCAAAAAACCGTGCTACCCGTGCCTGCCGCACTGCCGCCCGCCGAACGGCGCCGCGCCGGTGCGATCATCAGGCTCGCGCTCGCGACCGGCCTGCAGGCCGTGCAGGCCGCCGGGCTGGATCCGGCCCGGCTTCCTTCGGTGTTCGCGTCGTCAGGCGGCGATGGACTGAACTGCCACGAGATGTGCGTGGCGCTGGCCTCCCCCGAAAAACTCATATCGCCCACGCGCTTTCACAATTCCGTGCACAACGCCGCCTCGGGTTACTGGGGCATTGCGACCGGGTCGATGGCGGCCTCGTCGGTGCTGTGCGCATTCGACGGCAGTTTTGCCGCCGGCCTGCTGGAAGCCGTCACGCTGGCCGTGGTGGACAGGGCGCCAGTGCTGCTGCTGGCCTATGACGTCGACTATCCCGAGCCGCTGCGCAGCGTACGGCCGGTGCCGGACGCCTTCGGCGTGGCGCTGGTTCTGAGTCCGCAGCGCAGCGCGGGCAGCCTGGCCTGCGTGCGGCTGCATGGTGACAGCTGCCTCACGGGCGACCCGGCCGATTTGCTGGCGGATCCGGTGCTGGAGTCGCTGCGCCGCAGCATTCCGGCCGCGCGCAGCCTGCCGCTGTTGTGCGCCTTGGCCATGCGCCGCGGCGGCCGCGTGGTGCTGGACTACCTCGATGGCTTGCAACTCGCGCTCGAGCTGACGCCTTGCGACTGACACGATGCCGACGCCACCCTCCCACCTGCAGCAGGCCGATATTGCCCGGCGCATTCCGCACCAGGGCCTCATGTGCCTGCTCGACGCCGTCACGGCGTGGGATGACAGCCATATCGTTTGCCGCGCGGGTAGCCACCGGGTGCCCGACAATCCGCTGCGTGCCCAGGGCCGGCTCGGTGCCGCCTGCGGCGTTGAATTCGCGGCCCAGGCGATGGCGGTGCACGGTGCGCTGCTGGCGGAACGCGAGGCGCAGGCCGGCAGCGCCGCGCCGCGCGTCGGGTACCTGGCCAGCGTGCGCAGTGTGAACCTGCACGTGCAGCGGCTGGACACGATCGCTGCGGACCTGACGGTGACGGCCGAGCGTCTGCTGGGGGATGCGAACCACATCCTGTACCACTTCAGGCTCGAAGCCGGCCCGCACCTGCTGCTCGAGGGTCGGGTGGCCATCGTGCTGGACGCGGCCATGCTGCGCCAGGCCATCGGTTCCGCCCAAGTTCCAGGAGAGTCTCTGTGACCACCCCACGCAAACGAGCGCTCGTCACCGGCGGCAGCGGCGCCATCGGCGCCGCCATCTGCCGGCGTCTCGCGCAGGACGGCCTGCACGTTATCGTGCAGGCCCGCCGCAACTTGACTGCGGCCCAGGCCTTGGTGGACGCGATCCGCGCGCAGGGCGGTCATGCGCAGGCGCTCGCGTTCGATGTGACCGATGCGGCCGCGACCGCCGCGGCGCTGGAGGCGCTGCTGGCGGACGGGCCGATCCAGGTTCTCGTGAACAACGCGGGCATTCACGATGACGCGGTGTTTCCAGGCATGCAACTGGCGCAATGGCAGCGCGTGCTCGATGTCTCGCTGAACGGCTTTTTCCACGTGACCCAGCCCCTGACGCTGCCGATGATCCGCACGCGCTGGGGCCGCATCATCAACATCACCTCGGTGGCGGCGCTGGCCGGCAATCGCGGCCAGGTCAACTATTCGGCGGCCAAGGGCGCGCTGCACGCGGCCACCAAATCGCTCGCGCTGGAGGTGGCCAGCCGCGGCATCACGGTCAACGTGGTGGCGCCGGGCATCATCGCCACCCCCATGAGCGCGGCGAGCTTCGACGCCGGAGCCGTCGCGCGACTGGTGCCGATGAAGCGCGCCGGCACGCCCGAGGAAGTGGCCGATCTGGTGGGCTTTCTGGCCAGCGAGCGCGCCGCCTACATCAGCGGCCAGGTGATCTCGATCAACGGCGGCATGATCTGACGGGCATGACCGGGGGTTCAGCGCCCTCGCAGACGCCGCACCGCTAGCCAGGGCAAGCGCACCACAAAGCCGGCCAACAGGCGGCCGTGCATCCAGGTCAACAGCAGGTTGTCGCGCAGATAGTTGAAGTGCGAGACACCGCCCTCGTCTGCGCCGAAGTACTGGACGCGGGCCGGCAGGTTCACGGGCTGCACGCCGCGCCAGCACAGGCGCACCACGGCCTCGGGGTCGAAGTCGAAGCGGCGCATCCAGTGCTGTGCGTGCATCACGCGGCGCAGCGGCGCTATCGGGTACACGCGAAAGCCGAACAGTGAATCCCCGATGCCGGCCCACAGGGTCTCCAGGTTCGCCCACCCGTTCGATAATTTGCGACCCTGCACCCGCAGGCTGGGCGCGCTGGCGTCGAAGACCGGCACGCCCAGCACCATGGCGCTGGGTTGCCGGACGGACGCGGCCATGAACTCGGGAATCAGCTCCGCCGGATGCTGGCCGTCGGAGTCCATGGTCAGCACGTGCGTGAAGCCTTGGGTCGCCGCCGCATCGATGCCGTGCAGCACGGCCGCGCCCTTGCCCATGTTGCGTGGCAGATTGATGACGTGCAAACCGTCATCCTGCACCGCCATGGCCTGCAGCCCCTCGGCGCTGCCATCGGTGCTGCCGTCGACCACGACCCACACCGGCGACCAGCGGGCGCGCGCGGCGCGTACGGTGTCGTAGACCTTGGGGCCCGGGTTGTAGCTAGGGATCAGGACCAGGTGCGTGGCTGAGGGCGTGGCGCGCTCACCGGTCATGAGCTTGCGCCATGCGGCAGGTCGCGGGCGGGCCGTCGTTCGAGATCGAAAGTGTCCGCGGGACGGTCCGCGAGGGGCGCCGCCGTCAGTTCGGCCTTGAAATACTGCTCCAGCTCCCGCGCGAAAGCTGCCACGTTTTTCGGCGGATCGAAGCGTTTACCCAGCCGGATGCGATAGCTCACCGGCATCGGCGTGCTGCGAAACAGCGCGGACTGCTTGCCCAGGAACCCGGTGTCAGTGGTTTCGATGAACACGGTCTGCACCGGCGCGCGGGCGTATTTGGCGATCAGGCCGGACGTGCCCTGCAACGTATTTACCGGGATGCGCGTGGTGCGCGTGCCTTCGGGGAACAGCAGTAGATGGCTGCCACCGCACACCTCCGTCACGGCGCGCCGCACCATGGCATGCAGCGAGTCGTTGCGGATAAAACGTGCCAGTCGCGCGCCCGCGCCGAACAGGATGCTTTGCATGAGCTCGGCTTTCATGACGCAGGCCACGTGCGGTACGCGCGAGATGATCATCACCGCGTCGAGCAGCGAAGGATGGTTGGGCGCGATGATGCAGGC
>SCRR01000298.1 GCA_004322085.1 Burkholderiaceae bacterium
CGACGTTGATTCCGCGCAGGAGCGCAACGCAGGTCGTCAGGGAAGATGCGCGGTTCATGAATGCAGTTTGCTCCAAGTCCCTGCAGCCGGGCAAGCGCAGGCGGCGGCGTCGGGTCACGGGTCGCCAAGACGCCGGAGCGCACCGGCTGCAACGGACGGTTCGCAGTCTGCGTACGATCATTTCGTGGCGGCACCGACAAGGCACTCCCCCGGCACCTCGAACCCGCCCGGCGATTCGAAGCTGCGCATAGAGCCTTCCACTTCGCTCCACACGGACTCGCGTTCTTGAGGCGACAGGTCAGCCATCATGGCATTGAATCCACCGAAGGCCTCCCGCGCGACCTGCACGTAGTCGGCGGCACAGGCCGCTCCATGGGGCACGGGCACGGCGCGAACCTCGGGGTCGGCAAATCCGGCTTGACGGAACATGTCTTCGAGCACCCCGGGGCCACCCAGGCTGAACGGTCCGGGTTGCCCCGCAACGGGAGGCGGGAGTTGCGCGCGCCGGCGGATGATGGACGCTGGCACCGCACCCCATTCGTTGTGATCGGGCGTGGAAAAGACCACGATGGCGACCCGACCGCCCGGTTTCAAGGCGCGGCGCCACTCGCGCAGCGCCGTCACGGGGCGCGGCATGTACATCAGACCCAGCCGACACAGCACTGCATCAAAGGAAGCGTCGGGAAGATCCAGGTTCTCGCCGTCCATGGCGCGGGTCTCGATCTGCCTGAATCCGCGTTCACGCGCAACCTGGAGCGCCAGCTCGACGATCCCTTCCGAGATGTCGGTCGCCAGCACATAGCCGCCAGGGCCAACGCGTTCGGCGGCACTGACGGCCGGTTCACCGGCACCGGCGGCAATGTCCAGGATGCGCTGACCCGGCTGAATCCGGGCCAGGTCGAGCATCTGGCGAGTCACTTCGCCATACCAGCGATCCAGCGTGGGATTCCAGCGCCGCCACGCTGCGCCATCCTTGTTCCATTGCTCTCGCTGCGCGTTCTTGTACTTCGCTGCGTCGAATGAGGGTTGCGGTTCAGCCATGCAAGTTCTCCTCATGGTCAGACCTGGATGTTGCTTCGCGGCGGGGGGGACGGACTCATGCCTGATGCGTTGCCCGATGATCCGCATGTCCGGTATCGATATGCCCCCACATCAGCTTCCAGACGAGGATCAGGACGATTGCGATGCCGACCGCCAGGAGAAGCTTGCCGAGCCGCTGCTGGTCGTCCAGCAGGTAATTGCTGCACAGGCGCACGGGCGACTCCAGATACAGCCATCCGAGGCGAAACGTGGTCGCGACCAGTTCGAGCAGGACCACGCCGCGCACCACGAATCCCGCACGGGGCCAGCTGAGCGCAACGGGTACGCCGATCAACAGCGGCACGCTCAGGAATTTCGCCAGCGCAACGCGCGGATCGTCGAGCGCCGCATCCGTCGCCAGTGGCAACATCCACACCATACCGCTCAGAGAGGCCAGCAACAGTCCGCTGATCCCGCTGTGGTTCCACCCGGCGAGGTCCCGTTCAAACCGCTCGGGCGTCCCTTGCGCAAACCACCAGCCGGCCAGCGCCAGCAGCGGGATCTGGACCAGCATCTGCAGGGTCATCGTCGATTCGAGCGCGTGCCGCACAGGGGGAACGGCGAGCGCCGCCCAAAGGAGCGCACCAGCTCCGCAAAGGCGACCCGTCAGCGGCTTCATGACGTCAACCTCTGGGTGACGTAGCGGGCTGCGCCAAGGGGATCATCCCAGTTCAGTATTTCGACCAGCCTGCCGCCGGGATCGACCACGGCGATCGCGGCGTTGTGCACGAAGCCACCCAGCCCGTCGGGCACGGCGACCACGCCGAAGCTGCGCATCAGCGCGGCGAGGTCTGCGGGGTTGAGCGGCCGCGCCGCGATCCAGCCGGCACCGTTGCCGCCGCCGCGGCGTTGGTAATCAGCCAATGCGGCGGGATCGTCGTGGGCGGGATCGAAACTGACGCTCAGCAACACGACCTTACCCGATGCGATCGGCCCGGCCAGTTGGTGCTGCAGGCGTGCGAACTCGCCGCCCTGCACCGAACAGTAGGTCTCGCAGCGGGTATAGATGAAATCCACCAGCAACCAGCGCCCGCGCAACGCTGCGAAACTCGTGCGCCCACCCTCGGCGGTCTGCAGCAGCAGCGGTGGAACCACCGGCGGATGTTCGCGCACGGCGATGCGACGGGCGGTCTCGGTCGTAAAGGCGCGAAACCCGTCAGTGGCGCCGGCCAGTACCCCGATACCCGCGGCCAGCAGGACGAGGCTAATGAGGAGCGTTCGCAGCACCGCCATCGGGACCCTCGCGCGCGGCAGCCATGAGAAGGCCCGCTGTGATGCGAATCGCGAAGTACAGCATTCCCAGCACCACCAGCATCGCGCCGATGGAGCCGATCTGGTCCGTAGAGGTCCACTCGGGCAGGTGCGTTGCCATCCTGCGCGCCACGCTGAGGTGCCCGGCATCCAGGAATGCCAGCGTAAAGATCAGGCCGCCGATCAGGTACACGGGGAATCCCAGCCTGTCGACGCTGCTGTTCGGCGGCGCCGCCGTACGACGACCGACCACGTGGAACATCAACGCCAGCGCCATCGGCAACACCCCGAGCAGCAGGTAGAAGTGAAAGTGCCCGGGCACCCACTGGGTGTTGTGCATCACCTCGTTGATGCGAATGGTGCCGTCCAGGATGGCCGGCACAATGCCGGCCGCCCAGCCGAACATCGACAGGATCAGCAGCCGCGAGGGCAATGTCCAGCGCATGTTCGACCGATAGATGTTGGTGAGCGCGCCATACATGGTGACCAGGAATACCGGGAATCCCGCACCCCACGACACCACCTGGCCCATGACCACAAGCCAGCGCGGCTCGGCGAAGTCCATCATCAGGTGATGTGGGAACACGACGATCACGAACAGCGTGCTCGAGGCCCACGACCACAGGAACGGCCGTGAGATAGGATAGGGCTTGCCCGAGTAGCGCGGCAGAAGCTCGTACACCGCGATCACGCCCATGTAGATTGTGGCGTTGATGTACATGTGGCCAAACCAGAAGATCAGGGTCTTGACCACCAGTGCGTTCAACACCATCACGGGGTAGAAGACGTTGATCAGGCTCATCACCAGCACCACGGCACCGGCCAGGATGCCCAGCACGTTGGCGATGATGACCATGGTGCTGGCCACCACCGCCTTCGGGTGCTCCGGGTCGATCGTGCCGCCGAACAGCCACTGCAGCCCCAGCGCGCGACCGAGGTTGCCGTGCACCTTGATGATGGCCGCGGCGGCGTCCAGGTAGAACACCAGCATGCCAACGCCGATCAGCAGATAGCCCAGCATGAACAACGCCGCGGCGTTCGGAGTCCACAGCCCCATGCTGTGCACCGGCAACGGGTACAGAAACGTCCACAGCGCACCATAGTTGTCGACGAAGATTGCGAAGATGATGCACAACGCACCGAGCATGAACAGAACGTAGTTGGCCACGAACGCCCACACGTGCAGCTGTACATATTTGCGCAGGAAGAACCACATCACCGCCGTGGTCGCCAGCGCCGCAGTACCGACCATGCCGGCGCCGTGCATCGACAGGAAACGGTAGAAGAGGTCGGCCGGCACCGAAAGCCAGGTGGCCTGCGACATGCGCATGCTCAGGCCGAGCAGCATCATCAGCACGAACAAAGCCACGGCCGTGATGATGTACAGGTTGAACGCGAACCGGCTCGCGCCGTCAAGACGCTCGTTGTCGGGATACATCGTGAGTGCAGCCATGATCAGCCTCCGCTCGCCGCGACCACTGTGATGGCAGAGGTCATGGGCGCATGTCCGATACCGCAATACTCAAGGCACATCACCTTGTAGGTGCCCGGCTCGGTGAACGTGTACACGAGCTTGTTGGTGAAGCCCGGCATGGCCTGGGTCTGGGTAACGATGCGCCCGTCCGGCGCATAAACCGCAAAACCGTGGTTCACGTCCTTGCTGGTGACACGGAATTCCACCGGACTTCCGGCACTTACCCGGTCCGGATTGATCTGCCAGTGCCACTGCTGACCGACCACGTCCACAACCTGATGGATGCCCAGAGGCGTGTGCTGCGGTGCAATCGGGAAGCGGTGAAGGGTGCCGTAGGTGACGCCCACGAAGATGATCAGCAACGCACCGAACAGCCATCGTCGCAGCACGTTGGAAGTGTGCGCGGCCTTGCGTGTTGCCGCATCGTCAGCGGGCTTGCCGGCTTGACGGATCACGTGGATAAAGCCCAACGCGACCAACCCCATACCGATCAGGGAAATGATCCAGACAACATTCTGAAGAATCATGGCAATCCTCCGAACTAGGCCATCCCTGGAACTTGTCGTGGTTTTTCTTACATGTCTGTAACTCGCCGCAATGTCGTCTGGCCACCCCGGTTTGTCAACTCCCAGCCTCAACCCCACTGGCTGCAAGGAAATCGCCTATTTCCTGCTGACGTTGTTCGCACGGCAACAAGTCAAGCTCTCTGGCGCAGCCGCCGGCCTGATGTGATGCTGTAATGGACACCAGATTGGAGTCTGTCTCATGAACTGGCACGAATTCACTGCACTCCTGGCACTGGCCACCGCGCTGAGCTTTTCGCCCGGCCCCAACACCACGCTCTCCACCGCACTGGCCGCGAATGGCGGATTGCCGCACGCGATGCGATTCGTCGTCGCCGTGCCGGCCGGCTGGTGCCTGTTGCTGGCACTGTCCTTCGCGGGCCTGGGCACGCTGGTGGCGCAGGCGACGGCGCTGCGCGGCGCCATCAAGGGGCTGGGCATCGGCTACCTGCTGTGGCTGGCCTGGGTGCTCAGCCGAAGCAGCGCGCTGGAGCGCGCCGATAGCAGCCGGCTGAGCGTCGGCTTCAGGCAGGGCGTGGCGCTGCAGTTCCTCAATATCAAGGCTTGGCTGCTGGCACTCACACTCGTGGCAGGGTGGGTTGCGGGCCGGCCCGACGCGCTGCATCGCTTTGCCATCGTCGTGCCGGTGATGCTGGTTTATGCATTCACGAGTAACCTTGCCTACGCGCTGATGGGCACCTTGTTGCGCGGCTGGCTGGTCCAGGGGCAGCGTCTGCTGTGGTTCAACCGCGCGATGGCGACAGTGCTGGTGCTGACCGCG
>SCRR01000299.1 GCA_004322085.1 Burkholderiaceae bacterium
CTGTTCGCAGGGAATACGGGTACGTGCACGCAATAAGAGATATCCTTCCGTGCAGCTTAGCTTCCACGGCGCGTCGCGGCGTATCTCATAGAGCTCACGCAGCAGCACGCGATTGCGGTTATAGATGCCGATACTGCGGCGCAACGCTTCATCGCTGACAGCATGGCCAGCCAGCTTTTCGAACTCGCCGCGCAACCGCTGGTACTCGGCGGCAATATAGGGTATCGCTCCCGGCGAGTTAACGTTTTGCGGCAGGTAGAGAATCTGCGCCAGCTGCTCCGGAAAATTGCGCGACCAGATACCGGCCAGGTGCTTGGCGGCGTCGCAGATCGGGTGCGTGATGAAGCCGCTAAGACCCCTCAGCGAGCCATTGAGCCCGAGTTCGGCAGTAGAGCGGCAGATCGAGCAGACGAACGAGCCCATATGGGCATCGGCGTACTTCATCTCGAGTTTGTTGCCGCCGCCAACTACGTGCACAGGCAGCAGCCCGGCAGCGTGCGCGATCTCCTCGGGAAAGTAGACCGGGAAATGGCCCAAGGTGCCGGTGAAGCCTTCAGGCAGGGCACCTTCCTCGGGCATCGGCGCCAATCTGAGGTCGTTGCAGTGCTCGAGGATGGCGGCCAGCTCGGCTTCGCCATTTTCCGGCGCGTGTTCTTGCATGGAGGTCTCCTTAGAACAATTAGGTAATTCGGTACTGCAATGCGACTTTAGGTCTGCGGGCACCGGAATTCTTTGATCTAGATCAAGGAAAACCGGATAGGCCCCAAACACCGCGTAAGACCGCGGAAAAGCGTCCACCGTACGACGTGCCAGCTACCAAGGGAGCCCCCAGCGCAGCCGGAGGCCTCCCTTGCTAGCTAGTCCATTGAATCATTGGAATCGGATGTATTGCCGCCATATGTTCAGGCATGCAACGAACCATGCTGACGAACGAACAACGCAGTGAACTCGACGCTGTGATGCGTAAGCGCCACGGCAACGCGGCGCTGGCGCGTCGCGCGCGCTGCTGTGGCCGACGGCGAGTGCCGCGTCGATATCCGATTAAAGCTCGCGTGCAATGACGCATTCGTTTCGCGCTGGACCGCGGCGTTCGACGAGCAAGGCCTGGCGGGGCTGGTGTAGCTGCACCCGGGCCGTGCGCCCAAGCGCCCCGTGGCGAAGCTGGAAGCGCGGTACTCGATCGGCCCCTAAAGCACAAGCCGCGCGACGGCGATCTCGTCAAAGGGTTCATGCTCATCTTGAGGTTGGCGATGTCCACCCCCGTGCTGTCTGACTTGACGCGTACTTTCACGTTGTAGTCGACTACGCGTTTGACGGGAAAAAGAATTTTCATGGGGTGGGCTCCAGACGGATCAGAAGGCGGCGATGCCGGTGATGGCACGGCCGAGGATGAGGGCATGCACGTCGTGCGTTCCCTCATAGGTGTTGACCACCTCCAGATTGACCAGATGGCGGGCCACACCGAATTCGTCGCTGATGCCGTTGCCGCCCAGCACGTCGCGCGCGGTGCGGGCAATATCCAGCGCCTTGCCGCAGCTGTTGCGTTTCATGATGGAGGTCACTTCCACCGAAGCCAGGCCCTCGTCCTTCATGCGGCCCAGCCGCAGGCAGCCCTGCAGGCCGAGCGAAATGTCGGTCATCATGTCGGCCAGTTTTTTCTGGATCAGCTGGTTAGCGGCCAGCGGCTTGCCGAACTGCTTGCGGTCCAGGACATACTGACGCGCACGTTCAAAGCAGTCTTCGGCCGCACCCATGGCGCCCCAGGCAATGCCGTAGCGCGCCGAGTTCAGGCAGGTGAACGGGCCCTTGAGTCCGCGCACATCCGGGAATGCGTTCTCTTCAGGGCAAAACACCCCGTCCATCACGATTTCACCGGTGATGCTGGCGCGCAGACCGACCTTGCCGTGAACGGCGGGGGCTGACAGGCCCTTCCAGTTTTTTTCCAGCACGAAGCCACGGATGGCGCCTTCGTCGTCCTTGGCCCAGACGACAAAGACATTGGCGATCGGGCTGTTGGTGATCCACATCTTGTTGCCGATCAAGCTGTAACCGCCTGGCACCTTGCGGGCACGGGTGATCATGCTGCCGGGGTCCGAGCCGTGGTCGGGCTCGGTCAGGCCAAAGCAGCCGATGAATTCGCCGGTCGCGAGTTTGGGCAGGTACTTCCGTTTGGTCGCTTCATTGCCGAACGCATGGATGGGCACCATGACCAGCGACGACTGCACGCTCATCATCGAGCGGTAGCCCGAATCGATACGTTCGACCTCGCGGGCCACCAGGCCATAGCAGACATAGTTCATGCCCGCGCCGCCATAGGCTTCGGGAATGCTGGTGCCCAGCAAGCCGAGCGCGCCCATTTCGCGAAAGATGGCCGGGTCGGTTTGCTGGTTCCGAAACGCCTCCAGCACGCGGGGCGCGAGCCGGTCCTGGGCGTAGGCGCGTGCCGCGTCAGCCACCTGGCGTTCATCGCCGGTAAGCTGGGCATCGAGCAGCATCGGGTCATTCCATTGAAAGCGGGTGTGAAGAGCTTGGTTCATGATGAATAAAGGAGTAATCAGGTAAAAAAACAGGGCAGCAGGCGCTCACTGGCTGGGGGGCTGGCTCGTTACCGGTTCAATCGCGCCGCATCAGCTCGCGCCCGATGATGAGCTGCTGGACCTGGGTCGTGCCTTCGTACAGGCGCAGCAGGCGTACATCGCGGTAAAAGCGTTCGACCGGGTATTCGTTGATGTAGCCGGCGCCGCCATGGATTTGCACGCCGCGGTCGGCGACGCGGCCCACCATTTCGGTCGCGAACAGCTTGGCGCAGGACACGCGCATCGAGATGTCGGGATCCGATACATGGGCGGGCTTGCCGTCGAAGCGCCTGGCCACGTCCTGCACCAGCGACCAGCCGGCGAGCAGTTCCGCCTGGCTGTCGGCCAGCATGGCCTGGATCAGCTGGAACTCGCCGATCGCCTTGCCGAACTGCTTGCGGTCGCGGGCGTAGGCGGCGGACTCGTCCAGAATGCGCGACGCCGCGCCACAGGACACGGCCGAGATGTTCAGGCGGCCGCGGTCAAGCACTTTCATGGCGGTCTTGAAACCCTGGCCGGGCACGCCGCCGATGATGTTGGCCGCCGGCACGCGCGCGTTTTCCATGATCACGTCGCAGGTCATGGTGCCGCGCTGGCCCATCTTCTTGTCCTTCTTGCCGAGCTTGATACCCGGGGTGTTGGCCGGAACGATGAAGGCCGAGATGCCGCCGGCGCCCGGGCCGCCGGTGCGGGCCATCAGCGTGAAGGCGCCCGCGCGCGGCGCGTTGGTGATGAAGCGCTTGGTGCCGTTGAGCACGTAGTGGTCGCCGTCAAGCTGAGCGCGCGTCTTGAGCGATGCGGCATCCGTGCCGGCATCGGGCTCGGTCAGCGCAAACGACATGATCAGCTCGCCGCTGGCCACCTTGGGCAGATACGCGCGCTTTTGCTCGGGCGTGCCATCCATCAGGATTCCCTGCGAACCGATGCCGATGTTGGTGCCGAAGACCGAGCGGAACGCTGGCGCGGTGCGACCCAGCTCGTAATTGACCAGGACTTCCTGACTCATCGACAGGCCGATGCCGCCGTATTCCTCGGGGACGGTCAGGCCGAACAAGCCCAATTCCTTCATATCCCTGACGATGTCGGCAGGCACCTCATCGCTGTCTTCCAGGATGTCTTCGGCTGGCTCCAGCCGATCCCTGACAAAGCGCTGGACAGTGGCGAGCAGGAGTTCGAACGATTCAATATCAAGGGCCATGATGAGGTATTCACAGTTGCGTTGATACGGTCAACGGTGTTTGAATTTGGGTTGACGTTTCGAGAGAAAGGCGTGCATGCCCTCATGGGCATCTTCGCTGGCAAAGCGGGCGTGAAGCTCGCGGCGTTCGTACAGGATGCCTTCGGACAGCGAGGATTCCCAGGCGCGATTCACCGCTTCCTTGATCACCATCAGCGCGGGTAGCGAATAGCCGGCAATCCGGCTGGCCAGGGCCAGGGTGTCGTCCAGCAGTTGGTCATCCGGCACCACGCGCGACACCAGGCCATAGCGGTCGGCTTCCCGGGCGTCCAGCATGCGGGCCGACAGGCACATGTCCATGGCCTTGGCCTTGCCGATGGCGCGCGGCAGGCGCTGGGTGCCGCCGGCGCCCGGCAGCATAGCCAGCTTGATCTCGGGCAACGCAAATTTGGCCGACTCGGCCGCAATGATGCGGTCGCATGCCAAGGCCAGTTCGCAACCGCCGCCCATGGCAAAACCGGCAACCGCCGCAATCACCGGCTTGCGCACCCGGCGAATGGCTTCCCAGTTGCGGGTGATGAAGTCACCCTGGTAGACATCCATGTAGGTCCAGTCGGCCATGGCTGCAATGTCCGCGCCGGCGGCAAATGCCTTGGCACTGCCGGTGATGACGATGGCGCCGATGGCTGCATCGCTGTCGAAGCGCAGCAGGGCCTCGCCCAGCGCATCCATGAGCGCATCGTTCAGGGCGTTGAGTTGCTGGGGGCGGTTCAGCGTGATGACGCCGACGCGTCCCCGGATGTCCGTCAGTACGGGTTGCTGTTGTTCATTCATAAGTGCTTTCAGCGCTAAAAATGCTATTAAATAAGTAGCGTTGAACGACCGACTTATATGGGCTTCAGGCTGATTTGATCGTTAAATTGTCCTACATGGCCGTCCCTGTGCCGGCCGTGCCACCGCAGCCAAATCAGGCAGACCGGGTCAGGCCTCGTCTTCGCGCAGCAAGTCGCGCAGCCTGAATTTCTGGATTTTTCCCGACGGCGTGGCCGGCATGACATCGCGCACGATGAGCCGCTCAGGGATGTACTGCAGGGCGACCTTTTGCGATTTCAGGAATTCCACGATGGACGGCAGGTCTATGCTTTGGCCCGGCTTGGGCACCACCACCGCGCAGGCGCGCTCGCCCAGCCGCTCATCCGGGTAGGCCACGATGGCGGCCATGGCGATGGCCGGGTGGCGGTACAGCAGGGCTTCGATTTCCACCACAGGAATGTTCTCGCCGCCGCGGATGATCACGTCCTTGCTGCGGCCGGTGATGCGGATATAGCCTTGCTCGTCCATGCGCGCCAGGTCGCCGGTGTCAAACCAGCCGTCGGCGTCGGTGGCGTTCCACTCCTGGCGTTTGAGGTAGCCGCCGAAGTTGGAGCACGCGCGCAGCATCAGCTTGCCGATGTCCCCCACTGGCAGAGCCTGGCCGTCCACATTCACCACCTTCACTTCCACACCCGGCAGCGGACAGCCGTCGGTGGAAAACGAACGCTCGTCGGCGTCATCGAGTCGCGTCAGGGTGACCGCGCCGTTCTCGGTCATGCCCCAGGCCGACACCACCTTGGCGCCCAGCGCGGCGCGGGCCTGCTCCACCAGCGGCCCCGGAATGGGGGCGCCGGCGCACAGGAAAATGCGCAGCGTGGGCACGCCGATGCCGGTCTCGGTCACCGTCTTGGCCAGGTCGGTCAGGAACGGTGTGGACGCCATGGTGAACGTCACGCCCTCTTCCAGAATCAGCCCGATGGCCTTCTTCGGCTCCCAGATGTCGAGCAGCACCGCGCTGGCGCGCAGCATGATGGGCATCACCAGCCCGTACAGGAAGCCGGTCTGGTGCGCCATGGGCGAGGCCATGAGGATCACGTCCTCGCTGCCCAGCTTCATGCGCTCGGCGTAGGGAATGGTGTTGGACATCAAGGTATTGGCCGAGTGCATCACGCCCTTGGGCTCGCCCGTGGTGCCGGAGGTGTAGATCAGCTGCGTCACGTCGTCGGGACCGGGGCGATGCTTCGTCAGGATGTCCTGGGCATCGGTTTCCTTTTCCCAGGCCGGTCCGCTCAGCAGCGCCTCGAAGCTATTGGCGCCGGTGCCGTCCACCACCACCAGGTGCTTCAGCTCGGGCAGGCCGGGCTGCAGGGCCGTGACCATGGTTTCGTAATCAAAGCCGCGGAACAGCTTCGGAACGATCACCACCTTCGCCTCACCGTGCTTGAGCATAAAGGACAGCTCGCGCTCCCGGAAGATGTGCATCAGCGGGTTCATGACCGCGCCTATGCGCGAGCAGGCCAGGTAGGTGATGGTGAACTGCCACCAGTTGGGCAGCTGGCAGGCGACCACATCGTTGCGGCCCACGCCCAGCCGCGCCAGGCCCACCGCCACGCGGTCCGCCATGGTGGCCAGTTCGCGGTAGGTGAAGCGCGTGGTCTTGCCGTTTTCGGCCAGGGTGGTCAGCGCCAGCTTGTCGGGGCAGCTGGCCGCGCAGGCGTCCAGGTCGTCATTGATGGTCCGGTCGTGCCAGAAGCCCTGGGCCACGCTTTGCGCCCGGCGAGGGGCAATGAGGACAGCGTCGAACTCCATGGTTGTGTTTCCTTGTATTTTTCTTTGTCTGCTCAGGCAGGGACAGCGTTGCGCCCGGCGCGGGTGCGGGCTACGATGGTTTTCATGATCTGGGCGGTGCCGTCGCCGATCTGGAAGCCCAGCACGTCGCGCAGGCGCTGCTCCATCGGGCCGCGGTCGTAGCCGCCGTGGCCGAACATCAGCAGGCACTGGTGCACGCACTCATAGGCCAGCTTGGGCGCCCACCATTTGCACATCGCCGCTTCGGCGGTATGCGGCAGGTGCTTGTCCTTGAGCCACAGCGTTTGCAGGCACAGCAGGCGGGCGGCGGTGACCTGGGTGTCAAAGTCGGCCAACGGGTGGGACACGCCCTGGAAGGCCGACAGCGGCTTGCCGAAGGCTTCGCGCTGCGCGACATAGTCCCAGGTTTCCTCCAGCGCCACCCGGGCCACGGCAAGCACCTGCAAGCCAATCAGGGCGCGCGAGAAGTCAAAGCCCTGCATGACCTGCACAAAGCCCTTGTTCTCGCCGCCCAGGCGGTGGTTCACCGGCACGCGCACGTTTTCAAAAAAGATGGAGCCGCGGCCGATGGCGCGCTGGCCATGGCAGTTGAAGCGGTTGGTCGTGACGCCCGGCGTATTCATGGGCACCAGCAAGGCCGTCACACCATGGGCGGCCGACTCCGGCGTTCCGGTACGGCCGAACACCACGGCCGCATCCGCCTGGTCGGCCGCGGAGATGGATGTTTTCTCGCCATTGATGACGTATTCGTCACCCACGCGTTCCATGCGCAGGCGCAGGTTGCCCGCGTCCGAGCCGCCGCGCGGTTCGGTCAGTGCAATGGCAAAGATGGCTTCGCCCTGGGTCAGCTTTTCCAGCCAGGGCTGAACGACTTCGGGTTGCCCGTGCTCGGACAAGATTTGCCCATTGAGCGAGGCCAGCAAGTTGAGGTAGGAAAAACTCAGGTCGGCGCGGGCGATTTCCTCATGGATCACGCCGGCTGCCAGGCAACCCATGCCCTGTCCGCCAAACTTTTCCGGCAGTTCGGGTGCGATGAAGCCCATTGAAGCCATTTCACGCAACAGCGTGCGGTCCAGGACGCGGGTCTGGTCGCGTTCCAGAAAGCCGGGGGCTATGCGGCCGTCGGCAAAGCGCCGGGCATGCTCGGCCAGCGCCGCGAGATCTTCGTCAATATAGGGATTCATCGTGTTTCTTTCGGAGGGCCTAGGCATGCGCTGGCGCTTGCGTTATTTCGCGTACTTGCGGAAATCGGGCTTGCGCTTTTCCTGGAACGCCTTCACGCCCTCGCGCGATTCCTCGGTGTCGTAATACAGCTTGAGCGCGTACATGCCCATGCCGGCAATGCCGGACTGGTGGGCCGTGTCCATGTTGAAGGAGCGTTTGGCGATGGCCAGCGCGGTCGGGCTCTTTTCCATGATCTCGTCGCACCACTTCTGCACCTCGGCGTCGAGCTGCTCGTGCGGCACCACCGCGTTGACCAGCCCCATCTGCAGCGCTTCGGCGGCCTTGTAGCGGCGGCACAGGTACCAGATCTCGCGCGCCTTCTTCTCGCCGACGACGCGCGCCAGGAAGGCGGTGCCGTAGCCGGGGTCGACCGAGCCGACCTTGGGGCCGGCCTGGCCGAACTGGGC